>JAYVGI010000239.1:0-36936 GCA_043772355.1 Polaromonas sp.
GGCGTACTCGCCACCCAGACCACCTTCGTCGGTGCCAACACCAGCACCGCCGTGCCGATCAGCGTCTTCGTCGGCACGGTAGGCGCCACCGTCACGGCCGTGGCCAGCGGCAGCACGGTACCCGAGACCACCCTGGCCAACAACAGCGCCACCGCCCGAATCGCCGCCATAGCTACTGATGTCAGTGTCACTATCGCCGTTCCGACCAGCGCTTCCCCAGGACAAACGATTAGTGCGACAGTAACATTTACGAATAGCAGTTCAGTTCCTGCACAAGGTGTAAGCGGGCTGGTTACGCTGCCAAACGGCGTAACTGTTTCCATAGCAGTTGGCAGTCTCAACGCTGGCAGTAGTACTGTGTCGGTTGTCTCCTATACTGTTCCATCTGCCCAGACCGCGACCATGACCTGGAGCGCAGCTGTCACGACCACCATAGCTGACACCAATTTAGCGAACAATCTATCAGTTGGAACAACTACGGTTATCAAGGTATTCAACGCAAGTCTGTCGGGTCGCGTCTGGCTAGATACCAATAGTGACAAGGCGTACACCAACGGTGTAGATCAAGACCTGTCCGGCTGGAAAGTCGAATTGTTACAAGGTACAACGGTAGTGGGCACTGCAACCACTGGAGCGGATGGACGCTACACCATTAGTGGACAAACACCAGGCGGCGGGTATTCCGTCCGCTTTAAGAACCCAGCGGGTCAAGTGATCGTGTCTACGCCATTTAACCAAGGGCCGGTCGCAGTTGCAGGGCGTACAACCCAGAATGGAAACCCATCGGTAGGTACCACTACCAGCATCGTCACAGGTACCAATATTATTGGTGGGCTCATCGACAGCGTCATACTCTATGCTGGTGACAACACCATTGAGCAGAATTTGCCGATAGATCCAAGCGGCGTAGTCTATGACTCAGTTACCCGTAAGCCAGTCGCTGGTGCCGTTGTGACCTTGCTTGGTCCGGATGGAAATGCTGTTTCAGGAGCCAATCTACTGCAAGGTTCTTCGACTCTCACCACAGATGCTAGCGGTGTATACCAATTTGACTTACTGCCAGCTGCACCAAGTGGACGATACCGCCTACAGATCACGCCGCCACAAGGCTATACCAATACGCCTGCCAGCCAGGGTGGTGTATCGCAACCCGGTGTAGCACCTGGTACAACCCAAGGTAGCGTTGTTGGCGGCGCGTTCCAGCCACCTACTAACGTCGCGTTGATAGCGGTGCAGCCCAACGCGACTGCTCCAGCAGTGGGTGTAAATGGTGCAGGTGCCGTTGGTGGTGTTGGAACACAATACTTCCTGGACTTTGATATTAAAGTTGGGGCAAACCAGTCTGCAGGGGTTATCCACAATCACGTACCTTTAGATCCAATTGCATCAGGTGCGATTCTGGTCAGTAAAGTGGGTGATAAGTCTGTTGCTGAAATTGCAGACTCTGTCAGATACACCATTCGTATTCGTAATACGACTCCGGCCGCGATTGCCAACGTGAATGTTGAAGACTTGTTGCCGGCAGGATTCCGCTATATACCAGCTACATCACGCCTTAATAGTGCAACGTTGGCTGATCCAGCGGGCGGTGTCGGACGTGCTTTGACTTTCTCGATTGGAACAGTGGCTGGAAACAGCACGGTGGAATTGAGTTACTACGTACGCATCGGTGTAGGTGCACAACAAGGCGATGGCATTAACCGCGCTACCGCAGTATTCACAGGTGCAAGTGGTGCGGTCATACGCTCCAATACAGCGCAGTACAAAGTCACTGTCCAAGGTGGTGTGTTTAGTAACGACGGCTGCATTGTCGGCAAGGTTTACGTGGACTGCGACGGTAACCACGTTCAAAACAATGAGAGCGGTTCACGTGAGCTGGGTATTCCAGGCGTAAGACTGGTGATGCTGGACGGTTCTTATGTAATTACAGACAATGAAGGCAAATACAGCATGTGCGGTGTCAAGCCCCAAACACATGTGATCAAAGTGGATCGTAGTACGCTGCCAAAAGGCTCACGCCTGCAGCCGTCCAGCAACCGCAATGCGGGTGTGGGTGACAGTTTGTTTGTTGACTTGAAGGCCGGCGAACTGGCTCGGGCTGACTTTATCGAAGGCTCATGCAGTCCTGAAGTACTTGACCAGGTAAAAGCGCGCCGCGCTCAGGGCGGTGTTCTGGCGCCAGAAAAAGAACTCAGCCAGGACGTCAAAATCGATAACCGCCCCAGCGATGTGCCGCAGCAAATTTTGCCTAGTCTGCTGCCTGCTGCACCAGCTAGCAGTGGTGCAGTAGCGCCCGGAGGTGCACGACCATGATGTTGAAAGTAAATTCGTTAGCAGCAGGGAGAGCTTTTCTGCAGCAAACACCGGTTGCACTGGCTATTGCTTTGTTGAGCGGATTTGCAATTGCGCAACCCGCTGCAAATACGACGAGTGCTGATGTTCCTGATGCCAAAAGTTTATTTGAAACAGGTGGGCAAGCCACGATAGGAACTCGTCCATTCAATTCGTTTTTGGAGCGCATTAGCTCATCGGTAGACAAGATTAAAGTTATTGTTGCTGCGGACAATATCTTGGCAGATGGTATATCCGGTACGGATGTAAACGTTCAATTGCTCGATTCAAAGGGACAGTTGTTGGTAGGTGAACAAGAGGTAACCATCGAAGTAAACGGTGGCGCACGAATTTTGTTGCCGGGGCGTCTTACATCTGAATCGGGTGCGGATCGAGGTGATGTTGACCGCATTACACCAGGTGTGCAGGCCAAAGTGAAAGATGGAACCCTAAGCTTTAAGCTTATTGCTCCTTATCAACCAGATTCCGTGATACTGCGTGTGAGTGTGCGGGGGGTGGTTGAGCGAGTTACAGTGCGTTATGTGCCGGACTTGCGCGAGATGATCGCCGTAGGTTTGATTGAAGGTCGTTTGCGTTCCGATAAGTTCGACCCCAAAGCGATCGTACCGGTGAGAGAGAATGACGGTTTTGACACCGAGCTGCGTGGTTTGACCAAAGAATTCAGTGGTGGAAAGACCAATTTCGGTGCACGCGCTGCGATATACCTCAAAGGCAAGGTCAAAGGCGACTATTTGCTGACCATGGCGTACGATTCGGATAAAGTTACGCGCCCGCAGTTATTCGATTCGATCGACCCCAACGCATTTTATCCGGTGTATGGAGATTCCAGTGTACGGGGATTTGATGCACAAAGCTCAGGTAAGCTTTACGTTCGACTGGACAAGAATAGAAGCTTTTTGCTCTACGGTGACTACACCACCAATGACAATAATCCGGCGCGTTCTTTGGGCCAATACAACCGGTCCTTACCCGGATTGCGTGGACACTACGAAGAAGGCAATGTAGTTGCCAATGCGTTTGTCGCACAGCAAAGCTTTAAGCAGGTAGTGGATGAGTTTCCAGCCCGAGGCGTTTCGGGTCCGTATTCAGTATCCAACCCGAACGGAATCAAAGGCAGTGAGAAGATTGAGATTGTGGTTCGTAGCCGAAATCAAACCTCTATTATTCTGAAAACGACGGCTTTGACACGCGGCACAGACTATGAATTTGAGCCGTTTAACGGCCAGATATTGTTTCGTTCGCCAGTTCCCAGTATTGATGACCAGCTCAATCCAGTATCTATTCGCGTTACGTACGAGGTTGACCAAGGGGGAGATCGCTATTCCGTCTATGGTGGTGATATCCGTTTAAAGATCACCGAGAACATTACCTTGGGAGTTTCGGCTGCCAAGGATAATAATCCCGCTGCCCCCCAAACAGTGGCGGGTGCAAACCTGATATTGAAGCTCACTAAAAATACCGAGCTGCTCGGTGAGATCGCACGTTCGAGCAGCGTAGTTAACACCAATGCAAACGGTTTCAATACCAATAACAGTGCTAACTTCGCCAACAAGAGCGGGACTTTTGACGGCACCGCCACTCGGTTGGAGATTCGCCATTCAGATGAGGCCCTGAGAGCTAACGCCTACGTGATGCGTGCCGCTAATGAGTTTAACAACGCATCGAGTGGTGTGACCGGAGGTCAACAGGGGCTTGGTGGCGCATTGAATTACAAAGCTACCGAGCGTGTAACCATTACTGTAGACGGCAAGCGATCTGAAGATCGGGTGCTGGGTAGCAAAAGCGATTCGGCATCTTTGGCGGGCGACTTAAAATTGACAGATCGTTTAACGGTGGGTGCCGGTGTTCGGCATGTACAGCAAAACGCTGTCAGTCAGAACCTGCAAAGTACGTCCAATTGTTTGGCGACAAGTGCTGCCACTTACACTGGTGGAGTGAATGGTTACAACACTGGTTATGGCATTAGCCAGGTAGGCAACCAACAAATTGATCCTGCTACTGGCTTGCCAGTGGTGTGCGCCGCAATTGCACCTGCTACGACCGCCCCCGCCGCTGTTGGATTGGACCGAAATGCGGTCTTTGGCCGTGTAGGCTTCAAGGCCACGGACAAGTTAACCATCGACGTAGAGGCGCAGCATATCAGTGGTACCGATTCAGGCAATACCATCAAGCTGGGTGCCAAGTATGCTGCTACAGACACCCTTAACTTCACCGGCGAAGTGCAGCGTGAAATCGGTGGCGACAAGAGCAATAACTTGTACCGTTTTGGTGCGGATTGGCGCGTGGCAGACAAAACGCGCCTTTACTCGCGCTACGAATACAGTCACGAATACGGTGCTGCCTATGGATTGGGAACGGGGCCGTTAACCCGCGCCTTTGTGTTGGGCGCAGATACGCAGTACATGCAAGACGGTACTTTGTACAACGAGTACCGCTTGACGGACAGCAGTTCGGGTAAGTCTGTGCAAAATGCGATTGGGTTACGCAACGCCTGGAATGTGGCTGAGGGCTTGCGCCTGCTTACCAATGCGGAGCGCGTAAATAGCACCGCTGGGGATAGTACGGCCTTAGGTTTGGGTGCAGAGTACACAGGCAGTGAGCTATGGAAGGGTTCGGGCCGTGTTGAGTGGCGCGAAGACTCGGCCAACACCAATTGGTTATTGACAGCGGGTATCGCGCGTAAGCTGGATCGCAATTGGACCTTTGTCGGACGTGAGCACTTCAATTTAATCAACCCCCGTGGCGCGACACCCGACACCCGTCAAAATCGTTTTCAGTTGGGTTTTGCCTACCGTCCTGTGGACAATAATAAATTCGATGCACTTGGTTTGTACGAGCGAAAGTCTGAATCGAGTGCAGACAAACAAAATGCCACCAATATCGTAAGCTTGCGTGGCAACTACCACCCATCGCGTCCATGGTTTGTATCGGGCCGTTTTGCGACCAAGCAGGTGAACGAATTGCTGCTCGGATCGGTGAACGACTCCTATCGCGCCTCGTTACTTGGTGCACGGGTAACCTATGACGTGACCAATCGTTGGTCGGTGGGTGGCATCACCACATTGTTGGCCGGTTCTGGAGGGGCTCGGCAATATGGCTATGGCTTGGAAGTAGGCTATACCTTAATGGACAACATGCTGGTCACCCTTGGATATAACTGGCGCGGCTTCCGTGATGATGATTTGACAGGTAGTGACTACACCAACCGAGGATGGGTTTTGGGAGTTCGCTATAAGTTTGACGAAGACTTGTTTAAACGGGACGATGCCAGAGTTAATCGTACTCTGAGTCCTACAGCTTCGCCGGCCATCGGCACCGGTGCAGCACCTGCCAAACCATGATGAGGTTCGCCATGCGACAACTACTGACTTTAATTGTGCCGCTAGCCCTCTTGGGCTGTGGATCTATGGCTAATAAAAGCGAGGCACCTGGTGCTGCATCGCAGTCAACGGGTGTGGTGCCGCAGCAAAATAGAATTACAGACGCACGCTCGCTGGGCGATCGCAGAACGATGGATGATTTGCAGCAGCGTTTGCGCAAACTCAATGAGTCTGGAGTTGCCCAAAACAACTACTCACTCGCGAAGGCGCAGTGCTGGTTAGACACTGCAAAAACCCAGTACCAGGAAAATGATCGAACCGGTTACATTGAAGAATCAATGACTGAGTCGCAAAATATTATTGCGGCACTGGAAGGCAGTAAGACCGCCAAAGTGGGTTACGAGACCCCTTTAGTTGCCCGTAGTTCAAGGTTACGTGATGATCTGTGGGCTGAGTTGTCGAAATTCAAAGGCAATGAATCCACCTTGGTATGCAATGCAAGAACCGTAGCGTGCGCAGAAGTCAGTCTTGTTCGGGCCGGACATGCCGATCAGCAAACGGGTTGGCGTGCTGCAACACCCCATATCATGATGGCCGAGGATGGTATCCGTCGTGCTGCGCAACAAGCAGCAAGCTGTGTACCTGCGCCACAGACGGCCTTGGTGTCAAGAGCTGCGCCAGCTGCTGTGGTCACCGCGCCAGCCGCAGCCGCAGCCCCAGCCCAAGTTACCGCCGCTGCAAAGGCATCGGAGCCCGCCGCAGTTGTTCAAACCGTCACAAGGGAAAGTTTTGTTTTGTTGGGTGATACGTTATTCAAGTTCAATAAGTCGGGTATCGGCGACATGCTGCCAGGCGGTATTGAGCATTTGACGCGGATTGTCCAGCGCCTCAAGACCTACCAGTCATTGTCCATGCTCAAAATTGCAGGGCACACAGACCGGTTTGGTTCAGATGGACACAACAACGAGCTGTCTGCACGACGGGCCTCCAGCGTGCGTGCCTACCTTGAAAGCCAAGGCGTGCGGGCCGCGCAGGTGGATGTCAGCGGTATGGGTAAAAGTCAACCGGTGTCCAACTGCCCAACAACACCGTCGCGAGCAGTCCAGATCCAGTGTTTGCAGCCAGACCGGCGCGTGTCTATTGATGTATCGGGCTCGATCAGATAGAGCCTGCGGGCCGAGCGAACGCACTGCGTTCACGTCCTACTTTCAAGCAATGATTCAAACAATGCATTGGGGTGCTAGCCGCGCCCCAATGCAGTTGCACCTCTACGGCAAGACTGCTGTCACCTCGATTTCAATTTTTGCTCGCGCTTCAATAAGCCCTGACACTTCTACGCACGTCATGGTGGGGAAATTGCGGCCCATCACGCTGCGATAGACCTCGCCCAGCTCTTGCAGGCGCGCGCTGTACTCATTGCGATCCATGATGTACCAGGTCATGCGCACCATGTGTTCAGGGCCGGCTTGCGCTTCGCGCAGCACAGACACTACGTTGCGCAGTGCTTGAGCGCATTGGGCGATAAAGTCATCGCTTTCAAACTGCTGCTGTGCATTCCAGCCAATCTGGCCGCCTACAAACACCATAGTTCCCCGTGCACTGATGCCGTTGGCGTAGCCTTTTGGTTGTGCCCAGCTGGGGGGGTGAAGTCTGTTCAGCATCATTGTGTCCACCAGTAGTGTGCCGGCAATTAGCTGGACGCTTGCGTTGCGACGGCTGAGGACGAGGAGGTTAGCTGACCTTCAGTGCGCAATTTATAGCGCTGTAGTTTGCCAGTTTCGGTGCGCGGCAAAGTGCTTACGAATGCAATCTCGCGTGGATATTTGTAAGGTGCCAAATGCGACTTCACATGATCTTGCAATGACAAGGCCATCCCAGCGTTGGCGTGAACGCCAGCGTTGAGCACGCAAAATGCCTTCACCACCATCCCACGTTCTGGGTCGGGCTGGCCAATCACGCCGCACTGAGCCACTGCCGGGTGCTTGAGCAAGCAGTCCTCCACCTCTGGGCCGCTGATGTTGTAACCCGCACTGATGATCATGTCATCTGCGCGTGAGTGGTAGAAAAAATAGCCATCTGCATCTTGCAGGAAGGCATCGCCTGGGTAGTTCCAACCGTCTTTGACATAGTCCCCTTGGCGAGCGTCATCTAGATATTTGCAGGAGGTTGGACCAACGACAGCCAACTTGCCAATACTCCCGCATGGCAGCTCGTGGCCGCAGGAATCTACCACTTTGGCGGCATAGCCAGGCACGACTTTGCCAATGGGCGTGCCAGTGATACCCAGATGCGCCAAGGAACCGCGCTTGGCATCCACCAGTGCGCCCGGCGATGAGATGAAGATGTGGAACATCTCCGTAGCGCCAATGCCGTCCAACATATCCAGGCCAGTGGCCTCTTTCCACAGTACGCGAGTGGCATCAGGCAGGGCCTCGCCAGCGCTCACACTGGTGTGCAGATTAGGCACTCCTTTGGCCCGGGCAAAATCAGCCATCTGACGGTAAAAAGTGGGCGCGGTGTAGCAAATGGTGGCCCCCACGTTGCGAATGGTGTCCACCAGGCTCTCGGGTGTGTAGGGTGCATCTGCAAAATGTACCGAGCAACCCGCCCACATCGGGAAGACAAGCAAACCGCCTAACCCAAAGGTAAAAGCCAGTGGCGGCGAGCCCACCACGATGTCACCGGGCTGCGCACGCAGCACGTGGCGCGGCCAAGCCTCACACGCCGCCAAGATGTCACGGTGCGTGTGCACTACGGCCTTGGGTTGACCTGTGGTGCCGGAGGTAAATGCCATCATGGCAGGGTCATCCGCTGCGGTCGGGCAAGCGGGAAAAACACCGTCTTTCAGCGCTGCGCGCGAGGCCAAACCCTGCGGGTTGTCCAGCAGGTTAAAGGGCACGATGGTGTGCAGCGCAGCGTGCTGCTGTTGCGCCTTAGCCAGCTCGTCCAGTAGCTTGGCATCGCACAAGGCCACTGTGGGTTGTGCTTTCTCAATGATACAGCCCAGTTCTTTGGCACGCAACAGAGGCATGGTGGCCACGGCGACCATGCCCGCCTTGACAACCGCCAACCACGACAGTGCCATGCCAATAGAGTTGCCCCCGCGCAGCAGCACGCGGTTACCTGGTACAAGGTGCAGATCCTGCGTCAGCACCTGCGCGATACGGTTCACGCGGTCCTGTACCTGTGCAAACCCCAGCGTGATGTGGGACGAGCGCAGCAGCGCATGCGCTCCCCAGCCCTTGTGCGCGATGGCGCTGTCCAACAAAGCGCCGACCACGTTGGCATGTGCCAAAGTGCCCGGGCCAGGTGCGTCGTAGTACGTCTGCGCCCGCTGTGCAAGGGGCGGCAGGCGGTCAATCACAAAGCGGTCGATATGCGCAGACCGGATCGTGGGGCTTGCACGGGCAGAGGTTTTTGCAGCGTTCATGGTACCCCCGCCAATACGGATTTACCCAAGATGAGTCGCTGAACCTCGGCAGCGCCATGTCTATCACTTTGCTGGCGTTCTCGGTGGCAGTCATTTTGGCTGATGCTGCCGCCGCGACCCAAGCCCTGCATGGCAAAAGCAAAGTCAGCCAAAGGAGAGTGAAAAGCCAGATTTTCTCGCAAGACCACCAGGGCGCGTGGGTCAAGCGCAGCGCGATGGCGGTGAGTGGCAGGAACCGTTGGGGAAGTCATGGCACTCAATCGCCGTTGAATACAGGCTTTTGCCTGGCGGTAAAAGCCTCGTAAGCGCGTTTAAAGTCTTGTGTCTGCATGCAGATGGCCTGAGCCTGTGCCTCGGCCTCTATGGCCTGGTCTATGCTCATCGACCATTCTTGGTGCAGCATGGTTTTGGTCATGCTGTGGGCAAAGCTGGGGCCGTCAGCCAAGTCCTGCGCCATCGCCTGGGCGTTGGGCAGCAGTTCAGCCGCGTCATGCAGGGTGTTGAAAAATCCCCAGGCCAATCCCTCTTGCGCCGTCATCGTGCGGCCGGTCAACAGCAGTTCGGCGGCGCGGCCTTGACCGATCAGGCGCGGGAGCAGGGCGCAGGCCCCCATGTCGGCACCCGCCAGGCCGACGCGGGTGAAGAGGTAGGCGGTTTTGGCGTTGAGCGTGCCCAGGCGCAGATCAGCGGCCAGTGCCATCATCGCGCCCGCGCCCGCGCACACACCGTCTATGGCAGCGATCACCGGCTGGGGACAGGTCTTTATAGATTTGACCAAATCGCCTGTCATACGGGTGAACTCAAGCTGCTCGGGCATGCTCATCTTCGTCAGCGGTCCGATGATCTCGTGCACATCACCCCCGCTACAAAAGTTGCCGCCCGCACCGGTCAGCACTACTGCCCTCACATCGGTAGCGTAGCGTAGCGCGTGGAACAAGTCGCGCAGTTCAGCGTAGCTGTCAAAAGTGAGGGGGTTTTTGCGCTCGGGGCGGTTCAGCGTGACCGTGGCTACGCCTGCGCTGTAGGTGTAGGCAAAGTGGCTAGCCTGGTAGGCGGCGCAAGGCGCAAACTGCGCGTGCATCGGGTTGCTGGAGGTGATGTAGTGTTTCATGGGTCAAGGCATGAGGATTCAGGATTCAGGAGTAAGGAGTAAGGAAACAGGAGTCAGGAAGCCGGTTGATGGGGTTGAATTTTTCGCGGTGCCGCTGGGGATCATGCTGGGGTGGGGTTCGCCAGTTCCATGGTGGTGGCGGTTTCCTTCACGCGGCCCAGTAGCTTGTGCAGCGTTGCCATGTCCTTGTCTGACAGGTCGCCAAAGGCCTGCACAATCCAGCCCTCATGCGCATGCGCCATCTCTGCAAAACTGCCCTGGCCCGCCTTGGTCAACCGCACCAGGAAGGCTCGTCGGTCGCCGTCTACCGCCACGCGCTCTACCAAACCCTCGGCCACCAGCTGGTCGGTGATACCCGTCACGTTACCGCCGGTCACCATCATGCGGCGCGACAGCTCGTTCATCTTCAGGCCCTCGGGCGAGCGTTCAAGTTGGGCCATTAAATCAAACCGTGGCAAGGTAGTGTCAAACTGCGCACGCAGGGCGCTGCGCACTTCGCGTTCCACCAGTTGTGTGCAGGTCAGCAGGCGCAACCACAGGCGCAGTGCGCCAGCGTGGTCAGCATGGGAGCGGGCGTCGATGGTCAATGGAGGATCCTTAATGCTATATTTAAAGTAGCTGCTTGCGCAATATATTAGCTGGCTATAGCTTATGTTGTTTGAAAATATCGCGGTATGACTGGTCTCGCCCGTTCTCATACGGGCGCGGCCACACTATGTCTCGGCTTTGCAGCTTGGCGGCTTCATGCAGCGTCCATGCCGGGTCCGTCAGGTGCGGCCGGCCGATGGCGCACAGGTCCGCGCGGCCTGCGGCGATGATGCTGTTGGCCTGGTCGCCTTCAGTAATCGCGCCCACCGCAATCGTCCTGATACCCGCTTCATTGCGAACGCGGTCTGCAAACGGGGTTTGGTACATGCGGCCATACACCGGCCTGGCTGCGCGAGTCGTCTGGCCGCTGGACACGTCGATAAAATCTGCACCTGCGGCCTGGAACAGTCTGGCCATGGCCACCGCGTCGTCGGCCGTATTGCCGCCCAGCGCCCAGTCATGCGCGGAGATGCGCACCCCCATCGGTTTGTCCGCAGGCCACGCCGCGCGCACAGCGCTAAACACCTCTAGCGGGTAGCGGCAGCGCTGGGCCAAACTGCCGCCATAGTCGTCCGTGCGCAGGTTGGTCAGCGGGCAGATAAAGCTGGACAGCAAATAGCCGTGTGCGCAGTGCAGCTCCAGCCAGTCCACACCCGCCGCGTGGGCACGCAGCGTGCTGGCCACAAAGGCGCCAGTCATGGTGTCCATGTCGGCGCGCGTCATGGCGCGAGGTACTTGGTTTTGCGCGCCGTAGGCCAGGGCGCTGGCCGCTAGCAAGGGCCAGTTGGGTGCGTCGTCGGGTTTTCCGCTGAATGACGGTAAAGGCTCGTCAGTGACATGCCATCCCAGTTGGGTCGATCCCTTGGGCCCACTATGGCCCAGCTGTAAACCCAGTTTGGCATCGCTGGCACCATGCACAAACTGCACCACCCGCGCCAGCGCCGCCTGCTGCGCACCGTTCTCCAGTGCAGTGCAACCGGGGGTGATGCGCCCGTCCATGGTGGGCGAGGTCATCTCCACCATCACCAGCGCCGCCCCACCCAGAGCGCGTGCGCCCAGATGCACCAGGTGAAAATCTTGCATCACACCGTCCACCGCGCAATAGGTGGCCATGGGCGAGACGACGATGCGGTTTTTCAGCGTAATGCCGCGCGCTGCAAGCGGTGTGAGCATGGGCAGCACTGCACCGGGCTTATCTAACGCAGGCTGTGCGGTAGTCCCCTGGAGCGCTGCCGGGTAAGTGGTAGGGGCATGCAACTTCGAATGTTGCGCTAGCCAGCTTTCGTACCCCTTGAGCCAGGCTGCATCGCGCAAGCGCAGGTTCTCGTGGCTGATGCGCTGGCTGCGGGTGAGCAAGCTGTAGTAAAACTGCTCGGCCTGCATACCGCTGTAACGCGCTACGTTTTCAAACCACTCGGTAGAGTTGCGCGCTGCGTTTTGAATCTTCAGTACCTCGACGCTGCGCCGCGCCTGGTAAGCCTGCAACACCGCATCCACTGATTTACTATCAATTACGTAGCTGGTGCCGCAACATTCTTGCTGGCTAACAGCCGATTTGATATTGAAAATAGGTTTGAATCCATGCGCCAGATCGATTGCATCCTCCAGCGCCAGTTTGGTTCCCGAGCCGATGGAGAAATGCGCTGTATGCGCTGCGTCCCCCATCAGAACGATGGGCACACTCTTTGCACCCACGGCCACACGGTGCACCCAGCGCTTGCAAATCACACGCGCAAAGCGCAGCCAGTTGGCCGAGCCGCGCAGGTGCGCTGCGTTGGTCAATAGCGCATGGCCGTCCAGATACTTGGCAAACAATTTTTCGCAAAACCGCCTCGCCTCTGCCTGGTCCATGGCATCCAGCCCGTGGGCCCGCCAAACGGCTTCGGGGGTTTCCACAATAAAGGTAGAGGTGTTTTCGTTGAACGGGTATGCATGCGCTGCAAACCAGCCGTGCTCGGTGCGCTCAAAGCAAAAGGTAAACGCGTCAAACGTTTTTGTGGTGCCCAGCCAGACAAAGCGGCATTGCCGCAGGTCAACATCCGGCTCGTAAGTGCCGGCGTACTTGGTGCGGATGCGGCTGCTCGCACCGTCGCCAGCGATCACCAAGTCGGCATCGTAGTGCGCAGCCAAAGCTTGCTCGTCGTCCACATCCACATCAAACACCATCTCTACGCCCAGCTGCAGGCAACGCTCTTGCAGAATGTTCAGCAAATGTTTGCGCCCAATACCGCAAAAGCCATGGCCCGTTGAGCGCAGCACACGCTCTTTGAAGTGCACTTCAAGATCGTCCCAATGGTTCAGCGCATCGCCTATCAAATGCCCCGTCACCGGGTCGGCGATGCGCAGGTGAGCCAAGGTTTGGTCGCTCAGCACTACGCCCCAGCCAAACGTGTCAAACGGCTTGTTGCGCTCTACCACGACGATACGTGCAGCGCCGTGCTGCTGCTGCTGCTTCATCAGCAACGCAAAATACAACCCGGCAGGCCCGCCGCCAACGCACAAGACATTCATGCAGATACTTTAAACCTAAATTATTTAAATATCAATTTAAAAAATCAAGCTAAAACAAGATTCGCGTTATTAACTACTAAGAACTACACCCTCTTGCGCGGCGGTGACCAGAATGCCACGCATTGCACAGGGTTTGTCCGAGTTCGGCGGCGCAAGTGCTGATAATATGTTGCTTACGTTGCGCATCTGCCTACAATCCCACACAGCAACACCTAATAATCAGTC
Source organism: Polaromonas sp. (assembly GCA_043772355.1). GTDB lineage: Bacteria > Pseudomonadota > Gammaproteobacteria > Burkholderiales > Burkholderiaceae_C > JAAFIP01. Next base: position 13,538 of record JAYVGI010000239.1, read on the forward strand.
AGAGGCATACAGCGCATGGGCTTTTTATCTACTCTTTTCAACAAGTCATCGAGTGTTGAACTGCCAGTGCCCGACACCAGCATTTTTGACTGGGACAACCAACCACTGGCTGGGTCTGCAACACCTGAGGCACTGGATTCAGCCTTGGGGCTGATCATCGAGGTGGCAGCGCAAACGGTAAAGGCCTACGGCTTACCGTCTCACTGGTTTTCGTTTGAAACTGTGACGGTCACGGACAAAGGCCAAACCTATTTTCAACTCCAGATTTCAATGAACCATTGGGACATGCAGATGTGCGCCCACAGCTACGCGTTTGAGCGCGCCGTGATCAAAAGCATTCGCAAGAAAAATATGGACGTGGGACGCGCTTTGCGCGCTGTGCTGTGGCGTGTAGCGCCTGATGCAGGCTGCCCTTTTGACGAGATGCCGCAGGCCAGCTATTGGAGCGAAGAAGCCATTGCGCAGCGCGACCAATTGCGCGAGCGCATTCAGCGCGAGTTCTACGCGGCCACCACACCTGAATCTGGTGCCAAGCTCAGCAAGCCCGCTGTCAGTGGCTATGCCCCAGTTGCAACTAGCTATGCCCCAGTTGCAATTGCCTATGCCCCGGGCGCAGTGTCTGAGCCGGTGCTGGAAAATGCGGGCTACAGCGACACCCATCCGCATAATTTGAACGGGTTTTCATTGACCCATCCCCACACCCATCCGCGCAGGCTGCAAAAAAATAAAACTAAATGATGTAGTGCAACTCAAACAGTAAAACTAAGTAACTGTTTGATTTTTGCCAAAATTGACTCTAAATTTTTGTGACGCTTCTTTTCTTTCGCCTGCCTGTCTACAATCGTGTCCAATGCGCCAGTTGACACCACAGATAGAGGTAAATGGATTATGGGTTGGTTAGCTAATTTTTTGAAACCACCGCCCGAGGAGGACCAGTCCTCCAACACCGGGTTCCACGATGTTGACACTCAAGTGGTTCCCCTTAAAACGGCAGTTGCGGATCTGCGCATGGCGCGCGAGCTGATCAATAGCGCAGCCATGCAAACTGCACAGGCCTACGGTGTTCCAGCCAATTGGCTGGCCTTCGAAGTAGTCACGATTGCTGACGACGAAAAAGCTTTTTTTCAGCTACAGATTGTCATGCACCACTGGGACGACTACTTGGCTGCGCATGGCTTTGCATTCGAGCGTGCGGTGGCCAAGCGCATCCGCGACAGCCACATCGACGTGGGCCGTGCAGTGCGCGCTGTGCTCTGGCGGGTGCACGCGCAGGCGGGTTGCCCCTACGACGATATGCCCGACGCGCATGCCTGGAGCGATGATGCGATCAGAAAACGCGGCCAGGCGCGCGAGCGCGCCAACCGCGAGCTGTACCCCGCCATCAGCCCCGCCTTGGTGGATGCGCAGCCAAGCCTGTCTGCCCCCACCACCCAGCCTGCCGGTCTTGGCTACGCTGCAGGGGGCAAGCTCTCGGCCGTGACAAGTATGCACGACGCGCACTTGGAGGACGGTGCCTATGGGGAATCCCGCCCCTCCACCTTCAACGGTTATGAGTCCACCTTCAACAGTTTTGAGTCCACCATAGGGCAACCTGACGAGGCCGCCCCATCCGCCCCATCCGCCCAGCACGTTTGATCCACGTTGCCCCAAAATCTATGCTGTACAAATTCAAATCCCCCGCCGCTGGTGACCTCATCATGCTGGAGCCTAACGGGCGCCGGGTGCTGGAGATTATTGGCAAAAACCCAGGGCCTACCGGCATCATCTTGTCCGAGCAGATGGCACAGGCGCAAGAAGCCATTCAGCGCGCTGTAGAAGATGAAGAAGCGCAGCAAAAAGCCGCCATCGCTGATGCCAAGGCCCAAGGCAAGCCGGCACCCACTTTCGAAGCCCTGAGCCTGCGCAAACGCGCCTGGCCGCTGCTGGAGATGCTACAGCGCTGCGCCAAGGCCAAGGCACCCATTACTTGGGGCGTTTAACCTGGGGCGTGTGCCGTTGCGGCGCGCAATAAATGGCCTTGACGCGCTGGCGCTCAGCCTTGGCGCGTGGGAGCTCAATCTACTTTAGCGCCCGAGTTCTTTACCACCAGCGCCCATTTGGCAATCTCCGAGTCAATCATTTTGGCAAACTCCGCCGGGGTGTTACCACCAGGAATGGCCCCCTGAGACAGCAGTTTCTCTTTGATCTCGGGCTTGGTAAACGACTTGGCCACCTCTTGCTGGATGCGGCTGACCGTGTCGGGCGCGGTACCCGCTGGGGCCAGCAGGCCAAACCATGAGCTGGCATCGTAGCCCTTCAGGCTGGGGCCACCGGTTTGCTCCATCGTCGGTGTGTCGGGCAGCGCGCCCGAGCGCTTGGTGCTGGTGACCGCCAGCGCTTTGAGCTTGCCTGAGCGGATGTGCGGCAGCGAGCTGGGCAGGTTGTCGTACATCACGTCCATGCTGCCGCCAAGCATGTCCAGCAGCGCCGGGCCCGAGCCACGGTAGGGGAAATGCACCATGAAGGTGCCGGTCATGCTTTTAAACAGCTCGCCCGACAGGTGGATCGAGGTGCCATTGCCGCTGGAGGCCATATTGATTTTGCCGGGGTTGGCCTTGGCATACTTGATAAAGTCGCTCACCGAGCTGATGTTCAGTTTTGCCGCCTTCTCCGCGTTGATGACCATGACGTTGGGCACGTCGGCTACCAAGGTGATGGGGGCAAAGTCTTTCACTGGGTTGAAGGGCAGGCTAGGGTACAGCGCCTTGTTGATGCCGTGCGTGCCCACCGTGCCCATCAGCAGGGTGTAGCCATCGGGGGCCGACTTGGCCACGGCGTCAGCACCCAGGTTGCCGCCCGCCCCCGCGCGGTTCTCGACAATAAAGCTCTGGCCAAAGGCTTTGGACAGCTCGGGCGCAATCGCGCGGGCCAAAATGTCAGTGGTACCCCCGGGCGCGAAGGGCACGATAATTTTCACCGGCTTGGTAGGCCAGACGTTTTGCGCCATGGCCTGAGGTATAGCGCTGGAAGCTGCCAAAAAAGTAGCGGCGTGCGCAATGGAATAGAGGGCTGAGCGGCGATTTGGTTTAAACACAGGCATGCGATTGTCTCCAGAGAGTAAGTTGATTGCACCAGTCACGGGGGGCAATGGTTATCAAGCAATGATAGCCCCCAAAGTGCTCATCCGCCGCGTCGCTTCATTGACGCTTTTGCAGGGCTTGGCCCCATACGGGTCGCTTAAGTCGTCTCGTGTTGCTTTTTTGGCCTGGCTTGAAGATGTCTGCGCGTGCTTGGGCACCTTGCTTTTCGTTGTGAAGATGCCTTTGCACCTTGGTCGCGCTGCGGCAATGGAGGATTTACGCTGCAAAAATCTTGCAAAAACACGTCACCAGGCGCTACTCTGGCGTGCACTGCGACAACCTGTTCACTCTCTTTACCGTAGCGCTCCGTCTATACCGGTCAGTGGGGTACATGGGGTAGCGGGTAAAAATGAAACTATGAGAGCTTGCAGCCTGGAGAGCGGCTGTATGCTGGAAATCTGCCCCGCAGACCATCCACCGACCCTCTTCGGCAAAACAGGTACTCCCCATTCCATAGCGGCTCCCGCATGTTTCTTGCTGGCTATAGCGCGATACGACATTAAAACAGCGCTCAAACAGGCAAGTTTGCAGTGTCCAGCCGATTCGCAGGCTCCCAGGGCTTTCCGCGCGCTTGAAAACAGTGATTTTTAGACTTCTTAGTATCTATTAGCTGTTAGCCATTATGAAATATACCTTAGCAGCTACGCAATACATAGCGGTAAGGTTCTCGTGGGGCGCTGGTGGGCGTGGTTCTGGCGGCTAAAACGCGGTGGAGTGCTACAGAAGCTGTAAACCGGTCAAAGTTATCAATTATTGGCCTTATCCTGTGTACCCCACTGGCCTGCATAGACGGAATGCTACTGTAAAGAGAGTGAGCGAGTTGCCGCCATGCAAACCAGGGTGGTGTCTGATTGGATGGGTGCTGGGGGACACCCTCACCCCAGCACTCTCCCGCAATGCGGGAGAGACCCCAGTCGCCCGTCGTGCGCCCGAATTGAGGCCATGAACCTTGGATTTCGATGCAGGTTCATGGGTAGGGAGCCGGAAATATGCTCCGGCCAGCGCGGCATCACCGCCTGCTGGCTTGGCGGGGGTGCTTGGAAACCTGGCTACTCACTAAAGCGTAGCGCTTCGTCTATGCAGGCCAGTGGGGTACATAGGATAAGTCCAATAATTAGTCGGTTTACAGCTTCTGCGGCGCTCCAAGGTGTTTTAGCCGCCAGAACCACGACTACCCGCTCCCCGCAAGAACCTAACTGCTATGTATTGCGTAGCGACTAAGGTATATTTCTCCTTGGCTAACGGCTGAAAGATGAAAAAAATCAGTTCGAGATCGCCGTTTTCGAGCCTTCGGGAAGCCCCGGGAGCCTGAGAATCGGCTGACCACGGAAAAACTATCTGTCTGAGCGCCATTTCAAAATTTGCTTGCGCTGTAGCCAGCCATAAATATAAGGATGTAGCTATTAAATGTGAAGTACCAGTGGTGCCGAACATGGCCGGCGAACGGTTTGCCGGGTCGGTTGGTGGCCGACAGCAGCTGTACCGTCTACAACGATCCATAGTCCCATACTTCCATGCACCACCAAGCTCGATCCCGTCGCCGAAGCATAAAAAAAGGCGACCTCAGTCGCCTTTTTCAAATTCCTGCCGTTGCAGGCTTAGTCTGCATACACGCCAGCGGCCTTGATCACCGGGCCCCACTTGGCAATCTCGGCGGCTACAAACTTTTTGTGTTCCGCAGCCTCGGTGCGCTTGTCGGTAATGATGACCGCGCCCAGGCCTTCCTGCTTCTTGATAAATTCTGGATCTTTCAGTGCTGCTTTCAGCGCGTCGCTGATTTTCTTTTGGGTTGCAGCGGGCGTGCCTTTGGGGGCATACAGGCCGTGCCAAATACTCACTTCCAGGCCCTTAAAGCCTACTTCCTGCAAGGTAGGCAGGTCTTTCAGCGCAGGCGTGATCAGGCGCTTGGCGGTAGTCACAGCGAAGGCCTTGACCTTCTTGGACTCGATCTGGCTGGTGGTCGAGGTGGTTTGGTCGCACATCACGTCAATCTGACCGCCGATCAGGTCGGTCATGGCGGGGGCCGTGCCTTTGTAGGGCACGCCGGTCATGTCGATTTTCATGGCGTTTTGCAGCATCAGGCCGCACAGGTGCGAGGCTGAGCCGATACCGGCGTTGCCGATGTTGATTTTGTCTTTGTTGGCGTTGGCCCAGGTAGCAAACTCGCTGAAGTTGTTGGCCGCAAGCGTAGGGCGGGCAATCACCGTCATCGGCACTTCGTTGATCATGCCAAGGTATTCAAAATCGTTCTCGACTTTGAACGGGATGTTGCGCAGCAGCACCGGCATAGTGGCCATGCCAATGTGGTGCACCAACAGGCTATGGCCATCTGGCGTGCCTTTGGCAATCTTGTTGGCTCCAATGGAGCCGCTAGCGCCCACCACGTTGTCGATCACCACGCTGGTGCCTAAAATTTTGGTCATGGCAGCGGCCAAGTCGCGGGCGACGCGGTCGGTCGGGCCGCCCGCGGCAAAGGGTACTACCAAGGTAATGGGCTTGTCCTTGAGCGGGAAGTCTTCGGCGCTGGCATTGCCAGATGCAGCAACAAGTGCCAAAGTAGTGCTGGCCAAAATGCTGAGGGTACGGATCGACATGAAAAAAAACTCCTTGAAAATATGACCACAATGTTAGCGCCATAGCGCATTGGCGACACCACGGAAAATACGTAGCGCTGGCCCTCGGGTGCAGGCTAAAACGTCTGGTTTTTCAAGGATTTAGCGGCTTATACCCAAACGCTATGTGCATGTGATTTTTTTGTATTGGACGCTCTGGCCGTGCCTGCGTACAGTCCAGCCTGATGTCTAAATACCGTTTTGCCATGCCCCATTTTGTCCGTACCCTTGCCATTGTTTGCCTGTCAGCCACCAGCGCCCTGTGGAGCCTGCCTGCCAGCGCCACCGGGCACGAGGCGGTGTCGGCCCACACAGCCGCCCAGGCCTTGGCGCAAGGTGCCACCGTGGTCGATGTGCGCAGCGCCCAAGCCTACTTCCAAGGCCACTTACCCCATGCTGCACTGTTACCGCAAGATGCCGCCCGCCTGAAAATCGTTACCCTGGAGCGGCTGCTGTCTGATGCAGGCATAGACCTCTCGCGCACCGTGCTGGTAGTGGGTGAGCCGGGCGACGCCAATGCGCAGGCCCTTTGGAACACCTTGAGCGCCTACGCCACGGGCCGTGTGCTGTGGCTGGTAGGCGGCGCGACTGAGTGGCAAATGACCGGCCGCCCGCTCACCACCCAAGTGCTGGCCGCCAAAGCCGTGCCGCAGTATCTGGTGCGTTTGCACGCCGAGCCAGCGCAAACCCGCATGGCGGGCCATGGGCTGCGCGCTGGCGCTGGCGCTGGCGCTGGCGCTGGGGTGGCGCGCAGTGCGAGTGTGAATCTTCAATAGCTAGGCCTCGCACGCCGCACGCCGCACGTTTCAACACAGGCCTGTGCGCCAATCTTCAGAGCCGGGCCACACCGTCACTACGCCGCATTCAAGCAGCCGCGTCACTTATAGCTGCGTGCATCCTCAATCACCTTGCCATCGTTAGGCAAAGTACCCGCACCCACCAGCTGCACATCGCCGCGCAGCTTGGTGATGTCGCGTATCGCCTCGGCCAGCTTGGCCTGCAGGCCTTCGCTTTGGGCGGTGGTTTCTACCTTCAGCAGCATCGCGTCGTTAGCCATCTCGCCGGTGACGACCAGGCGTGCTTTGACGACTTCGGGAAAGCGTTTGGCAATGTCGGCCACCTGGCCGGGGTGCACAAACATGCCGCGAATTTTGGTGGTCTGGTCGGCCCGGCCCATCCAGCCTTTGATGCGCGTGTTGGTGCGGCCTGTGGGGCAGTGGCCGGGTAGCACGGCGGTGAGGTCGCCGGTGCCAAAGCGGATGAGTGGGTAGGTAGGGTTCAGCGTGGTCACCACCAGTTCGCCTACTTCGCCTTCGGGCACGGGGTCGCCCGTGCCGGGGCGCACGATCTCTACAATCACGCCTTCGTCCAGCACCAAGCCTTGACGGGCGCTGGTTTCATAAGCGATGGAGCCTAAATCGGCCGTGGCAAAGCATTGGTACACGTTGATACCGCGTTCGGTAAACCAGTCGCGCAGGCTGGGCGTAAAGGCCTCGCCGCCGACCATGCCTTTTTGAAGCGAGGGGAGCTTCACGCCCATCTCGGCGGCTTTTTCGACAATGATTTTCAGGAAGCTGGGCGTACCGATGTAGCCTGCGGGTTGCAGCTCAGCGATGGCTTGCACTTGCTGCTCGGTCTGGCCTGTGCCGCCTGCAAACACGCTGCAGCCCAGCGCCTGCGCGCCGGTTTCCATCATCGAGCCGGCGGGCACAAAGTGGTAGCTAAAGCAGTTGTGCACCAGCTCGCCACTGCGAAAACCTGCGGCGTAGATGGCGCGTGCCATGCGCCAGTAGTCGCGGCTGGTACCTTCGGGTTCGTAAATCGGGCCAGGGCTGGCAAACACGCGCGGCATGTGTGCGCCGAAGCCTACGGCGCTAAAGCCGCCAAACACGTCTTTGCCCGCAGCGCGGCCCGCCTTTTGCCGGTCGTGCAGCTCGCCTTTGCGGGTCACGGGCAGCTTGGCCAGGGCCGCGCGGGTGGTGATGCTTTGGGCATTCACACCTTGCAGCGCATCGCGCATGGCAGCAGCGTGCTGCTGCGCATGTGCAATGTGCGCGGGCAGCGCGGCCATATGCGCAGCCTCGCGCGCCGAGGGCTCGCGGGTTTCTAAACTGTCGTAAAACTGCCCCATCATTACATCCTTCGTGCCAGATTGATTACTATATATTTCATAGCTGCTCCCGCAATATTCTATTGGGCTGGAGGGCTAAAATATTCAAAATTCACATTAAAGCAAAAGCACAGCGCCGGCATGCACCAGGCCGCCCGCTTTAAGCCAACCAGCGCTTCCTGCGCTTGTAGCTCTTGACATCTTTAAAACTCTTCTTCTCGCCATCACCGCCGCCGGTTCCCAGATAAAACTCTTTCACGTCTTCGTTGGTGGCCAGCTCTTTGGCCGGGCCGTCCATCACGATGCGGCCACTCTCCATGATGTAGCCGTAGTCGGCGTAGCGCAGCGCCATATTGGTGTTTTGCTCGGCCAGCAAGAAGGTCACGCCTTCTTTGGCGTTGAGGTCTTTCACAATCTCAAACACCTCCTCCACAATCTGCGGGGCCAGGCCCATCGACGGCTCGTCCAGCAGCACCATGGTCGGGTTGGCCATCAGCGCGCGGCCAATGGCGCACATTTGCTGCTCGCCACCCGAGGTGTAGGCGGCTTGTGAGGTGCGGCGGGTTTTAAGCCGAGGAAAGTAGTTGTATACCTTCTCCAGGTTGGCGGCAATTTGCGCCTTGCTTTTGACGGTGTAGGCCCCCGTCATCAGGTTTTCTTCAATCGTCAGGTGGGCAAAGCAGTGGCGCCCTTCCATCACCTGCACCACACCGCGCTGCACCAGGTCGGCGGGGCTTAAATTCTCAATGCGCTCGCCGCGCAGCTCAATGCTGCCTTTGGTCACCGCGCCGCGCTCGCCAGACAGCAGGTTGCTGATCGCGCGCAGGGTGGTGGTTTTGCCCGCACCGTTGCCGCCCAAAATGGCCACAATGCCGCGCTCGGGTACTTGCAGGGACACCCCTTTCAACACCAGGATCACATGGTTGTAGATCACCTCAATGCCGTTGACATTGAGGACGATATTGGGTGCCTTGGTTGCGGCGGCAGGGGCTGAGGTGTTGGTTTCCATCTTGGGTTCTCTGGCTAGTTCCAAACGCAGCGCCCTGTGTATGCTGCGCTGCGTTTGGAACTAGCGACTCTTGCGAGTCGCTAGAGGGCTTACTTAATTTGCAGGCAAATTAAGACTGGCAGTCCGCGCCATCTCGGCGGGTCAGCTTCTTCTCGGCCGCGTACTTGTCAGCAGCGGCCTTGACCATCGGGTTGATGATCTGCTCGTCGCCTTGCAGCCAGTCCGAGGTCCAGTTGAATTTGGCACCGTCCCATGTGTGCACGCGGGCAAACGACGCGCCCATATGGTCTTTGCAGCTGGTGGAGATCGGGCGCATCACGCCTTTAAAGCCCAGTGCATCGAGCTTGGCCTGGGTCAGGTTCAGGTTCTCGTAGCCCCAGCGCGCTTGCTCGCCAGTCATGACCTTGCCTTTGCCAAAGCGCTCTTGCGCAGCGCGCACACCTTCGACGGCAAACAGGGCCGCTTGCAAGCCGCGCATGTACAGCACTTGGCCTACTTCTTCTTTCGGGCCGGTGCCTTGGCCTTTGCCGTGCACCATGCTCATGATGTCTTTGACGACGACGGCATTGGGCTCTGCGCCGTGCTGCATCATGATGGCGTTGTAGCCCTTGGCGCCTTCGGCCACGTCTTTCACGTCCGGCTCTGCACCTGCCCACCACACGCCGTACATTTTGTCGCGTGGGTAGCCAGTGGCTTGCGCTTCTTTGAGTGCGGTGGAATTCATCACGCCCCAGCCCCAGTTGAGCACGTAGTCTGGCTTGTTTTGGCGAATCTGCAGCCAAGTGGCTTTTTGCTCGACACCGGGGTGCGTCACAGGCAGCAAGCTCAGTTCAAAGCCGTGCATCTTGGCGCGCTCTTGCAGCAAAGGAATAGGCTCTTTACCAAACGGTGAGTCGTGGTAGATCAAGGTGATTTTTTTGCCCTTGAGCTTGTCAAAACCGCCTTCTTTTTTGGCGATGTGCTGAATCAAGGTGTCAGCCGCTACCCAGTAAGTGCCTGATATCGGGAAGTTCCACTTGAACACGCCGCCGTCAGCCGACTCGCTGCGGCCATAGCCTGCGGTGATCAAGGGGATCTTGTCGCCCGGGGCTTTTTCGGTCAAAGCAAAGGTAATGCCGGTAGACAAAGGCTGGAACACCGTAGCACCGCCGTTTTTGCCTTTCAAGCGCTCGTAGCACTCCACGCCACGGTCGGTCGCGTAGCCGGTTTCGCACTCTTCAAACGAGAGCTTCACGCCGTTGATGCCGCCCTTGGCATTGACCAGCTTGAAGTAGTCGGCCATGCCGTTGGCAAAAGGTACGCCGTTAGGTGCGTAGGCACCGGTGCGGTACACCAGCATGGGGAAAAATTGCTCTTTGGCTTGCGCCAGAGCCGTGGTGGCCACCGAGGCCAAGCCTGCAGCTGCCACGATGGCAGCCACTGATAGTTGACGAAGTTTCATAGTCTCACTCCAAAAAAAGGATAAACAAACACACAAAATACCCATACCTAACGCTCGAACCTCAAACTCAGAAGTCAGTGTTTGCGAGCATTCAAACACTGCAAATTTTTATTGTCAGTGCGGGAAAGGCCAAATACGCAGCTTTTGCTTGGCCACGCTCCACAGCTTGGCCAGGCCATGCGGCTCGACAATCAGGAACCACACAATCAACGCACCAAAAATCATAAACTCAGCATGTGATACGCCAGCGGTGGAGATATTTACACCGACCAAATTGCCCAGAGCTGGTAAAAACTGGTTCAGAAAAATCGGCAGTATCACAATGAAGGCCGCGCCGAAAAAGCTGCCCATGATCGAGCCCATGCCGCCAATGATCACCATAAACAAAAGCTGGAATGATCGGTCCACCGAGAAAGCCGCTGGCTCCCACGAGCCCAAGTGCACAAAGCCCCACAGGCCGCCCGCCACACCAATGATGAAGCTGCTGACCGCAAAAGCCGACAGCTTGGCGTACATCGGGCGAATGCCAATCACCGCAGCCGCTACGTCCATATCCCGAATGGCCATCCACTCACGGCCAATCGCACCGCGCACCAGGTTTTTGGCCAACAGGGCAAACACCACCAGGAAGCCCAGGCAGAACAGATACTTGTCCAACGGGGTATCGATCTTCCAGCCAAACAATTGCAGATTCGACACCGACACCGAGCCCGACGCGGTGTTGTTGGTAAACCATTTGACCCGCAAAAAGGCCCAGTCGCAAAAGAACTGCGCCGCTAAGGTGGCAATGGCCAAGTACAGCCCGCGCACCCGCAAGCTGGGGATGCCAAAAAACATGCCCACCAGCGTGGCAAAAAATCCGCCCATCAGCAGCGCAGCGACCACCGGCATGCCATCAATGCGCACATAAAAGTTATACGCCGCATAGGCACCCACGGCCATGAACGCGCCTGAGCCCAGCGAGATTTGCCCGCAGTAGCCCACCAAAATATTCACGCCAATGGCAGCCAGGGCCAAGATCAGGAAGGGAATAAAAATGGCCTTGAAAATGTACTCCGATGCCAGCATGGGCACCAAGATAAACGCCACAGCCAGTATCAGCGCCATCGCAATACGGTCTTGCGTGATGGGCAGGATTTGCTGGTCAGAGCGGTAGCTGGTTTTAAATTGGCCGTTTTCGCGGTAAAACATTAAATTTCCTAATACACGTTAGAGATATGAGGTAACGCAAAAAGCGCGAAAAATTCGCAAAAAGCGCTAAAAAAGAAAAAGGATCTAAATTTCATAATTTTTCTTTTTAGCGTTTTTGGTTTTTCACTTTTGCGTTTTTTGCGTTACCTCTTTTAGCCCCGTCAAACTCTGTCAATAATCTTCTCGCCAAACAAACCCTGTGGTCTGAACAGCAAAAACACCAGCGCCAATACATACGCAAACCAAATCTCAATGCCACCGCCCACCATGGGGCCGATGTACACCTCAGACAATTTCTCGCCCACGCCAATAATCAGGCCACCGATGATGGCACCCGGCACCGACGTGAGGCCGCCCAAAATCACCACCGGCAGTGCGCGCAGCGCCACGGTAGCCAGCGAGAACTGCACGCCCAGCTTGCTGCCCCAGATCATGCCGGCCACCAAGGCCACCACACCGGCTACGCACCAGACGATGACCCAAATGCGGTTAAGCGGAATGCCAATCGACTGCGCCGCCTGGTGGTCATCGGCCACCGCGCGCAAAGCGCGGCCGGTGGTGGTTTTCTGGAAGAACACCGAGAGCAGAGCCACCAGGGTGGCGGCAATGGCCGCCGCGATCAGGTCTTCTTTGTTGATCAAAATACCACCGGGGAACATGCTCTCCAGCGCCATGATCGGCTCTTTGGGCATGCCAATGTCGATCTTGTAAATGTCGCTGCCAAAAATGGTTTGGCCCAGGCCGTCCAAAAAGTAGCTGATGCCCAGCGTGGCCATCAAGAGCGTAGCGCCCTCTTGGTTGACCAAATGGCGCAGTACCAGGCGCTCAATGATCCAAGCCACCACAAACATCACCACCGCAGCGATGGCAAAGGCGGCGATGTTGGCCACCACTTTGTTCTCGATGCCGGTCCACTGCGGAATCCATTCGGCAAAGCGCGCCATGGCCAGCGCGGCAAACAGCACCATCGCGCCTTGGGCGAAGTTAAACACGCCCGAGGCTTTGAAGATCAGCACAAAGCCCAGTGCCACCAGCGAATACAGCATGCCCGCCATCAGGCCGCCGAGTAATGTTTCTAAGAAAAATCCCATTATTTGCTCCCCCCCTTTGCTGGCTCGCTGCGCGTGCCAGCCTCCCCCCTGACAGGGGGCGCCGCTAGGGGCCTGGCAAAGCCAGTTCCACGGCGGCTGCTTGCAAAGACATTTCGTAGATGTAGTTTTTTCATATCAATGGCTCGTGCCTAAATAGGCTTTGATAACTTCGGGGTTGTTGCGCACTTCTTGCGGTGTGCCGTCACCAATAATCTTGCCGTAGTCCAGCACCACCACGCGGTCGCTGATGTCCATCACCACGCTCATGTCATGCTCGATGAGTACCACGGTGGTGCCAAACTCGTCGTTCACGTCCAGCACAAAGCGGCACATGTCCTGCTTTTCTTCCAGGTTCATACCGGCCATGGGTTCGTCCAGCAACAACACCTGCGGCTCCATGGCCAGGGCGCGGCCCAAGTCCACACGTTTTTGCAGACCGTAGGGCAGTTGGCCCACAGGCGTTTTGCGAAACGGCTGAATCTCCAGAAAGTCGATGATCTGCTCCACATACTCGCGGTGCTTGATCTCCTCGCGCTCGGCTGGGCCAATGCGCAGGGCTTGCATAAAGATGTTGCTCTTGATCTTGAGGTTGCGGCCCGACATGATGTTGTCCAGCACGCTCATGCCTTTGAACAAAGCCAGGTTCTGGAAGGTACGCGCCACACCCATCACCGCCACCTCGTGGCTGTTCATATGGGTAAAGGTTTTACCCTTGAAGGTAATGCTGCCCTCCTGCGGCGTGTACACGCCGTTGATGCAGTTCAGCATCGACGACTTGCCGGCACCGTTAGGCCCAATGATGGCGCGAATCTCATGCTCGCGCACGTTAAAGCTGATGTCCGTCAACGCTTTCACGCCGCCAAAGCGCAGGGAAATGTTTTTAACGTCCAGGATGACGTCACCAATTTTTTTACTCATAGGGGGCTCGCGGCTCTGAGTGAAGAGGGGGAGAACTTCCGGACGCAGAGGACGCAAAAGTTACGCAAAGGACGCAAAAGGGGAGAAAAGAATACCAAAATTTGCTTTTCAGCATTTCCGATTTGAATAAGCGTTTTGCCACTTTTCACGTTTTCTTTTTTGGTTTTCTTTTGCGTCCTTTGCGTAACTTTTGCGTCCTCTGCGTCCGGAAGTCCGTATTCCAGAAGTCCGCCTGCGGTATTGGTATTCAAGTCGTAGTTCATGCCGCCACCTTCACCGGCGTAAAAGTCTTGGCATCCGATATCTTCAAAGTAGCCGACACCTTGCCACTGCGGCCGTCTTCAAACTTGACCACGGTTTCAATAAACTGCGAAGTAGCGCCGTTGTACAGCCCGTCAATCAGCGGCTGGTACTTCTCAGCAATAAAGCCGCGCCGCACTTTGTTGGTACGCGTCAGTTCGCCGTCGTCTGCGTCCAGCTCTTTGTGCAAGACGAGGAAACGGCTGATCTGGCTGCCTGCCAGCATCGTGTCGCGGCTCAAATCAGCGTTGACGGACTCTACGCATTCTTTGATCAGCTGGTAGACCTCGGCCTTTTGTGCCAGGTCGGTGTAGCCCGCGTAAGGCAGGTTGCGCCGCTCGGACCAGTTGCCTACGGCATCGAAGTCGATGTTCAGCATCACGGCTACGCGGTCGCGGCCATCGCCATAGGCCACGGCTTCTTTGATATGCGGGAAAAACTTGAGCTTGTTCTCGACATACTTGGGTGCAAACATCGCGCCGTCGTTGGCACCACCAGCAATGCGGCCTACGTCTTTTACGCGGTCGATAATTTTCAGGTGGCCGTGAGCGTCGATAAAGCCCGCGTCGCTGGTGTGGTACCAGCCGTCAGCGGTTTTTACCTCCGCCGTGGCGGTGGGGTTTTTGTAGTATTCCTTCAGCAGGCCGGGGCTTTTGACCAAGATCTCGCCGTTGTCGGCCAGCTTGATTTCTACGCCGTCAATCGGTATGCCCACGGTGTCGGCGCGGGCGGCGTTATCAGGCTGCAGGCAGACAAACACGGCGGTCTCTGTGCTGCCGTAGAGTTGCTTGAGGTTGATGCCAATCGAGCGGTAGAAGGTGAACAAATCCGGCCCAATCGCCTCGCCTGCGGTGTAGGCCACGCGCACGCGGCTCATACCCAGGTTGTTGCGCAGGGGGCCGTACACGCACAGGTTGCCCAGCGCGTACATGATGCTGTCGCCCAAGCCCACGCTCTCGCCATTCATCTTGGCGGGGCCGACGCGCTTGGCCACTTCCATAAACTTTTTGAACATCGCGCGCTTGATGCTGCCTGCGTCTTCCATGCGGATCATCACGCTGGTGAGCAGGCCTTCAAACACGCGGGGTGGCGCAAAGTAATAGGTGGGGCCGACCTCTTTCAGGTCGATGGTGATGGTGGCCGCGCTCTCGGGGCAGTTGACCACATAGCCGCAGGCCAGCCACTGTGCGTAGCTGAAAATGTTTTGTCCAATCCAGGCCAGTGGCATGTAGGCCAGCACTTCTTCGGCGCTGGTGAGCTTGTCAAACTTGGCACCCGCCATGGCGCGGTCTAGCAAGGTGTGGTGGGTGTGCACCACGCCCTTGGGGTTGCCGGTGGTGCCGCTGGTAAAAAACATCGCGCCCACATCGTCTGGCTTGACTTTGGCCACTTCGGCTTTGTAAAAGCCTGGGTTGGCTTTGGCAAAGGCTGCGCCGCTTTGCAGCAAGGTGTCGATAGCTGCCAAGCCGGGCTCGTCGTAGTTGCGCAGGCCGCGCGGGTTGTCATAGTAGATATTGGAGATCTGCGGACACTTCTCACGTATCTCGGTCAGCTTGTCCACCTGCTCCTGGTCTTCCACCACGGCAAAACGCACGTCAGCATTGTTAATGGGGAACACGCACTCTGCGCCTGCTGCGTCTTGGTACAACGGCACGGGTATCGCACCCAGCGACTGCGCAGCCAACATGGTGGCGTACAGGCGCGGGCGGTTCGAGCCGATCACTACCAAATGCTCGCCACGCTGCAAACCCGCTTGGTGCAAACCGCAGGCCATATGCTCGGCCATGGTGGCCAGCTGCTGCCATGTGGTGGTTTGCCAAATGCCGTATTCCTTCTCGCGCATGGCAGGCTCTGCGGGCCGCTCGCTCGCATGCTTTAAAAGTAATTCTGGAAAAGTCGCCATAGCGGTGAAAGCCTCTTGTTAGCCGTGTATCGACGTAGCGTTTATTTGCCTGTTGCCGCGACTGTATGCCTCACTTTGACGTTATGATGTCTGTTGGACGACATTTGTGGGTTTGCCCTAGGGGGTGTTTACCCTAGTTTGTGTCGCCCTGCCATCTATGATTGACTTTGTATGACAAAACATGCCCCTGTAGAGCTCAGTTTGCACCAGCGCCGCCGCGCGCCCACGACGCTAGAGCTGCAAGCCATACCCTGGCTGGGCCTGCTCAGCGCGCAAGAGCACCTGCGCGCCTGCGCCGCACTACAGGTAGGCGAGGCCGCCTCGGGCGACTATGTGTGCCGCTTTGGCAAACCGGTCACCTACTGGTTTGGCCTGATCGACGGCCTGCTGAAGATGAGCAACGAGACGGCCGACGGGCGCAACATCACCCTGATCGGCGTGCCACCGGGCGGCTGGTTTGGCGAGGGCACCGTGCTCAAGCAAGAAAACTACCGCTACAACATCCAGGCCCTGCGCCCCAGTGTGGTGGCAGGCATACCGGTAGAAACCTTCCACTGGCTGCTCGACCATAGCATTGGCTTTAACCGCTACGTGATGAACCAATTGAACGAACGCCTGGGCCAGTTTATCGCCGCCCGGGAGAGCGACCGCAACCCCAACCCTGACGCCCGCGTTGCAAGCAGCCTGGCCACGCTGTTCAACCCCGTGCTGCACCCCCGCATGGGCGACGTGCTGCGCATCACCCAGCAAGAGCTGGCCTACCTCGTAGGGCTGTCGCGCCAGCGGGTGAATGAGGCGCTGAGCACGCTACAGGCGCGCGGGCTGGTGCGGCTGGAGTATGGTGGGCTAAAGGTGCTGGACATTGCGGCGCTGCGCACGGCGGTGTTTGATTGAATTCAAAGCCATTTAGGCCTCTAGCCCAATAAAATATTGCGCAAGCAGCTATCAAATAAGCAGCGGACGAACTGCATGCATCCGCTGCTATGGCAATCTAACCCGCCTATTCTTCGACCGCTACACCGTCCCGAGCCAGGGACTGGTGGTTGCGGTGGCTGCGCAGGCGGCCCAGGGTGTTGTCCAGCGCGCTCTTGAGCTTGTCGCTGGCACCCCGGAAGGCCGCGTCTTGCGTGGGCGCGTGGTGGCTGACGGCTACGGGTTGGTGATGGGCCAGGCGCGCCTCCATGGCGCAGCGGGTGTCGCCGCCCGCCTTGCTGGCGGACTCGTTGCTCAGGTGCACCTCCACACGGGTGAGGTCGCCCTTGAAGTGGGCCAGCGTGTCCAGGAGTTCGGCCTGCGCCCAGCGCGCCAAAGAGTCATTGTTTTCGATACCGTTGCTGGTGTTAACTTGGATTTGCATAGTGAAATTCTCCTGGGTGGAAGGGTTGCGAAGCGGTCTCATGCCTCAGTGCAACAGTACCACGGATGCCTCAGGAACACGCGTCGCATGAGGGCGTTGTGGTTTTGTGTTTTCAGAGCATAATGTCGGTTTTAGCCATTGAAAATAAAGCGTGAGTTGCTATTTAATATGTAGCTAAAAACGCCGCTTGAAATAAAAAAGTCAGACTCCACTCCACATCTGACAATGGGTAACGAGCGCCTGGGCCAGTTCACCGCCGCCCGCGAAAGCGATCGCAACCGCAACCGCAACCGCAACCGCAACCCCGATGCCCGCGTAGCCTCCAGCTTGGTCACCCTGCTCAACCCCGTCTTGCACACCCGTTTTGTACCCCCGCATGGGCAACGTGCTGCGCATCACCCAGCAAGAGCGGCCTACCTGGTAGACCAGTCACGCCAGCGCGTGAACTAGGCGATCAGCACCCTGCAAGCGCGCGGCCTGGTGGGGCCGAATTATGGTGGGCTCAAGGTGCTGCACATGGCGGCTCTGCGGACGGCGGTGTTGGACTGGATGGGCAAAAAAAAGGGCTCCGAGGAGCCCTTTGGGTTGATGCGCTGCGGTGCGCTGTTTAGTTAGCCCACTCGGCGGTCTGCCGAATGCGTACGCGGTTGATGGAGGTTTGTAAAAACACGTTGCGGTACGTCACTGCCTCGGTGTTGCCGCTGGTCAGGTTCACACGGCGGCCGCTTTCATGCTGGTCAAACACCAAGCTGGTGCCAGCGGGTACGCGGCAGCCTGTGAAGCTGGACACATCAGCGGCGGTAAAGGTTTTGGCGCTCACGCCGCTGGTGGACAGCGCAGGGCGCTTGAGATAACCGGAGGCCAAGCGCCGAATGCTATCGGGCACGGCAGGTGTGTTGAACAGGAGTGAGAACGTGCCTGCCTGGAAAGGTGTAGGTGCAGCCGGGTTATTGGTCCACTGCATAGCAAAGCTGGTCGCAGCCGCTTGGCTGGGGGTCAGCGCAGCGTGGTTGGCGCTCAGGTCATGCAGTGGCGCTTTGATCAAGCTTTGCGGTGGCTGAGCCTGGGCAATGAGGCGGTCAGTCTCGACAGAGATCAAGGTGCCAGAGGCACTGTACAGCTCGATGGAGTAGCGGGTCCACGGTTTGATCAGGCTGTAGTTTGTCGGGGTCAAAGCGTTGTTGGGGCCAAACTGCAAGCCTACGGTGCTGGGTGCTGGGAAAGGGAGGTCAGTACCGGAGGGTAATGCGCGGCCGAGATTGAATTGGTTGGTGGTAATACCGGTGAACAAGCCTGCTACAAAGATGGCGGGGAACTCAGTGCCAGCTGGGGCAAAGACTGCTGTTGGAAATTGAGTGATACCCAACGTAGAGCTGTTTTGCGGAAAGTTGATGACCACATTAGTTCCGGGTGTGGCTGCGTTGAAAGGCGCCAGCAGAGCAACTTTAGTTACTTGGGTACCGTTTGGCAGCGTCAGTACATACGTTGTGGTTTCTGGGATAGTGAGGCGTGACGTTTGACTAAAACTGACCGTGCGTGTTTGTCCCACAGCAATAGCCGCGTCCGCAGCACTGGTAAAGAAAGTAGTCGTGTAACTAAGCGGACTTGCCGTAGCTGTGTAACTCACCCCGCTATTTGGCACGATACCCGCAGAAGAGTAGAAACCCATGTAAAGCGCCTCGGTCGGTATGGCAGCCCCACTGGCATTAAAGTTCATGTCGTCAGGGAAAATGCAAGCGCCGGTAACGGTGGCCGATGCAATGCGCGAAATCACTACGCCGCTGACAGGCAGACCTGGTCCTTTGACCTTGGCATAGGCCACGCCATTGTCTTCCCAGGCACGGGTAGTGGTGTTGAACTTTTGCGTACCTACAAACAAACCCAAACTGCTGATGTCTACCGATGGGCTGGCCGGTGCGGTGAGCGTACCGGTGACGACGTTGGTGCTGGGGTTGATGTTGGTATAGCGGCTCATGCGGGGGGAAATGCTGAAAGAGTAGTTACTCTGCCCACCATAGAACCACCAGTCGCTGCTGGTGCCGTCCGCATTGGCAACGGCTGAGCGCTGGACGGCGGGGGCGGCAGCTGCGTTGAAATTGTCAAAGCGGCGCATGAGAAAGGCGGTGGAGCGGTAAGACGCATTGGCAGGCTGGTACCAACGCAGCTCGATGATGGCGTTGTCCAGATCGGCAGTGGTGGCGCTAGTGGCACTGGCAGCAGAGACAGAGCTCTCTAGCAGCAGCAGCTCGGGCGCATCAAACTGGGCACCCGTCATCACGTCTGCAGGCTCATACACGCGGTTGCGGTCTTTGCGGCCGCTCATTTGCACGACTGTTTCGACAAAGTCGCGTCCTGCGCTCTTGAAGTTGGGGTGCGCCAAACCAGCGCAGGCGTTGCCCGCCGTGGTGTAGCTGCGCGCCGCCTCGGCCTGGGCAAAGCAGGCGTTGAGCTGTTTGCGCAGAGAGTCTAGGCGGGTAAAGTTCAGCTCTTTGCCGCCTACCACCAAGGCCAAGGGGGCGCTGGGTGACAGGGGCGTAGAGGCGACTGTACCGTCTGCCGCGTAGGCCACGGTTTTGGGGTACAGGTCGGTAGCGCCGCTGGCATTGGTCTCGTGGCGTACCTGGTCTAGCACCTTGTCGTAGCCGGTGCCGTCGGCTTTGAAGGGTGTTTTAATCGGGTCAAACGCGGTGGTGTTGGTCACGCCAGCAGCAGTCAATGCGCTGCTGAAGGTGGCTACCACGGTGGCCTTGGCACTGGCCACTTTGGCGGCGGTGATGTCGGCGTGCGTAATGGCGCTGACGCTGGCGGTACCGGCCACCAGGCTGGCGACTTTGTCGGTCAGCGGGGTGATGTTGATAGTGGCTACGCTGCCGGGGGCAATGGGGTCTTCTCGCAGGGAATAGTAGATTTTGCCGCTTTGGGAGACGATTTTGACCACCAAGGGCGCGGTAAAACCGGTGACTTTGGCAAAGTAGTAGCCGCTGGCATTGGTTTTGACGCGCAAGGTTTTGGGCGTGCTGGATGCGTCGGTGATGATGACGGTGCCGTTGTTGATGGGGCCGCCTTCGCCAGCCGAGCCGTCGGCGCCCGAGTCGCCGCTGCCTACGCCGCCGTCATTGCCGCCTGCGTCTACGCCAAAGCTGGCGAGGGTGGTGGGGTCTACGTTGCCCAGGCTGCCTGCAATGGTGGTGGAGGTAATGGCCGTGGTGGGCCCGGTGGCGGTGGGAGTACTGCTACCGCCGCCTCCGCCGCAGCCGGCCAGCGCGATGGCGCTGCCTAGCAAAATAGAAAGTAAAATCGTGTGGCCTCGTCCGCCTGGCGAACTGGCGCTGTGTTGTGGTCTCATAGGGTTTTTTGGTTCTTAAGGTTGAATGAAAAAATGCCGGTTTGAACGTAAAAAGTCGCATTAATGTACATTAATTTACGTTAAAAAGCATGTTGCCACATATATATTAGGTGCGCATCCCCAATTCAGGGGATGCGGGGGAACTTTCTTTCGGGTTGCTTGGGTGCGCTGTGGATTGACCATCCGCAGCATGGCGGCGCATGCGGGTGCATGCGGCACGCTGGATACTATTTTTTTCATAGCGAATATCGCAACGTGTGAGGTAACTGCAGCGCGATAGACATCTAAAAATCGGCTCCCCAACCGGTCAATTTGCGGTTTCCAGCAGATTTTCAGACCGCCAAAGGCTCCCAAACGTTTCAAAATGGCAATTTTGAACGATTTTAAAATGAAATTAGCTGTTAGCCACTATAAAACCTGACTTTGTAGCTGCACAATACATAGCGCGTAGGTTGACTTGAGGTGACGCTTGAATGGCTCTGGCGGCTGCAAAAAGCAGCTGGCCGTCAAACCGTGCAGGAAATTCAGATTATGGGCATTCCCCTGTAGACCCCCCTGTCCTGCTTGGATGGATTGCTATCCATTAGAGAGTTAGCTTATGGCGGAACACATTCTTGATGCCGCGACGCTGAAGTAGCTCTGCCGACCTGATCCGGGCCAGGTAAGGGATGGCCGTGAAAACACAGCCGCTCACCAAATGGGAGCACGCCATCTAAGCGGGTCAGTGGGGTACACAGGTAAAAGCTAAAAATCAGCATTCTGAAGGGGGTGGAGCCGCTTTTGGCCGGCAACCTACCTGAATAGCTCTTTGGCAGGCATTTTCCACCAGTCATCCACTATTTATTCCATAGCTGATCCCGCAATATTTTAGGTGGCTGCAGCGCGACAGGCATCTTAAAAACGGTTCCTGAACCGGTTAATTTGCGGTTCCCAGCCGATCTCCAGGCCTCCGAAGGCTTCCAGACGCTCAAAAAGCGGTAATTCTGCGCAGTTTTAAGATGAAATAGGCTGTTAGTCAGCAGAAATATTGCCTTGGCAGCTACGCAATACATAGCGAATGGGTTCGCTTGAGGGGCGCTTGTGTGGCTCTGGCGGTTGAAAAAGCGGCTGAACGGTCTACACCGTGCCGGAAATTGAGAATATGGGCATTCCCCTGTGTACCCCACTGATCTGCTTAGATGGAGTGCTATTTATTAGTGAGTAAGCAGGTTGCCAAACCACCTCGCTGGCCGAGTGCCTACCAACCCCCAGAGCCAAAAGCCCGCCTTACCTACCCACGGTATTGCAGACAGAGCCTGATTCAGCGCGCCGACAAGCATCATTGCGCAAAACTCGCAGCGCGCGGCCACCCCGGCATCCGCAGCGGATTACACTTGTTCCATCTATGCGTGAAACAAAGGAGAAAATGGGGGCTGACTCCATTCAAAGCACATGAGCGAACCGGTAAGACTGAACAAACGCATGGCCGAGCTGGCGCTGTGCTCGCGCCGCGAGGCGGACGACTGGATAGCACAGGGCTGGGTGCGGGTGAACGGCGCGCCCGCCGTGATGGGCGTGAAGGTGCTGCCCAGCGACAAGATTGAGGTAGACAAACGCGCCACCGGTGCGCAGGCCCAGCAGGTGACGGTGCTGCTGCACAAACCCATTGGCTATGTGAGCGGCCAGGCCGAGGACGGGTATGAGCCCGCCATCGTGCTGGTGAACCCGCGTTTTCACTGGATTGGCGACCAGACCAAGATCCACTTTCAAGGCAGCCATTTGAAAAGCCTGGCCCCCTCTGGCCGCTTGGACATTGACTCCACCGGTTTGCTGGTGCTCACACAAGACGGCCGGGTAGCGCGCCAGCTGATAGGCGAAGACTCGGACATGGAGAAGGAATACCTGGTGCGCGTGAGCTACCAGGTGGCCCCGCAGCGGGTGACCGAGATGCCCGGCGCAGCCACCCACGGCAGGCACGAGCCGATCTCGCAAGACGTACGCAGTGTGTTCCCGCCCGCCATGCTGGCGCGCCTGCGCCACGGGCTGTCTCTGGACGGCCAGACGCTACGCCCAGCCCAAGTGGACTGGCAAAACCCCGAGCAACTGCGCTTTGTGCTCAAAGAAGGCAAAAAACGCCAAATCCGCCGCATGTGCGAGCTGGTGGGCCTGCATGTGACGGGGCTCAAGCGCGTACGCATTGGCAATGTGGCGCTGGGGCAACTGCCGGTAGGGCAGTGGCGTTATTTGGCGGCGCACGAGCGGTTCTAGGTTGCCGCTGATTGCTTTGCAGTTGCTATAAAAAAACTAGCTGCTTAAGATTTATTTGTGCTGGCTAGAAGCTTATTCATCCGCTAAATGCGTGTTGTAACTCACCGCACCCAGCACCGCGCCCACAATCGGTGCTACCCAAAACAGCCACTGATCCCAGCGCCCAACTAGGGGCAAGCATGGCCGGTCCGGTGCTGCGGGCAGGGTTGACCGAGGTGTTGGTGACGGGGATGCAGATCAGGTGAATCAGCGTCAGGTACAGGCCAATGGCCATGCCGCCAAACCCCGCAGCAGCGCAGGCACCCAGCACCTGGGCAATGATGTAGTCTGGTAACTCCGCAGCCGCCCAAGGTGAGCCCAAAGGTGCCGATGGACTCGGCAGACAGTTTTTGTGGGGTGATTGCCATGGTTTTTTCATTAAAGTCGTTGTACGCCTAGCGTTTGCTCGCACAGCACGCTACCCATCGCTCCCTAGCTGCGGCGCTTTGTCAATACAGCGCTGGGCCATGGCGGGTGGGCGAATGCGCAGGCTGCGGGAATGCCTACTGATGCGAGGCGCTGGCGCAACTGTAGGCCTCACCCGAACTGCCTAAACCGTCAATACGTGATGGTGAGGGTGTGCACCGCTGTGGCGTTGCAGCTTGCCGAGGCGCAATCGCCCGACAGGCCCCCTGCGATCAAGCCATTGATCGTATAAGACTGCGCCACGCCCGTGCCCGTGCCGCCTGTCGCACTCAACGATAAAGCATAAGGCA
>JAYVGI010000240.1:0-16168 GCA_043772355.1 Polaromonas sp.
TTGAAGACATCTTGTTCCTTGGCGTAATGGGCGTGGTCCTTGGCGGACGCATCGGCTACTGCCTGTTTTACAAGCCCGGCTACTACCTCACGCACCCACTGGAGATTTTCTTCGTCTGGCAGGGCGGCATGAGCTTTCACGGCGGCATGCTCGGTGTGCTGGTGTCGCAGTGGTGGTTTGCGCATTCGCGCAAGCGCCCGTGGTTGCAGGTCATGGACTTTATTGCACCTTGCGTTGCAACCGGGCTGGCTGCCGGGCGGGTCGGCAACTTTATCAACGGCGAACTGTGGGGGCGTTTTTCGTCGCCAGACTTGCCTTGGGGCATGGTTTTTCGCAACAGCGGCTCCCTGCTGCCGCGCCACCCGTCGCAGGTATACCAGTTTCTCCTCGAAGGGCTGCTGCTGTTCGTGCTGCGCTTAGAGGCCCAGGCCCAAAGCCAGGCGCCTCCAACAATCATCGGTACGCACAACCTCTGGCCCATGCTCAGGCCCAGCGAAAGGATGCCGAGGAAGTCATCGGGCTCACGGAAGAACTCGGCAATAAAACGGAACACACCGTACAGCACCAAGAAAACTGCGGATACTTGCCCAGGTTTGCGTTCTGTGCGCGCGTACAGCCACAGCAAAATAAACAGCAGCAAGCCCTCCATCAGCATTTGGTAGACCTGCGAGGGGTGGCGCGGCGCATCCCCCGCACCTCTGAACACCATACCCCACGGCAGTGTTGGGTCAGCCACGCGGCCCCACAACTCGCCGTTGATAAAGTTGCCCACACGGCCCATCATCAACCCCGTGGGTACGCAGGGCGCTACAAAGTCAGCCACTTGCAAGAGCGGGCGTTTGCGCGACCAGGCAAACCACACTTCAGCCACCACCACGCCCAGCATGCCACCATGAAAACTCATACCGCCCTGCCAAACATACAAAATCTCCAGCGGATGCGACATGTAGTAGGCGGGCTTGTAGAACAAACAATATCCAATCCGCCCACCCAGCACCACGCCCATTACCCCGAGAAACAAGATATCTTCCACGTCTTTGCGCGACCAAGCGCCCGCCCCCGTGATAGACGCAAAAGGCTGGTGCCTCAAGCGGCGAATGCCCAAAAACATGAACAGCGCAAACGCGGCCAGATAAGTCAAACCATACCAGTGAACGGCCAAGGGGCCAAGCTGCAAGGCGACGGGGTTAATTTGCGGATGGATAAGCATGGGGTGCATTGTGCCGCAATTGGGCCGCCGCTAAGGGAAACCGCCATT
This sequence comes from Polaromonas sp., assembly GCA_043772355.1. Classification (GTDB taxonomy): domain Bacteria; phylum Pseudomonadota; class Gammaproteobacteria; order Burkholderiales; family Burkholderiaceae_C; genus JAAFIP01. Next base: position 1,259 of record JAYVGI010000240.1, read on the forward strand.
GGCTTTTGAAAAGGCCTTGCGCATCATCGTGGGCATGAACCCAGCCATCAAAATTTGCGTCATTGGTGCAGGCCCCAGCGGCATTGCTGCAGCCAAAAACTGTATCGCCGCGGGCTTGGACGTGACGGTGTTTGAAAAGAACACCAAGGTCGGCGGCAACTGGGTGTTTAACGCCAGCACCGGCCACAGCAGCGTGAACGAGAACACCCATATCATCAGCAGCCGCGCCTGGAGCGAGTATGAGGACTACCCCATGCCCGCACACTACCCCGCCTACCCGCACCACAGCCAATTGCAGGCGTACTTCGAGAGCTATGCCAAACATTTTGGGGTGATGCCGCGCATCCAGTTTAGCCACACCATCACCCATGTAGAGCGCAATGCCGACGGCTGCTGGCGGGTGGATTACACCGATGCCACCGGTACAGAGCAGCGTGAGCAATTTACCCACTTGATGGTGGCCAACGGCCACCACTGGAACCCGCGCTGGCCCGAGATACCGGGCCAGTTCACCGGCCAATACCTGCACTCGCATGACTTCAAAGGCGTAAACGAGGCCTGGCGCGGCCAGCGGGTGCTGGTGATAGGCGGCGGCAACTCGGCCTGCGACGTGGCGGTGGAGGCTGCGCGCGTAGCGGGTACCGTGGCCTTGAGCATGCGCAGCCCGCAGTGGTTTGTGCCCAAGTTTATTTTTGGCAAACCGTCCGACGAGTTTGCCTCGGGCACGGCGTGGCTGCCCACTTGGTTTAGGCAGTACAGCTTTAAGTACTTGCTGCAACTGTTGCAAGGCAGCTATGCAGCCATGGGCCTGCCCGTCAACACCCGCCCGCCCCTGCACCAGCACCCCACGCTGAACAGTGACTTGATCGACTACATTCGCCACGGCCGCATTGCGCCGCGTGGGGGTATTGAGCGCTTTGATGGCGATACCGTGGTGTTCAAAGATGGCGCGCGCGAGCCATATGACACTGTGGTGGCCTGCACGGGCTTCTATATCACCCTGCCGTTTTTCGATAAAAACTTCATCGACTTCACCCACGCCGATAAAACCCCTCTGTATTTGAAAATGCTGCACGCCCAGTACGCCAATCTGTACTTCATCGGCCTGTTCCAGCCGTTGGGCTGCATTTGGCCCATGGCCGATATGCAGGCCCGCCTGGCGGTGAAAGAGATCCAGGGCCAGTGGCAGCGCCCAGCAGACATGCTAGCCGCCATCCAGCACGAGATGGACCACCCCCACTTTGACTTTGACCGCGCGCCCCGCCACAGCACCGAGGTGGACTACCACCAGTTTCGCCACGAACTTAAAGCGCAATTGGCCAAGGCGGGGGTGGATATTGGCAAGCCGCCTGCAATGCGGCGTGGCGGAGTGCAAAGGCCTGTAGCCTTGCCCGTTTGAGTCCTTTGGTTCGCAGTACTTTTAAGCTCTAAAATCAGGGTTTGGCGCTTAGTGCACCATCGAGGCACTGTATGTGAACGTGCCATTATTTGTCGCATCCATTTTCACTTCTGTTTTTACAATGACTACTAAAACCATCCCCATCCTGCCCCTGCGCTCCGCCAACATCACCGAGGGCAAGGCCCGCGCACCCAACCGCTCCATGTACTACGGCATGGGCTACAAAGAGAGCGACTTTGGCAAACCCATGGTAGGCGTGGCCAACGGGCACAGCACCATCACGCCGTGCAACAGCGGCCTGCAAAAGCTGGCTGACGCCGCCATTGCCGGCATTGAAGAAGCCGGTGGTAACGCGCAGGTGTTTGGCACGCCGACGATTTCCGACGGTATGGCCATGGGCACCGAGGGTATGAAATATTCGCTCGTAAGCCGCGAAGTGATCAGCGACTGCATCGAGACCTGCGTACAAGGCCAGTGGATGGACGGCGTGGTCGTCGTCGGTGGTTGCGACAAAAACATGCCCGGCGGCCTGATGGGCATGCTGCGCGCCAACGTGCCCGCCATTTACGTATACGGCGGCACCATTTTGCCGGGCCGCTACATAGACCAAGACCTCAACATCGTCAGCGTGTTTGAAGCCGTGGGCCAAAACGCCGCAGGCAATATGAGCGACGAAGACCTGCGCCAGATCGAGATGCGCGCCATCCCCGGCACCGGCTCCTGCGGCGGCATGTACACGGCCAACACCATGTCCTCCAGCTTTGAGGCGCTGGGTATTTCGCTGCCCTACTCATCGACCATGGCCAACCCGCACGACGAGAAAATGAACTCAGCCAAAGAGTCGGCCAAGGTACTCGTCGAGGCGATTAAAAAAGACATCAAACCGCGCGACATCGTGACCAAGAAGGCGATTGAAAACGCCGTCGCCGTCATCATGGCCACGGGCGGCAGCACCAATGCCGTACTGCACTTCTTGGCCATCGCCCACGCAGCGGGCGTGGAGTGGACGATTGACGACTTTGAGCGCATGCGCAAAAAAGTGCCCGTCATTTGCGACCTGAAGCCCTCGGGCCGCTACCTGGCCGTCGACCTGCATTTGGCAGGCGGTATCCCCCAGGTGATGAAAACTTTGCTGGCCGCTGGCATGCTGCACGGCGACTGCATCACCATCTCTGGCCAGACGATTGCCGAAGTACTCAAACACATCCCCGATGTACCGCGCGCCGACCAAAACGTGATCCGCCCCATCGACAAACCGATGTACAAAGAAGGCCACCTGGCTATTTTGAAAGGCAACCTGTCGCCCGAAGGCTGCGTAGCCAAAATCACCGGCCTGAAAAACCCGGTGATGACCGGCCCCGCCAAGTGCTTTGACGACGAGCAATCGGCCCTGAAAGCCATTTTGGACGGCAAAATCACCCACGGCGACGTGATGGTGCTGCGCTACCTGGGCCCCAAAGGCGGCCCTGGCATGCCCGAAATGTTAGCGCCTACTGGCGCACTGATCGGCGCTGGCATGGGCGAGACGGTGGGTTTGATCACCGACGGGCGCTTCAGCGGAGGCACTTGGGGCATGGTGGTAGGCCACGTAGCGCCCGAGGCGTATGACGGCGGCAACATCGCGCTGATTGAAAACGGCGACAGCGTGACGATTGACTCCAAGCAACTGCTGTTGCAGCTGAACGTGACCGATGCGGTGCTGGCCACGCGACGCGCTGCCTGGAAGAAGCCCACACCGCGCTACACGCGTGGCGTGCAAGCCAAGTTTGCCTTTAACGCCTCCAGCGCGTCAAAAGGCGCTGTGCTTGACAATTATTAAACCAGCGCGGCATGCCATTGAGGACAGTGGTACGCTATTTAATATATAGCAGCTACCGCAATAAGTTAGCTGGCTATACGAATTTTGGGTAAAAAAAGCTGCCTTGGCAGCTTTTTTTACGACCTCTGGCGGGTCTGCGCTGGATTTATTCTATTTCCAGATCGAAAAGAGGCTAGGCGCGGAGCCTACGAGAGTGCTGTAGCACAGCAAGGCGACGCAACAACGCATCTTATTGATCTGGAAATAGAATTAGCGCTTTTTCGGCGCGCTTTTGCTGGGGCCCATACCCATGGCATCACGGTTTTTAGCCAAGCGGTCTTGCTTGCGCAGTTCCATTTTTTCCATGGCTTTCTTTTTGGTGTAGCCCGACCAATCGGCGTAAGCCCACCAAGCGGCGGCCAAGATGAACGGGCCGGCAAACAAATACCACTGGCCAGCCCAGTCCCAGCGCGCCACCGGACCGATCTCAAAGAACTTCAAGAGCAATAAAATAACACCAACACCTAAAAAATACATGACACGAACTCCGAAAAATTAGACCTGATAGAGATAAAAACCCATTTTTAACGCGCCAATCAGGTGTTTAAGCCATAAATTAGATTGACTTCAGTATTTTTAAGGCATTTTTCACAAATTTAGGGGCTCTGACGTTTTTACACGTTCAACCCCTCCATTCGGTCAACGCCAAGCCCTAGAATTGCGTTATCTTGTGTATCAGGTGCTGTGCATCTTACACCCCCTTAGATGCTTTAAAAGGAAGACAATGAAAGTCAAACTCATCTCTCTGGCCGCTGTAGCCGCCGTTCTCACCGCTGTCAGCGCCCCCGCTTTTGCCGACCTGGCTTTGGCCACCGCCAAAAACTGCATGGCTTGCCACGCAGTTGACAAAAAAATGGTCGGCCCGTCTTACAAAGAAGTTGCAACCAAATACGCAGCTGATGCCGATGCCGTGAAAAAACTGGCCACCACCATCCAAAAAGGCAGCACCCCCGGCAAAGGCAACTTTGGCCCCGTGCCTATGCCGGCCAACACGCAGGTGAACGAAGCTGAAGCCGCCAAATTGGCTGCTTGGGTACTGGCGCAGAAGTAATTCCGCACAAGTAATTCCATTTCTAAATCATTACTGTCGTTGCTGCGTCGCCTTGCCGTGCTACAGCACTGTCTGCGGCTCCGCGCCTAGACATTAATGATGTAGAAATGGAATAAGTTCCCGCCACAAAAAAGCCACCGCATGCGGTGGCTTTTTTTTGGCTCTAAGCCCTGCATTGTTGGCATATACCAACTCCGGTTGGACTGAGCTTGTCGAAGTCTCAGCGACCCCTTCGACACGCTCAGGGTGAACGGGGGCGGTAATCCATCAGGATGCAGCGCCACCGGTCACTTAAGCCGCAGGCTGGTCCAAATCAAACGCCTTGTGCAGGCCGCGCACGGCCAGCTCCATGTACTTCTCGTCAATCACCACCGAGGTTTTGATCTCGCTGGTAGAAATCATCTGGATGTTGATGCCTTCCTCAGACAGCACGCGAAACATCTTGCTGGCAATGCCTACGTGGCTGCGCATGCCGATGCCGACAATGCTGACCTTGCAAATCTTCGCGTCGCCCACCACCTCTTGCGCGCCCAGGCTGGGCAGCACTTTGGTTTTGAGCAAGTCCATGGTCTTGGCAAAATCGTTGCGGTGCACGGTAAAGCTAAAGTCGGTTTTGCCGTCCTTGCTCAAGTTTTGGATGATCACATCCACCTCGATATTGGCATCCGCCACAGCGCCCAGGATTTGGTAGGCAATGCCCGGTTTGTCTGGCACGCCCAGCACAGAGATTTTGGCTTCATCACGGTTAAACGCGATGCCCGATACGATGGCTTGTTCCATTTGCTCGTCTTCCTCAAAAGTGATCAAGGTGCCGGACTTGGCCTCCTCGTCGATATTAATGTCCCAGGGTGTAAAGCTGCTCAGTACACGCAGCGGCACCTTGTATTTGCCCGCAAATTCGACCGAGCGAATCTGCAGCACTTTGCTGCCCATCGATGCCATCTCCAGCATCTCCTCAAAGCTTACCGTTTTGAGGCGGCGGGCCTCGGGCACCACGCGCGGGTCGGTGGTGTACACGCCGTCCACGTCGGTGTAGATCAGGCATTCAGCCGCCTTCATGGCTGCGGCCACGGCTACGGCTGAGGTGTCCGAGCCGCCACGGCCTAGCGTAGTGATGTTGCCATCCGGATCCACGCCCTGAAAGCCGGTGACGATCACCACGCGGCCCGCAGCCAAGTCAGCACGCACCTTTTTATCGTCAATGCTCTCAATGCGCGCCTTGGTATAAGCGCTATTGGTTTTGATAGGCACTTGCCAGCCCGCGTAGCTGACCGACTCCATGCCCTCGGCCTGCAATGCAATCGCCAGCAAGGCCGACGAGGCCTGCTCGCCAGTAGCGGCCAGCGCGTCTAGCTCGCGCGCGTACGCATCGGTTTGTTTGGCAGGGGCCAGCTCTTTGGCCAGACCTAGCAAGCGGTTAGTTTCGCCGCTCATGGCGCTAGGCACCACCACCATCTGGTGGCCCGCGCGCGCCCATTTGGCCACGCGCTTGGCCACTTGGCGGATGCGCTCTGGCGAGCCCATCGACGTGCCGCCGTATTTATGAACAATTAAAGCCATGGTGTGAAGAAAATGCGCTGATATACACAAGTTTTGCCGCCCCAGCGAAGGCGTTTGGCAAAGCCTGTGATTATAGCCAAGCCACCTAGGGTAAATACCAGAAACTACTGCCTCCACAACAACGCAAAGCATCAATTTTCTATATTTTGAAAAACTGATAAAATAGTATCGCATGTGATACTATTTTATGATGATAATTTTTGATACTGATGTCATTGTGAGCGCCATGCGTAGCCCCTCAGGCGCTTCTGCTGAGCTGTTGCGTAGGGTGCACGAGGGTAAGTTGTACTGCGGCGTGAGTGTGGCTTTAGCCATGGAATATGAGACTGTGTGCTTGCGCAACGAGCATGTACTGGCATCGGGTTTGAGCACGCAAGACGCTACGCTGTTTGTGGATGCTGTGATAGCTATGGCACAACCTGTGCAGGTGCACTACCGCTGGAGGCCGCAACTGCGTGATCCGTCGGATGAAATGGTGCTAGAGGCTGCGGTCAACGCCCGCGCAGATGCCTTGTTAACGTTTAATTTGCGGCATTTTCAGGTGGCCGCAAAGACTTTTGGTTTGATAGTGCAAAGACCTGGTGAATTTTTAAGGAGTATTCCATGAGCGATGTAGCCACCTACCCCCTGCGCCTGCCGCGCTCGCTCAAGGCGGGCATTGAGCGTGTGAGCAAACGCGACGGCACCAGCATCAACCAGTTTGTCGCCATGGCCGCTGCCGAGAAGTTGGCCGCCATCGACACTGAAGACTACTTTCGCAGCCGCGTGGCCCGCGCCGACCTGGCCGCGTTTGACCGCATCATGTCCCGCGCGGGCGGGCAACCGCCACGCGAAGGCGACGAGCGCTAGGCTAGGTAATTCAAAACTTCACCTTGGCGCTCGACAAAGCCGCTGGCCACCTTGATGCGGATGTGTTTGCCACGATGGGTGCAGGCGGCAATTTGGCTTTGCAGCTCGGCTAACTGGGCGGCGCTGGGGCTGACGTGGTGCGATGTTTTCAGCCAGTAACGCAATGCGTTGGTTTGGCGTTCTGGGGTCAGAGCTTGCATTGCAACAATATACGGTGGGCTACCCGTAATTGCTATATCTTGCATAGCTGCTTGCGCTAATATTAATTGGGCTTGCGCTGCATTTCGTGCCGAACGGGCAAAGGTCTCGCGAAACTGCGGAAAGGTTTGCTGCAAGGCGGGTAGCAGCACTTGGCGTATGCGATTGCGGGTAAATCGCACCTCTAGATTGGTCGGATCTTCGATCCAGCCCTGGCCTAGCGTACTGGCAAAACCCGCGCTGCCCGGATGCCGCGCGTGCAAACCGCGCGCCGCCAGCCAAGCGCGAATCTCGGCTGCGGGCACATCCAGCAAAGGCCGCGCAAACTCCACGCCATCGCGCTGCCATCTTGCAGGCATCGCAGACAGCCCCGGCAGCCCCGCGCCTCGGCTGAGTGCCAACAGCAGCGTCTCTACCTGGTCATCGGCATGCTGTGCAATTACTATAGTTTTAATAGCTGCTTGAGCTATATTTTGTTGGGCTAAAGCCTGATTAAGCTCCAAAACCTTGGCCGACAAAGCCGAATACCGCGCCCGCCGCGCCGCATCCTCCGGGCTGTCACCTGTGGCATGCTTTGCCTGCACATGCACTACATGCAAAGGCAGATTCAACGCACTGCAAAACGCCGTGCAATGCGCCGCAAAGTCATCCGCCGCTGCCTGCAAACCGTGGTGGATATGTATAGCCTGCACCTGACCGGGGAACTGGTCAGCGCACATCAGCAGCAACGCGGTCGAATCCGCGCCGCCGCTGTAAGCGACGGCCAGGGGGGGAATTGCATCCAGCTTAAGCATGCCCAAACGGATTCAGCGGGCCCTGCCCCCTCTCCCCCTGGGAGAGGGCTGGGGTGAGGGCAGCGCCCTGCTCTGCTTTCATCTGCGCCACCAGCTGGCCCATCAAAGCCAGCTCTTCGCTGCTAGGCAGCTTGCGCACACCCGGTTGCAGGCTGGCGGCCATAAAGTCCGCCCCATTGCCGCTGTGCTCCAGGCCCAGGGCGTGGCCGTATTCGTGCAGCAGCACGCTCAGCATGTCCATCTTGCCTGCGGCCGCGCTGCCTGCTTTGGCTTGCCAGACGCTGGCATCGCTGGTGGGCAGGTAGTCGTCGCTGTTGTTTAGCGGGGTGGGGTCGATGTACCAGCCGTGGCCTGCAGCGGTAGTGTCTAGGGTGATTTGGGCGGTGGGGCCTCGGCCTGTGGTTTCGCCTACTGCTGTGGATGGCAGGTCGGCGAAGCCGGTGAGGGTTTGCTGGGCGCTGGCGATGAGGGCACTTAGGTTGGCGGCGCGCTGCCAAGCTGGGAGATCATCAGAGCCACATTTTTGTGAAAGCAGCTGCGAGTAATTAGGGCAATACGACTTAAGAATTTTCTGAGCTGAGTCTACTGTGACTGACAAGTTCGTCACTTTGATGTGGGTGACACTCTTGATGCGGTGCCCAGCCAACTCGGTGATAAAGCTCACGCGATCCGTGCCTGTAAATCCTTTGGCAGGTACATATTCATAGTTATTTTTACTGTAGCTAGTCGCGTAAGGTTGCCCTCTGCGATCAACGCCTAGCTTATCAACAAATTTGATTAAAGTCCCGTGTTTAGGGCGCTCTAAAATTGAGGTTTTATTTCCATCATCAGATTCCTCATGAACAGTCATAGATTCGAATAAATCCACCCCTTTACTGTCGGTTTCGTATCTGTGCTTGAATAAATGGCGAGCGATTTCACCGGGGTCTAATGACGCAGAATTTTCTCTGATGATTTCACCGCTGGAGTATTTCACATCTTTAAATACAACAGCACATGACCCTACCGTTCCATCCAGAGCTTTTTGTCTAGGTTTGTTCAGCTTTGCAGTTAGCACAATTGGCGCATGATGCATATTTAACGGCGCAGGGAATTCAGGGTCAGGTCTCCTATTTCCCATTTTGAAATCCGCACGAATAACTGCGGATTCAAAATCACTCGCAACTGCAATTTGAGGCAGTAAACCAATGATAGTCCCTGTCAATAAAGCGTAAGATGCTATTATTTTCATAGTTATTTCTCTTATTGTGTGCGTAATTGATCAGACTCCGCCCAGTTCACCAAGCGGTTGAGGTGCAGTCATTCTGGTCAATAGCTTGTGTATTTGTTGGAGACAGTAGCGGCCATGTTGCATGGGCTTGGGCGATGGCGCTGCCTACTCCTGCGAAGGCACATCCGGCACCATACGCAGCAGCCGCTCAAAATCTTCGCGTTTGCCCAGTGCCGCTTCGCGGCGCAGATAGTCCAGCGTGAGAAAAGAGGCCATCTTTTCAGACGCTGCGCTGGCAATAAACTGGTTCACAGAAATGCCGTCTTTTTTAGCCAGTTGCTTAATGCTCTCGTGTACAGAGTTAGGCAAGCGAATGGTCAGTGCGCTCATAGTCGATGTAAGCGGGTCTGTTTGATGTGTGCGGCTTTAGCAAAGATCAAGGCTTTGGCTTCGTCCCACGCTATGGTTTTACCCGCTTCAATTTCGCTCACGCGCCCGGCCAATACGTCGGCGTGCCAGGCCGGGCTGGGGTCGTATGCTGCGTCATGTGTCAGTGAGTCCCACAGCACTTCCATGGCCTCTAGGCGTCGGGCAAGAGGCAGTTTCGTTAATGCGGCCATGTCCATGGTGATGTCCTTGTGCAAGTAAAGAATTGCGTTGGTAGGCAAGCCCCAGCAATAGCAGCTATTGTGCGATGCTTTTGTATCAACGTGGGTGCTCGCGTTATGTCACCACCCAGCACACTCCCGACCTTGAACCCATCGCCTTCGCCACTACAACCATATCAAACAGCGCAACGGTGCTCGCAGCACCAGTTTGAGAAACTAAACCCATGATAATCCCCGTCAATAGCGCGTGAGAAGCTATCATTTTAATATTTCTTTGTTTATCAGTAATGGTAGCGAATCTTCGCTATCTCCACCGTATCGCCCGCCAAGCGGTACACCAAACGGTGCTCGTCGGTGACCCGGCGTGACCACCAGCCTGACAGTGCGTGTTTTAGCGGTTCCGGCTTGCCTGTGCCCACATAGGGCTCGCGCAAGATTTCTTTGATCAAGCCATTGATACGCTTGACCATCGCTTTATCAGTGCCTTGCCAGTACAGATGGTCGTCCCATGCATCGGAGTCAAATTTCAACGCGTGCATGGCGACTAGTCAGCCAAGTCAGCTACGCTACGGGCCATGCCCTGGCCTTGGTTTAGCCTGTCGATTGCGCCCATGAGGCGACGTGCGTTTTCAGGTGAGCGCAGCAAATAGGCGGTTTCTTCCCAGGCCGAGAAGTCTTCCAAACTCATCAACACCGCAGGTTTGCCCTGCTGGCGTGTGATCAGCACCGGCGCATGGTCATCGTTGACCTTGTCCAGCATGGCGGCAAAGTGGGTGCGGGCTTGGGTGTAGGTGACGGCTTGCATGTTGGCGGTATAGTTTATTTAAGTACACAACATTGTACTTAAATGATGGATGCAATGCAAGCAAAAACTTGCTCTGGCAACTTACTCTTGTTGGTATCTTGGGCCGAGGTCTACCGCAGTGCCGCCAACGCCGCCTCGGGCGCATGGTGCAGCACTTTGAGTAAAGCTTTGGCCGCGCCAGTTGGGCTGCGTTTGCCTTGTTCCCAATTGCGGATGGTGTCTATCGGCACTTCTATGCGCGCTGCCAAAGCTTGTTGCGTCAAACCCAAGCGCTCACGCACGCGGCGGGCGTAATGAGCAGCGTCCTGCGCTGCGGCCGCGTCGTCTTGGACGGCGTGGGCGGCTATTTGCTTTGCCGTGGTTCCGTCTAACAGTGCTTTGTTGACACGACCTACTTTGTCTGGGTTAGACAAGGGCTTAAGGCTGATCTTGGTAACTGGCATAGCGCTTCCTTTCACGGGCGTTGGCTTTGCGGGCCGAAATGATCCGAAATGCGTCGCCTCGCGGCGTGTATACGAGGCTAAACAGGCGCTCTTGCACCACGCCTAGCAGCACAAACCGTGGTTCCCCATAGTCGAAGCGCGCATCTATTTGCACCACCCGTTGGGCATCCAGGAAGGCATGGGCGGCATAGGTAAAATCAAAACCACGCTCCAGCAAACAGCGTTCACTTTTAGCGTCGTCGAACTCAAAGTTCATACATCGGATTGTAGGCCAATGGCCTACTTATGTCAAGGCAACTGGAGTTGTCATCCCAGCACACTCCCCACCTTCAGTCCCACAGCCCGCGCCACTGCCGCGCCCGCGTCTTTCTTGCCACCCTCCATCTTGGCCTTCAGCACCTCAATATGCCCGCCCTGGGCCGACACGGTGAAGCTGGCATCGCCGATCTTGGTGACTTCGGCCACATGGCCTTCTACGTCTTTGAAGCGGCGGAAGATGCTTCTGGCGGCATCGAAAATTTGGATTTTTTGGCCTTCAAATGTCGTCCAGGCACCGGGCGCGGGGTTGCAGCCGCGAATCAGGTTGTAGACCATGTCTACATGGCTGTGCCAGTTGATGCGGGAGGCGTCTGCACGGCACCAGCCCTCGTAGGTGGCCAGGCCTTCGTTTTGGTGGTGTTCGTGGTGCTGGGCTTTGACCACCAAATCGGCGGCCTCCAGCATGGCTTGCACGCCCAGGGGGAAGAGGCGGTCGAAGTACACGCTGCCCAAGGTGTCGTCGGGGCCGATGGGGGTGTGCTTTTGCAAAATGACGGGGCCTTCGTCCAGGCCGTCGGTGGGGCGAAAGATGGTCAGGCCCGTCTCGGTGTCGCCGCGAATAATGGGCCAGTTGATGGCGCTGGGGCCACGGTAGCGTGGCAAGAGCGAGGGGTGAAACTGGATCATGCCGTGCTTGGGGATTTGCACCAGCTCTTGCGGTACAAACTGCAGCACAAAGGCCATGATGCCTAAGTCAGCCTGCACCTCACGCAGGGCAGTTTGCGCCTCGGCGCTGCGCAGGGAGGCAAACTGGAACAGGGGTAGGCCCCGCTCCTGCGCCTCTGTCTTGAACGGGTCGGGTTTGGCCCCGGCTTTATCGGGCGCGCAAAACACACCGACGACGTTGTCGCCACGGGCTAAAAATGCCTCCAATACGGCTTTACCAAACTCTTGCTGACCAATGATCACTACGCGCATAGCTTTAGACTCTTCAATAATAAAATGGGCAGTGGGTATTATGGCTTGCGCACCAGGCCCTCCGCCCCCGATGTAAGCCCAAAAATAGAAATTCTCCTACACACCCCCATGACGCTGCGCCGCATTGCCCACCTGGACATGGATGCCTTCTACGCATCGGTAGAGCTGCTGCGTTACCCGCAGCTCAAGGGCTTGCCGGTGGTGATAGGCGGCGGTAGGCGCGCTCTGGACGATGCTTTGCGCGCGCAGTATGCCGACACGCCGATCGCGCAGATCCCGCCAGCCGCCTTCCCCGTGCTGGCCGACTACACCGGGCGCGGGGTGATCACCACAGCCACTTATGCAGCGCGCCAGTTTGGCATAGGCTCGGCCATGGGCATGATGAAGGCGGCCAAGCTGTGCCCGCAGGCGCTGCTGTTGCCAGTGGATTTTGAGGAATACCGCAAATTCTCGCGCCAGTTTAAAAGCGTGCTGACCGAAATTGCGCCGCTGATGGAAGACCGGGGCGTAGACGAGGTGTACCTGGACTTGACCGAGGTGCCCGGCGGGCAGCGCGAGGGCGGGCGCAGCCTGGCGCGCTTGATGCAAAAAGCCGTGTTCGATGCCACGGGCCTGACCTGCTCTATCGGCGTGGCCCCCAACAAACTGCTGGCCAAGATGGCCAGCGAATTTAACAAACCCAATGGCATTTCCATTGTGTATGCAGAGGATGTGCAAAGCCAAATCTGGCCGCTGAATGTGCGCAAAATCAACGGCATAGGCCCCAAAGCCGAGGCCAAGCTACAAGCACGCGGCATCCACACCATTGGCGATTTAGCCGCGCAACCTGCGCACGATCTGGTAGAAAACTATGGCAAAAGCTACGGTGCCTGGCTGCACGAGGCCGCCTGGGGCCGCGATGAACGACCCGTGGTAACTGAGAGCGAACCGGTGAGCATGAGCCGCGAGACCACCTTTGAGAACGACCTGCACGCCGTGCACGACAAAGCCGCGCTCACCACCATCTTCACCCAGCTATGCGACAGCGTAGCCGCTGACCTGCAGCGCAAAGGCTACGTAGGCAAAACCATCGGCATCAAGCTGCGCTACGGCAACTTCAAAATCGTCACCCGCGACATCACGCTGGACAGCGGCACCGACAACGCCGCCTTGATCCGCCGCACCGCAGGCCTGGCCCTCAAGCGCGCTGACCTGCGCCTGCGCTTTCGGCTGCTGGGGGTGCGGGTGGGCAAGCTGGAGCCTAAGGATTTAGAGGTAAATACGGCTCTAGTCCAACAGAATATCGCGGGAGCAGCTACTGAAAATGTAGCAATCCAAAAGGCGACTATGGAGCCTGAACTGTTTTGAAACGAAGCAGAGGCTAGCGCGGCGCACCTTACAAAGCCGTGGCCAGCAACACGCCCTTGAACAACACCGGCCCCGTGGGCCCCGTAGCACTGGGCACGCCACCTTTGGGCTCCAAGCTGATGGCCAGCATGGGGATGGTGACCACTTGCTCAGCTTGCGCCGCCAGGCGAATGACTTTGTCGCCCGTCAGCACACCCAAGGACTGCGGGCCACCACTGGCTGGCAAGGCCCAGAGCTGCAAAGATTTGTCACTCGCCTCTTGGTAGCCGCCCACCCTTTTCAGCGTCAGGCGGTTATTGACTTGGTCAAAAGTGACCAGCACCGACGCGGCCGACTTGTCGTCTGACAGCACCGCCACGTACTGCATTTGCTGGCTGGTTTTAAGCTGCGCGCTCAGTTGGCCGACCTGCGCGTCCAGGCTGCGGCTGCTTTGCACACCCACCACCACGGCGGCCACGGTGGCCAGTGCGCCCACAGCAGCAGCTCCGCGCCACCAGCCCAAGGCATTACGCAGGCGATCTAGTGCAGCCTGTAGCAAGGTCTCGGCCGACTTGGCGCTGCGTGCCAGATGCAGGTTTTGCATCTCAATGAGCAGCGCGTTTTCTATGCGCTTCCACACATTGGCGCTGGGCGTGATGGGTGCAGGCAGCTCGGTCATAGCCTCCAGCCGGGTTTGCCATAGCAGCACGCTGGCGCGCACGGTGGCGCTTTGGCGGGCATAGCTTTCAAAGCGGCGGCGCGCGGGGCCTTTGAGCGTGCCCAGGGCGTAGCTGGCGGCCAAGCGGTCTAGCAGATCGGGGTGGTGTCCAATGTTCATCGCACCAGCCCTTACGCGAACTTGGCCATGCAGGAGCGCAGTTGCTCCAGGCTGCGGCGAATCCAGGTTTTCACGGTACCCAAGGGCAGGCGCAGCTGCTCGGCCAGCTCACCGTGGCTCAGGTCTTTGAAGTAAGCCATCGTCAACACCTCGCGCGGCTTGGCCTCTATCTTGCGCAGGCATTCGTGCAGGGCACACGCTTGCTCGCTGGCAATGCTGGTGTCCATGGGGCCTGCCAAGTCATTGCCCAAGGTGTCGCTTAAATGCTCGTCAATTTCTTTGCCCGCCAAGGAACGCTCGGCCCTGCGTTTGCGCAAAAAATCCAGCGCCCTGCTGCGCACCACCACGCCCATCCAGGCCATGGGCGGGCTCAGGCTGGCGCGGTAGTCGGCTGCTATGCGCCAGATGGTGAGGTAGGCGTCTTGCAGCACATCTTCGGCATGCTCGGTATTGCCCACCACGCGCATGGCTACGGCGTAGAGCTTGGAGCTGGTCTCGTCGTACAGCTGGCGCAGCGCCTGGGCATCGCGCAGGGCTACACGGTCAATCAGCGCGATTAATTTGACGTCCAGTAGGGTGTCGTTCATAAAATGGCTCGATATTATGGTGATAGTAGTTCAAAATGCCCAGTCACAGATACCTTATTCCATTTCTACATCATTAATGTCTAGGCGCGGAGCCGCAGACAGTGCTGTAGCACGGCAAGGCGACGCAACAACGACAGTAATGATTTAG
>JAYVGI010000241.1:0-27666 GCA_043772355.1 Polaromonas sp.
CACAGGGCTGGTGGCGATGGAGAACACACCTGCGGTAGTTGAATCGATTGCGGCTTGGCCTTGGATTATTGATGTTCTATCGAAATGGAAATAGAATTAGACGGAGTGCTACGGTAAAGAGAGTGAGCAGGTTGCCGCAGTGCAAACCAGAGTAGCGCCTGATGAGATGGGTGCTGGGGAACACCCTCCAGATGACCACTCACGCAATCGCGTGTTTTCGCGAGATTTTTCGCGAAAGCAAATTCCTCCACCGCCGCAATGTGACCAAGGCAGATTTGAAATCTTCAAAGCCCAAGAAGAAACGTGCCCCACTATCAGCAGACATCGTCAAGCCCGGCCAGAGAAGCAAAACGACACGGCTTAAGCGAACTGTGTTGGCCGCGTCGCTGCCCAATTCCCAAGCACCTGGCCATACGAACACGCTCCGTGCAAAAAAGCCTGGTTTTCCGAGCCGAGCTAAACCCGAGCTGATCCCAGGCCAGGCAAGAGCGTTTTCCCACCGCCGGCACGTCACATGGGCCTAATTCAAGGCCTGCAAGTTGCAATTCAAACGCGCGAACCCTGCCTGCGGTAAGCGTCCAGTGCGCTAGCTGCCCCCAAGTACGTGGGCGCGATGGCCTGCACGCTGCTGGCTGTGATGTCCAGCTCGGCCAAGCCGGGGTGCTGGCCGCTGGCGATGTTGGCCACTTTCATGGACTCCAGGTTGTCGCGACTCATCAAGGGCTCACCGGGCAGGTGCTCCATCACCCAGGCTTGCAAACGGGCCAGCGGCATGGGCAGCGGCAAGACGGGGCGCTTGGCACCTACGCATTGGCCTGCAATCGCAAACAAATCGCGCAGGGTGAGCAATTGGGGGCCGCAGGCTTCGTAAACTGCTTCAGTTTTTAGCAGTTTAAGCCCATAGCCATGAGGAATATTGCGGGAGCAGCTATTTTTACTATAGCGTGCATCAGTCGCCAATAGCATCACGGCCTGCGCCACATCTTCTACCCACACGGGTTGAAACTGGGTATCGGCACCTGCCAGCGGCACGATGGGTGCAAGCTTTTGCAGACCTGCAAAGAGGTTAAGCAATTTGTCCTCTGCGCCAAACACCACGCTGGGCCGCAGCATGGCAAAGTCCAGACCGCTGCCAGCGAACACCGCCTCGCCACGCGCCTTGCTGCGCTGGTACATGGACGGTGCATCCAGCGCTGCGCCCAGTGCGCTCACATGCACGATGCGCGGCGTGGTCCCGCCGGCGGTTGCGGCTTTGCAGGCGGCCACGATAGTGCGCGGCAGTTGCACATGCACCTGCTCAAAGCGCTGCTCGCTGCCATGCAGCACTGCGACCAGATTAACCAGCACCTCCTGGCCCGCTACCGCCGCAGTCAGTTGCGCTGCGTCATGCACATCGCAGGGCAGCAAGTCCAGGCCGGGCAGCAGTTGCAGGTGTTTGCATTGGCCCGCGTTGCGCGTAGGCACAGTGACGCTGTGGCCCGCAGCAATGAGCTTTTCGCACACATGTCTGCCGATAAAACCTGATCCACCTAGTACTATTATTTTCATAGCTGTTCCCGCGATATTTTGTTGGTCTGCTGTGTGATTTGGCTTGCAGATTAGTTGCCACCGAAGTCGTTTTCTCTAGGCCTTTTGCTTGCTTTCATCGCTGGTCGTTGTCTTGTACTTCGTGGTCGATAGAGCCTATGCCAAACGCCCTCATACTGGAGTACCAGAAATCGGTCGTTCGGCATACGCTCTATCGCCTGCACACAAGGTCGTGCGCTACCGGTAGTTGCCGGACACTTTGACAGGGAACTACGGGTAGCGCGCTACCTTGGTTGCCGCACAGTGGGGTGTTTATCAGCCGACCGATTTCTGGTACTCCAGTATGAGGGCGGATGAAAAACACCCCACTGTGCGTAGCGTGACGGCGCCAAGCCTCACAGCGCACACCACGTTGTGCAAACAAACACGCCCTGCATAGCGACACGCACCAACCGAATTATGCCCATCAAGGCAAATCCTTATTCACCTCAGGTGCACTGCCCTCACGCGGCCCCACGCTGCCCAGGCGGGCTTTGAGGCTTTGCGGTTGGCCGCTCAAAATAGCAGCATACATGGTGGTGTTGGCCAGCACTTTTTTCACGTAGTCGCGGGTTTCTGCAAAGGGCACGTTCTCGGCCCAAGCTGCGGCCTCCATTTGCGGCCCGTTGCGCCAGGCACGCGGGCGGCTGGGGCCTGCGTTGTAGGCGGCTGCGGCCAGCGGCATGGAGCCTGCAAAGTCGTCCAGTGCCAGCTTGAGGTACGCCGTGCCAATGGCGATGTTGGTCGAGTGGTCGTTGAGTTGGGTGACGTTAAAACCATCCATGCCAATCTTCTTGGCCGTCCAGCGCGCCGTAGCGGGCATGACCTGCATCAGGCCCGATGCGCCTACGCTGGAGCGGGCGTCCATGATGAAGCGGCTTTCCTGGCGGATCAGGCCGTATACATAAGCTGGGTCCAGGCCAATCTCTCTACTGCGGCGCACCACGTTGTCTTTGAAGGGCATCGGAAAGCGCTGGTCGGTGTCCATGCCTTCTTTGGTGCGCTCGCTGGTGTTGATGCAGCGGTCCCATACCTGGCGCTCACATGCAAAGTCAGCAGCGGCCAGCAGTTCGCGCTCATTCATACCTCCGCGCGTGTGCAGGTTGGTGCTGTAGTTCCACTCGCGCACGCCTTCGCTGCGCAGGCCGATGGTGATGGCGTACAGCGCGCGGTTCAGGCCGGCGTTCAGGCGGGCACCTTCTTTCTCTTGCGCGGTCAGGATGGCCGGGCGCGGCGGAGCGGTGATCCGCTGGTCCAGCTCTTCCATCGCCAGCATTTCATAAAACCCGCGTGGCGAGGCGATGCTCTCTAGCAACTTGCGCGCCTCGTCCAGTGGACCACTGTCTGGCATGAGTGCTGGCGTTGCTTGTCCTGCTTCTGATGTCATGGCGGCGAGCGCGGCCCGCTTGGCGGCGGCTTTCGCCCTTTCTGCATTGCCACCAGGGCTAGCCGCTACGATCGCGTCCAGCGCACGGGCTTTCCAGTAGACAAAGGTGCTGTCTTTGCGGCCTTCATCGCTCATGGCGTTGACGGCTGCCAGCACCACCGGCCAGCTCCGGCCTGCGTCACCAGAACGCAGCGCGGTGCGCACCTTCCAGCCCAACAGATCGTCGTTCAAATGCTCGTTGCGGGCGTTGGCATAGTAGTTGTTGGCTTGGTCAGACAGTTTAAGCGCGGCCTGCTTGCCTATCACGCCCCAGGCCCAGCTGCGCTCCTCGGCGCTGAGGATGGGTGACCACTTGTTCTCCAGCGCAGCGGCGGCGGCATCGGCGTCAACGGTAGCCAGCTTGATCAAGGCCAAGGTCACCAGCTCTTTGCGGTCTTTGCCCGTCGCCGTAGCGCGGCTGTTCAAAAACTTCAGCGGGCTGGTGTTGATCTCGCCCACCAAGGTAGATGCATCGGGCGAGACGATTTGCACGGCGTTGGTGGCAGCCCGGGCGCGGTTGGCCTCCATGCTGATGCGGGCTTCGCGCCACACATCGAGTGCGCTGAGTTTTTTGTCAGCGTAGAAGCGGTCTGCCGCCTGGGTGCAGCCGTCGTCTGCATCTTTGATGGCGTACCAGTTGCGGCGCAACTCGTCTGCCATCCCTTTGGTGGTGGTGCCGGTTTGCACCGATTCGACCAAGAGCGCAAAACAGCGCAGCTCTTTGTCGTCGTTCATGCGGTACTTGGGGTATTCAGCGGCAAAGCTGGTCCAGTCGCGGCGCTTGCCCAGCAGCAAAAGCCAGTCGTTGCGCAGGCGGTCTTCGTGGTAGCTACCTGCATAGCGGGCCAGCATGTCTTGCACATCCAGTGCGCTGGCCTCGTCCAAGCGGGCTTTGAGCTCCCAGTAGGCGGCCTGCGCCTCCAGCACATGGCCGCGCACTTGGGGCAACAGGGCCGTAAGGCGGGCTTTGTCGCCGCGCTTGAAGGCCTGGGCCATCTCGTTGATGGCATCATCGCCCCGCTGGTTTTGGGCCATGGCGGCGTGGGGCAGCGCAAACGCAGTTAAACATGCCAGAATCAGCGTGGTGAGTGAGTGGTTGATTTTTAGAATCATAGGTTTCAATACAAAGGGCATACCCCGATTATGGACAAAACACAAATCCGCAGGCGTTTAGTGGATGAACGCCTGAACATGCCCGACCGCCTACAGCGGGCCGAACAGTTACAAAGGGTGATGCGCATCTGGCTGGTAGGCCGCCCCGACGCGGTGATTGGTGCCTATTGGCCCATCAAAGGCGAGTTTGACCCGCTGCCCGCGCTGTACCGTTGGCAGGAAGACGGCGCGCTGTCGTCCGGGTTTGGTGGTTTGCATCCCGATGCAAACCCCGACAGCCCTTTAGCCCACCAAACAGATGCGCAAGCAGCTACCAGCTTTATAGCGTCCATCACCCAGTCTGCGCAAAACAAAGTCAGCGGCACCACCACCTCACCACGCAAAATAGGCCTGCCCGTGGTGGACAAAGTACATAAAACCCTCACCTTCTATGCCTGGTACCCGGGCTGCCCGATGGAAGAAGACGCCTACAACATCCCCAAACCCAAAGACACCGAAATCGTCGTGCCCACCCTGCTCTTCGTGCCCTGCCTGGGATTTGGCCCCGGCGGCTACCGGCTGGGCTACGGCGGTGGGTTTTATGACCGCACCCTGGCGTCATTGCAGCCCAAGCCCGTGACAGTGGGTTTGGCGTACTCGCACGCTTATGTGTCATCGTTTGAACCTGAGCCGCATGATGTGCCATTGGCGGCGATTTTGAACGAAGAGGGGCAGGCGTATCCATGAGTATGCTGGTGCAGCGCAGAAAACTGCTCACTAGCTTGCTAGCTGGCGCTGGCTTGATGGGCTGCGGATCGCTTATCCCCAAAAATCAGGCGACTTCATTTATACCTTTGCCCGTGCTTGACCCCGCCGTACCGCTGCGCGTGGTGTACGCACACAATCCACGGTTTGAGCGCGCAGCACCCGAGCTGATCGCCAGCATTTTGGTGCGCGCGCAGCAGTTATGCAAGGCACATTTTGAGTTACAAATAGAATTTGACCGCACGACCGAGCAAAGCATCAGCACCTTGTTCAGCGGTATCACGCCTTCGCTGTGGAACCAGTTAAAGCTGGACACCTACCCCACGCAAGACGGAAAAGGTGACCGCACGCGATTGGTTAAAACGACGCGAGCAAGTCTCGCGCAAAATCGCAGCGACGTAGCTTCGCAAATAGCCTTTGCCAAACCCTACTTGCTCAGCGCCATTAATCCCACTGACGCGGCCAGCTTGGCACAAGCATTGGTAGACACCCAGTTGGCCCGCTATACCGCTTGGCAAGCTCTTGCAGGCAGCAATGGAGAGCCGCTGCTGGACGGCAGCATCTACAACGAATACTATGCTTGGGTGTTCGCGCCCCGCACGACACCGTGGGCCTTTGAGATCGTGATCACCAACCAATTGCTGGCCAGTGTGGAGTATTCAGACAATTCTCTGCACAGCGCATTGCGCGGTGGAGTGAGCAACGGCTTGACGGCGCAGTCACCCGGCTCGCGCTACGGTACCGTCTCCACGCTCAGCCTGTTCCCTTTCACTAGCCAAGACCCGCTTACCCGCCTGCTGCGCAACGATGCGCCAGGCGCACCAACCAATGCTGTAGAGGCCGCAGCGGCCATGCTCACTCACGAGCTCGGCCATCAACTATTGCACCTGGGCCACCCTTTCAACAGCAAGGCCTGCGTGATGAACCCGCCCGAGCTTTTGCAGTTTGAAGCTTGGACGCGCGGGCTTGATGCGGCGCAGTGCCTGCTGGGTAATCATGCAGAAAATAAGCCGGGGGTTTATCGGTTCAGCATTGTCAAGCAGCCTGGGCTATAGCCTCATCAAAGCTCTTTGAACTTCGGCAAAAATTTGGACTTGGCAGCAGGCAAACCGCCCACGTAGATGGTGACTTTTTTCTGTAGGCTGACGACCCACACTTCCTGGGCGCCCTGGGCAAAGTACAGCGATAACTTGTAGTCTATTTCGGCTTTGGTATTGGACGGCGAGACAATTTCCACACACAGCTCGGGCGCTTGCGGAAACGGCGTGACATCACCGTGGCGCGCTAAAAACTCTGCGCTCGCCCACGCTACATCAGCAACGCGAACACCATCACGCGTTTGGATGGAGCATTCAGAAAACGTCCTACCCTTAGGCAGCTTGTGCAGAAACAAAGAGCCAATCTCCACCTGAATGCTTCCATGGCGATTAGACGCTGGCGACATGAGTATCTGGCCAAACTTGTTCAGTTCAATTTTGAACGGCAAGTTTTGCAAATAAGGGGTTTCAAGTACTTCTGACCATTGCATCGCAAACTCCAAATTTTCAGCCTATTTTAGCGCCGAAGCGTTGCGCCTAGAACTTGGCGCTCGCCCTATCCAACCCAGAACTTCGCCAACCCAACCGGGGCAATCCTGCTCGGCAGAACCATCAAAGCTCTTTAAACTTGGGCAAAAACTTGGACTTGGCCGAAGGTAAACCGCCCACATAGATAGTGACTTTTTTCTGTAGACTGACGACCCACACTTCCTGCGCACCGTGGGCAAAGTACAGTGACACTTTGTAGTCAATTTCTGATTTGGTGTTGGACGGTGACACCACCTCTACGCACAACTCGGGCGCTTGCAGGTAAGGCGTAGCCGTACCGTGCCGGGCTATAAATTCGTCCGAGGCCCAAGCCACATCGGCCACCCTTACCCCGTCGCGCGTTTGCACCGAGCACCCGGTAATCACCACACCGCTTTTCATCTTTTGGTCAAACAGCGAAGTGACTTTGGCCTGCACACTGCCATGCAAATTGGACGCAGGCGACATCAGCACC
Source organism: Polaromonas sp. (assembly GCA_043772355.1). Classification (GTDB taxonomy): domain Bacteria; phylum Pseudomonadota; class Gammaproteobacteria; order Burkholderiales; family Burkholderiaceae_C; genus JAAFIP01. The sequence continues at coordinate 6,890 of JAYVGI010000241.1, forward strand.
TGCCCATATTGATTCAACTCGATCTTGAAGGGGAGATTGCGAAGATAGGGATTTTCAAGTACTTCTGACCATTGCATAGCAGACTCCGAATGACTGGCTTATTTTAGCGGTGATGGCCTCAATCATCCAAAGACCCGGTCTCCACATCCGGCCCCGGCACCTCGCCTATCGCACTACGCGTCTCCTTGGCCTGTGCTTTGAGCCAATTGCAAAAGGCAGTGACCTCGGCGCGGGCGTTGGTGGTGCTGCGGGCGCGGGGGCTGAGGATGAGCCAAAAGGCCATGGGCGAGTCGATGCGCAGCTTGGGCAGGGGCTCGACCAAGTCGCCGCTGTTCAGGCTCTCGGCCACCAGCGGTGTGCGGGCCAGCACGATGCCTTGGCCAGTGAGCGAGGCTTGCGTCATTTGGTAGGCATAGCCAAAGTACAGCCAGCGTTTGGGGCTGAGCTTGGGCAAGCCTTGGCCGTCCAGCCAGCGCCGCCAAGTGAGCCACTCCAGATGGCCGCTATGCGCGTCGCCCGCTTCGATAAGGGTGAAGTTGGCAAAGTCGGCGGCGCTTTTGATTTTGGGCTGCGACTTGAGCAGCCACGGGCTGGCCACGGGCGTGAGCTGCTCGCCAAACATGCGGATGGCGTGCGCCGGCATCTTGGACGCCGGGCCGTAGCGTAGCGCAATGTCGATGTCAGACGTTTCCATGTCGATTGCCGCATCGGACGCATCAATGCGAATGTCGATATCGGCGTTTTCACGCTGAAAAACCTCCAGCCTGGGAATGAGCCACATGGATGCGAAGGACGCAAAGGTGGTCAGCGTGACGTGCTTGCGCCCGGTGCTGGTGCGGATCATGCGAACGCTGCTGTCAATGCGCTCTAGCCCCGGCGCCACCGTGCCCAGCAGCGCCTTGCCTGCAGAGGTGAGCTCTACCGAGCGGGTGTGGCGGTTAAACAGGCTGGTGCCCACCTCGTCTTCCAGCGCCTGGATTTGCCGCGACACGGCAGACTGCGTCAAGGCCAGCTCTTCGGCGGCAACGCGAAAGTTCAGATGCCGGGCCACGGCCTCGAAGGCGCGCAGATTGCCCGCGCCGATCGGACGGGTGCGCAGATGGGTTTGGGAGTGCAGCATGCAGAGGCCTTTTTGTATATTCATGCCCTAGGGGCTGATCAGTTGGGGACAGAGCAAAACGGGGGTACCGTTTTGGACTGTCCCACAAGGTAGATACCTGTATTCATGCCCTATGGGCATGAATAGTGTAGTTCGAATTCATTGGACTGGCAAGCTGGCGTGCGAGACCATTCATTCCCAGAACACATGAGTCTGGCCAACCTTAAGGAGTCGTTAGCATGCACCACATTTACCACGCTCTTTTCAGCGCCATCGCTGCCCACGAGGCTGCGAACACCCGGGCTGCTGACAGCCACAGCGCTACATCGTCCAACATTGCGCAGCGCAGCGCGCCTTGCGGCTCATTCGCCCTGCACGCTGGCCGCGCTATGGCACTGCAGCCCCATGCCGCCGCCCTGCTGCACATCCGCCAAGGCGCGGCCTGGGTGACCTTGCCCAGCCAACCCGGTGATCATTTTTTACAAGTCGGTGACACGTTGCGCGTCGAAGCAGGCGAGCGGGTGGTGATGGAGCCGTGGCGCGCGCCCGCCAGCCACATGCCTGCTAACCAGACGCTGTACTTTGACTGGGACCCTGTACCCCTTCAGATCGCTCACCCCCATTCAGCGCCCCACGCTGCACAACAAGCTGCGGCGCTGCGTGGCAGCTGGCATCGACTTCCCGTGCTGCCTGCACCGCGCACAAGCTATTGCGCAGCGGTACTGGTGCCTTTGGCGGATTTGCGTGCAGCAGTGGCTTTAGGCGCAGGCGCTGCGGCGCGCTTAACGGTAGGTTTGGCCACTTGGGGCTTGAGCGCTGCCGGGCGCGCAGTTTTGGCTGGCGCTTTGCTGGCACGGGCGCGTACCGCACACTCCAGCGCCAGCGCGGCCCAGGGTCGCATCGCGTCAGGCGAGTCCATCGCCTCCTCGGGCGCGCTGTAGTAATCCACCGAACGGGGGCCGTGCTTGGTGTCATAGGTGAATTTGGCACAACCCTGTGCCTCATAGCGGCTGCGGCTCAGGTTATCGGCCTTCAACCAGAGCTTCTCTCCGTCGCCTAAGTCAACCAGCAAAGCAATGTTCAGCCCCTCGGTGCTGATACCAAACCCACCAAACATCCGCTTGGCCACGCAGGGGCCTGCGCTGGCGAGTAAGTCGCAGCAATAGTTGGCGAAATCGTGGGAAGTAGTCATGGAAAAATTATGCGCTGTAGTGCGGTGGCAAGCTCGGAAGTTATTACGCGATTTATCATATCGCGCGGACATGGTTTGCGCTTGATGTCCGGTTCAAGTACAAATAATTTTTTGATTCAAGGATTGCCTGATGCCAGAATTTACTTCGCCTGAAGTGGTGGTGCAACGCCAGTTGGACGCTTACAACGCCCGTGACATGGACGGTTGGCTTTCAACCTACGCCGAGACTGCGGTGCAGTATGAATTGCCTGCCAAATTGCTCGCGTCAGGGCATGCAGCGATTCGGGCCAGAACCGAACCACGATTCAAAGAGCCAGACTTACATGCCAAGCTGGTACGCAGAGTTGTCATGGGCAGCATCGTGATTGACCATGAAGATGTAGTGCGCGATCTGCCCGAAGGCAAAGGCCGGATCGAGTTGGTCTGCATCTACGTGGTCGAGAAAGGTTTGATTCAAAGCGCAAGTTTTGCACCAGGCCCGCTCACCATGGAAGCAAAGCAGTAAACCAAAGCGCCATTTAGGGAAACGCGATAATTGGGCTATGCAAGACTCTCCCCGCACCGCCCAGCAAGGCCCCATCCATACCCGCGCCCTTGTGCTCTTCTCTGGCGGTCAAGACTCCACCGCCTGCCTGGCCTACGCACTGCAAAAGTTTGCGCATGTAGAAACCGTAGGCTTTGACTACGGGCAGCGCCACAGCATTGAGTTGGTGCAACGCACCGTGGTGATACGTGAACTGCGCCAAGCCTTCCCGCAGTGGGCTGCCAAGCTGGGTGATGACCATATGCTGGATCTGGCCGTACTGGGCAAAGTGAGCGAGACATCGCTGACGCGCGATATGGCTTTCAAAATGGAGCAGTCGGGCCTGCCCAATACCTTTGTACCAGGCCGCAATCTGCTGTTCCTCACGCTGGCCGCTGCGCTGGCCTACCGGCGTGAGCTGCAAGTGATAGTGACGGGCGTGTGCGAGACTGACTTTTCGGGCTACCCCGACTGCCGCGACGACACCATGAAGGCCATGCAACTGGCGCTGTCCTTGGGTATGGACAAACGCTTTTTGATCGATACGCCGTTGATGTGGATTGACAAAGCCGCTACCTGGCAAATGACGCATGATTTGGGCGCGGCCGGTGCAGCAGTCGAGAACACAAGGGATGGCAAGGCGCACAATGGCGGCAAGCGCTTGGTCGATTTGGTGGTGGAGCACACCCACACCTGCTATCTGGGTGACCGTGTGCACCGCCATGCATGGGGCTACGGCTGCGGCACCTGCCCGGCCTGCGAGCTGCGTGCACGCGGTTGGAGCAAGTTCTCTTCACTACTGAAACAATAGCTACTTCCGCAATGTTCTATTTGGCTATAGGGCAATTCACCTCTAGAAACATGCTTAAAGCCTAAACCACGGGCTCAAGTACTTTCACCCACTTGCCTCGTAACTTACTCAGAGCTACTGTCAAGCGCAGCAACGACGAGTTACAGGTGCAGCAAGCTGTCACTGCAATTAATTCAAACTTCAATCGATGAATAAATACCAATAGATTTAAACTATTGGATTGATAAAAATAATTGCTTTTTAATTTTGATGGTTAACGCCTACAGTGGAGTTCCTTGAATCACCAGAGCTGCGTAGGCGCATTTCACCGCTGACCCCATCCTCGCGCCAGGCGTGGCTGCTGGCGCTTGCTGCGCTTGCCCTAGTGTTCTAGTCCCCCGTTCTTTGTCACACCCTCACAGGAGATCACCATGAGTTCATCCCAGTCTTCATCCGAGCAATGCCCTTTCCACGCCGCTGGCGGCGCACGCGCCACCCATGGTGCGCAGTCCAATGCACAGTGGTGGCCCAACCAGCTCAACCTGGCCATCTTGCACCAGCACCAGCCCACCTCCAATCCCATGGATCCGGACTTCGACTACGGCGCAGCCTTCAAGAAGCTGGACTATGCCGCGCTCAAGAAAGACATGGCCGCACTCATGACCCAGTCGCAAGACTGGTGGCCAGCTGACTGGGGCCACTATGGCGGCTTGTTCATCCGCATGACCTGGCACGCCGCTGGCACCTACCGCACGGCCGACGGCCGAGGCGGTGCCAACACCGGCAACCAGCGCTTTGCACCGCTCAATAGCTGGCCCGATAACGGCAACCTCGACAAGGCACGCCGCCTGCTGTGGCCACTGAAGCAAAAGTATGGCAACGCCATCTCCTGGGCCGACCTGTTTGTATTGGCGGGCAATGTGGCCATGGAAACCATGGGCTTCAAAACCTTCGGCTTTGGCGGCGGCCGTGCCGATATTTGGGCACCCGAAGAGGACGTCTACTGGGGTGCAGAGAAGGCATGGCTGGCCACCAGCGACATGCCCAACAGCCGCTACAGTGGTGATCGTGCACTGGAGACCCCACTGGCCGCCGTGCAGATGGGTTTGATCTATGTGAACCCCCAGGGCCCAGACGGCAACCCCGACCCCGTGGCCTCGGGCCGCGACGTGCGCGAAACCTTCGCCCGCATGGCCATGAACGACTACGAGACGGTGGCTTTGGTGGCCGGTGGCCACACCTTTGGCAAGATGCACGGCGCGGGCGACCCCACTCTGGTGGGCACCGAGCCCGAAGGCGCTGCCATGGAAGAGTTGGGCTTTGGCTGGATCAACAAGCTAGGCACGGGCCACGGTGCGCACACCACCACCAGCGGCTTCGAAGGCGCCTGGAAGCCCAACCCCACCACATGGGACATGGGCTACTTCAAGGTCTTGTTCAAGTACGAATGGAAGCAAGTCAAGAGCCCGGCCGGTGCTATCCAATGGCAAGCGCAGAACGTGGACGCGCAAGACATGATCCCGGACGCACACGACCCTAGCAAGAAACACCCGCCCCACATGACCACCGCGGATATGTCTCTGCGCATGGATCCGGCTTACGAGAAAATTTCAAAGCATTTCGCAGCCAACCCCGCTGAGTTTGCCGATGCCTACGCCCGCGCCTGGTTCAAGCTGACCCACCGCGATATGGGTCCTAAGGTGCTGTACCTCGGCCCTGAGGTGCCTGCCGAAGACCTGATCTGGCAAGACCCAGTCCCCGCCGCGAAGGCCCCGCTGATCGACAGCAAGGACGCAAGTGCACTGAAGGCCAGCGTGCTGTCCAGCGGGCTTTCAGTGAGCGAGCTGGTGTCCACCGCCTGGGCGTCGGCCTCTACCTTCCGCAGCTCTGACCGCCGGGGTGGCGCTAACGGCGCACGCATCCGCCTGGCTCCGCAAAAGGATTGGGAAGTCAACCAGCCAGCGCAATTGGCCAAGGTGCTCAAGGCACTGGAGGGTATCCAAGCCGAGTTCAACAAGTCCGGTGGCAAGCAGATTTCGCTGGCGGATCTGATCGTACTGGCGGGCAATGCGGGTGTCGAAGCCGCAGCCAAAGCAGCCGGGCACAGCGTCGAGGTGCCATTCACCCCCGGTCGTACCGACGCCACAGCCGAGCAGACCGACGTAGAGTCTTTCGGGGCGCTCGAACCGGTAGCCGATGGTTTCCGCAACTACCGCCGGACGGCCTACAAGGTCTCGCCCGAAGAGATGCTGGTTGACAAAGCGCAACTGCTGACCCTGAGCGCACCACAGATGGCGGTGCTTATTGGCGGCCTGCGCGTGCTGGGTGCGAACCATGGTGGCTCAAAGCACGGTGTGTTCACCCAGCGCCCCGGCCAGTTGACTACCGACTTCTTCGCCAACCTGGTGGATATGTCAACCGCATGGAAACCCACGGGTGACAACGCCTACGAAGGCCGCGACCGCAAGAGCGGCACCGTGAAATGGACGGCAACTCGCGTGGATCTGGCCTTCGGTTCCAACTCGCAATTGCGCGCCTTGGCCGAGGCTTATGCGCAAAACGACAACCAGGCCAAGTTTGTGCGCGATTTCGTCGCCGCATGGACCCGAGTGATGAACCTGGACCGTTTCGATCTGGCGTAACCACGGCGGGCTAAGATAGGTTCCTGCAAGACCGAGGCGAGCGGGTTCGTCCGCCTCGGTCCGCCGACTTGGGCCCTCACTGAACTTAAAGGATACCCGTATGAAGCACGTCATCCTTGCCAGTCCATGTCTTTGGGTCACGCACTGGGTGGAGGTGTGAGATGGACGCGCGTGGCCGGTGGTTGCAACTGCTGGGTTTGCTGAACCACATGATCCAGGAGACCGAGCGACCGACAGCACGCAAACTGTTCCAGTCCCTTGGCCCGCAACGCTTGTCGACTGCGCAGCGCCAGCTAAGGCTTGAGCAACAAAGGCTGCTCGTGGCTGCAACCCGTTTGGAGGTGGTGATCGAACCAGACGCCATCGCTCAAGCCACCAATGCACTGACTTTGTATGACGACTTGGTGCACGACTATTTGGCCCTGGCCGAAGCCTACCAACTCAGCGCCAGTGTCGCCCATCAGCGCGGCGAAACCGAACTGATGGCATGGATGAACCAGCGTGCACGCCTGCACGTCGAGCATAGTCGCTTTCTTTCCAGCTGATCAGCCGCTGTGCCGGTGGGTGGCAGGCCTTGCATTCGACATTCCTCTATGCTTCAAACCGGTCCGTATGCTTGCCTTTGATCGGCGCATAAAACGCTTTGACTATGGCCATGTCGTTCTCAATATCGCCACTAGGCAACAACGCTGGGCCCAGACCTCCGCGTTTGTCGGTGTAGTCCAGATAGGCCATCAAAATAGGCACCTGCGCACCCAACGCGATGTAGTAAAAACCGGTTTTCCAATAGCGCGCTTTGCTGCGCGTGCCCTCCGGCGGCACGATCACCTGCACGCTACCCTCTGCCGCTTTGATGGCGAGGCTGGAGGCCTCTACCAAGTTGCTGGACTGCGCGCGGTTGACGGGGATGCCGCCCAGCCACATCATCAGGCCGCGAAACGGCGGCCTGAAGAGGCTTTCTTTGCCCATCCAGTACACATTGAGCCGCAGCACAAATGCCACCATCAGGGTGTAGGGCAAATCCCAGTTGCTGGTGTGCGGCGCAGCAATCAGCACGCACTTGCTGGCGTTGGCAGGCAAACTGCCCTCCACTCTCCAGCCTGTGAGTTTGAGAAACGCAATCGAGAAGCCGCGTAGCAGCGTGTTGACGACCGGGGTGGTGAAGATGGTGCGGTGCATAGGTTGTACGAAGGCGGTCTCTACCTTCCATATTTTTAAGGGTCTATTTTACCGGTGCCACTTGCAGCAGGGTTTTTTCGTACACACCGATGGTAAAAGCTTTGGGCAAATCGATCTCGATGTTGTAGGCTTGCGCTGCAAGCTCTGGGCTCTGGGCAGTCGCCATCTCAGTGACGGTTTGCAAAACCAGTTCCTGTACATACTTGGCACCGGTCTCGGGCAGCAACTGGGCTGACAGGGCGAGCTCGAGCTTGGTTTCAATGTTTTGGCGCAGTTGCACTTTGCGGTCATCCAGGTGCCACAAGAGTTTTTTGGCATCAAGGTAGCTGGTGCCCACGCTGAGCACGGGGATTTTGAGCTTCTTCACAAAACCTGCAGGCAGCTTGTCGGTTTCGGACAGGTTGACGGAAATCTCCAGCATCACCAAACGATGGTTGGCCAGTGATGGGTTGGCTGGCACGTCTTTGCTCAGTGGGTCGGTGCGCACCACTGCGCTCTCGCCAGCCGACGCAGGCCGCTGCACCGGGGTGGCGGGCTTGGACGGACTTAGCAAAAACCACATCGCCAAAACAATCGTAGTGATAATCACCAGCCAAACCACGCCATAGCCCTGGGCCTCTTGCGCGGGCTTTCGCGGCGGATACGCCGCAGCCCGGTTGAGCATGCTTGCAGCATGGGGGCCAGGCGCACGGCGCAGCAGTTCCTGGCTTTGCATTTGCTGGTCGTAGCCCGCGCGGCGCGCCTCGTCAGACAGCACTTCGTAGGCCTGCACCAGTTGCGTGGTGCGCTGGGCGCTGGCGGCATCGTTGTTGTTTTTGTCGGGGTGGTAGCGCTGCACCAGGCTCTTGTAGGCAGCCTTGATCACCGCCGGACTGGCCTTGGAGCTGACCTCCAGTATGTCGTAATAGTTCATGGCTTAGCGGAGTCAGCAGTCTTGCTGTAGCTGGGTCAACCTCGCGGCGCTGGCAGGCGCGTGCAAAGCCAGCAGCCACGTGAAACGCAAGATGGTACGGCCCGTTAAAGGCATTGTTGCTTTGTACAACAACATAGGCTACCTAGTTGCTCAAGCCCAGCTTGCGCCTTTCCTCGCGCAGGCGGGCTCGCTCCATCTCTTCTTTTCTTGTTTTTTCGTATTGAATTTTGTCCTGTTCTTGTTTGTTTTTATAGTCTTCCTCGCGCACCAGCTGGCGGGCGTGCTCCTCATCGCGGCGCAGATTCTCTACCACCGTGCGACTGAGCCTTTCGGTCTCTTCCCTAAAGCGCTGCTCGTCCCGCTCGGTCTTGTCGGCCTGCCTCTGCGCGTTGCGTGTGACATTTTCCTGGCCACGTCTTTCCGACTCGTCTTTGCGCCGCTGGGCTTCCATCGAATCCATCTCAGCCTTGCTGCTGGGCCTGACTCCGTGCGTTTGGTAATACTCTTGCAGCATCATTTCTTCTTGGGCCTTCACGTCCACCGCTGCACCCGATCCGCGTCGGCCCGAGAACACCATCATCACCATGCCAATAGCCACTATCGCGCCCAGCACGGTAAAGCCAAAACGAAAGGTCTTGAAAAAACTGCCGCTGGCCTGCGCACCCAAGCCCTGGGGTGAGGCTGCATACTGCAGAGACAGCGCGCTGGCATTGATCATCGCGGCCTGCGCCATCAGTGCCGCAGCGTCGGCCTTCAACACAGCGGCCTCCATCTTCATGGTCAGCGCCTCGGTATCGACCACCTTGGGCACCAGCGCCAACGCGGTTTGCTGGTTTATTTGCTGGTTCAATTTGGCATCGTAGGCAGCGCGCGACATATTGTCGCGCAGTATCTGAAACGCAATGTTGACCACCTTTTGCTGCTCGGCGGCATCTTGCGCGGACAGACCGCTGGCCCCACTTTCCAGCCGTTGTGTGGCGCTTTTATACTCGGCTTGAATTTGCTCAAAGGAAGCACTTGGCGAGACGTTTAAGACCTCGTACAGCGTTTTCTTATTCCCCATCACCCGGCTCCCAAGTACAAAACCTCCATTCTAAAGCGCAACGCAAGCGCATCAGTGACCCGGTTGGATGGAAAATGCCGCTGCACTGCCCTCTGGCTGGCCTACAAAGCGCCATTTTTGGGCATGGAAATCTGCCACCGCAGGTCTGTGCGCTATGGATATAAGAGCGCCTTGCGCATGACTTACATGGGCTAGCAGCCTTTCGTAGATGGTTTTTTCTGCCGCTTCGTCCAGCGCACTGGTAGCTTCATCGGCAAATACCCATTGCGGTTTTTTCAGGAACACGCGGGCAATAGCCAGGCGCTGCTGCTCGCCACCACTGAGCTTTTGGCCCCACGCGTCTTCGTCGTCCAAACGTGTTTGTAGCTGGGGCAGCAAGGCGTCGTCCAGTGCAGCGCACAGCGCCTCGTCGCTGTACTTGGTGGCCTCTTCGGGGTAGGCCAAGGCTATGCGCAAAGTAGCGTTGGGAAAGTAAGGGTGCTGGGGGATGAACATGGCCTGTGCTTCAAAGCCCTTGGGGCGTGCAATGCTGCCGCCGCTGTCCAGGTTGGTAAACGGCCAAATGCCAGCGATGGCTCGAAACAAGGTGCTTTTGCCACTGCCTGAGGGCCCGATGACGATGATGCTGTCACCGGCCTGGGCGCTGAGCTCGGCGTGCTGCACAAGCTGGCTGCCGCCAGGCAAGCCCAGCGCCAAGTTGTGCAATTGCAGTGTGTCAGCAGCGAAGGCAGGGCTTACCGCCGCTGGATTTTCAATGGTCTCTCCCGCCCCACTTGATTGAGCGTGGGGCGTGTTGTGTTGAATATTTTGCGCTTCTACAGCAGCCAGGGAGGCTTCAAAACTGGTGAGCCGGTCGGTGGTGGCTTTCCACGCTGCGATGTTGGCGTAATTGTCTACCAGCCAGCTCAGCGCCTCTTGCACATAGCCAAAAGCCGAGACAATTTGCATGACCTGCCCAAGCTGAATGGCACCGCTGAAAAACCGTGGCGCGGCGACGATAAACGGAAAAATAATCGCAGCCTGTCCAAAACCCACGGTAAACCAGGTGAGGCGCTTTTCATTGGCAATCAGCAAGACGTAGTTTTTAAACACATCGCCAAACCGCGCGTCCAGCGCAGTGCGCTCCACTACCTCGCCATTGTCCAGCGCAATGGCCTCGCTGTATTCGCGCACCCGCACCATGTGGTGGCGGTAGTCTGCCTCATAGCGCTGCTGGTTAAAGTTCAGCGCAATCAATGGGCGGCCAATCAAGTGGGTGATCACGCTACCCACGATGGCATAGAGCACGGCCATCCACACCATAAAACCTTTCACTTCATAGGTAGCGCCACCCACAGTGAACTCAAAGCCGCTGCTCAAACCCCACAAGATACCAATGAAGCTGAGCAAAGTGACCACTTGGTTCAAAAGCCCCATGCTGAGCGCCACACTGTCCGTGGTAAACAAATTCACGTCTTCTTGAATGCGTTGGTCGGGGTTGTCCGCCAGCAGCGGCGCGTCTTTGGAAAAGCGCATGAGCTCCAGCGTGTAGAAGGCTTTGTGCGCCAACCATCGCTGGGTGTAGTGCCGCGTCATCCACGCGCGCCAGCGCACCTGCAGCAGCTGCGTCAGGTAAAACTTGTACACCTCAATAATGACGTAGGCGAAAGCCAGATAAGTAAAACGCAGCAGCTGCTGCCAAAATACCGCCTGATTTTTAACCTGCAATGCGTCGTAAAACACCCGGTACCAGTCGTTGATTTGCACCAGCATGTAGACCGAGCCCAGATTGAGCAGCACGATAGCCAGCAGCAGGCCACGGGCTTTCCACTTTTCGTCGGAGTGGAAGTACGGAAACGACAAAGCCCAAACTTTGCGGGTTTGGGCTTTGAGTGCGGACAGTTTTGCAGCAATAGACATGGTGGCCTTCGGGTCAACAATGGGGCCTCACCATGGAGGTCGCACCCAATATACACACAGAGGCTCACCGCGTCTTTTTATTTGACAGACTCTTGCGCAATCGCAAACTTTGCTACGCCGCCCACTGCTTGCGGCTCAAAATGCCAGCGCGTGGCGTGGTGCTCGGCTACGGCAGGCCGGTGCGCTATGGAGACCAAAGTGCCCTTTGCCAGCTTGACTTGGGCCAGCAGTCTTTCGTAGATGGTTTTTTCCGCCACCTCGTCCAGCGCGCTGGTGGCTTCGTCTGCAAATACCCAACGCGGTTTTTTCAAAAATACGCGGGCCAGGGCCAGGCGCTGCTGCTCGCCGCCGCTGAGCTTTTGATCCCAAGCGTCCTCTTCGTCCAGACGGGTTTGCAGTTGCGGCAGCAGCGCATCGCGCAGCGCGCTGCACAGGGCCTCATCGCTGTAATTGGCAGCGTCGTCTGGGTAGGCTAAGGCGTTGCGCAGCATAGTGTTTGGAAAGTAGGGTCGCTGGGGGATAAACATGGCGCTGTGCTCAAAGCCCTCGGGCAGCACAATGCGGCCTGATTCGCCAGCGTTGCCACCAGAGCCCATATTGGTAAATGGCCAAATACCAGCGATGGCGCGAAACAGTGTGCTCTTGCCGCTACCCGATGGCCCGCTAACGATGATGGTGTCGCCTGAGCGCGCTTGCAGGTTCACATGCGTTGCCAGTTGCGCGCCGCCTGGCAGTGCCAAGGCTATGTTTTGCAGTTGCAGGCTGTTGGCATCCACTATGTTTTCAGTAGCTGCTCCCGCGATATTTGATTGTGCTAGAGGCGTATTTCTATTAAATACTTGGGCTTCTACAGTGGCCAGCGAGGCTTCAAAACTGGTGAGGCGGTCTGTGGTGGCTTTCCAGATGGCCAAGGTGGGATAGTTGTCTACCAGCCAGCTCAGCGCGCCTTGTACATAGCCAAAGGCAGAGCCTATTTGCATAAACTGGCCAATTTGGATGGTGCCCTTAAAGTACTGCGGTGCGGCCAGCAGCAAGGGGAAGATGATGGCTGACTGCCCGTAACCGGACTGGAACCAGATCAGGCGCTTTTGCGCCTTCAGCAACTTCAAATAATTGGCCAACAACGCGCCAAAGCGCACATCTAGCGCTTTGCCTTCCACCTTTTCGCCGTTGTCCAAAGCAATCGCTTCGCTGTGCTCGCGCACACGCACCAGGTGGTGGCGAAAGTCTGCCTCGTAGCGCTGCTGCAAAAAATTCAACTTAACTTGAGGCTTGCCAATAAAGTGCGCAATCACGCTGCCCGCCACAGAGTAGATCAAAGCTGCCCAGACCATAAATCCGGCGATCTCATACGTGGTGCCGCCTAAGCTAAACGATGTCATCCCACTCAAACCCCATAGCACGCCGATAAAACTGAGCAGCGTGACCACTGAGTTAAGCAGCCCCATGCTGAGCGAGACGGTGTAGGTGGTGAACAGGTTGATGTCTTCCTGAATGCGTTGGTCGGGGTTATCGGAGGTGATGGCTCCCTCTTTATCACTGGCTTGGTTAAAGCGCATCAGCTCGATGGTGTAGAAGGCTTTGTGCGCCATCCAGCGGCGCAGTGTGTCGGTGGTCATCCAACTGCGCCAGCGTACTTCTAGCAACTGCGTCATATAGAACTTGTACACCGCCAAAACGACAAAGGTGAAGGCCAGGTAGGTGAAGTGCCACACTTCCTTCCAAAACACCGCCTCGTCCTTGGCCTGCAGTGCGTCGTAGAACACACGGTTCCACTCATTCACCAGCACCGACATGTACACCGTGCCCAAATTGAGGGCGACAATCAAGGCCAGCATGGCGCGGGCCTTCCATTTGTCTTCTGATTGGAAGTACGGCAGCGACAACACCCACACCTTGCGGGCTTGGGCTTTGAAATCTGACAACTTGGTGGCGATGGACATAGTGAAACCTTTGCCCAAGATGCTGGACTTTAATGGAACGCGTTCCACAGGAGTTTGCAGCCTGTGAGGAACATGCCAATATACACAAGGCGGTAAAACAGCGTGGGATTGATTTTGCGAGTGACTTTAAGGCCAATCCATACGCCCAGTGGTGCAATGGGCATGAGCACCAGGGAGGTGGCCAAGTTAGGCGTGTCCAGCAAGCCTAACCAAGCGTAGGGAATCCATTTGGCCAAGTTAATCACAAAGTAAAAGAACGACATGGTGGCCGCAAAGACGATGGGCGTGAGCTTGAGCGGCAGCACATAGGCGTTAAGCGGTGGGCTGCCCGCGTGGGCGATAAAGCTGGTAAAGCCCGAGGTCACGGTCAGTATTGCGCCCAGCCAGCGCGGCGGCAACGGACTGCCTGGCTGGGGCGGGAACAGCAAACGCTGGGCTAAAAACAGCAAGGTGAAAGCACCCACCACTCCGGCCACAATGTGCTCGTCCAGCAGCTTGAACAGCAAGGTGCCTACCAGCACGCCAGCCAGGCCAAAGGGCAGCAAAAACTTGAGCAGCGCTTTGTCGTAGTCTTTGCGAAACGCTGCCAGCCCCAAGCAGTCGATCAACAGCAAAATGGGCATGAAGATGGCTGCGGCCTGCGGCACGCTGACGGCCAAGGCCATCAAGGGCACCGCCAGCGAGCCAAAGCCCGCGCCAAAACCCGACTTGCTGATGCCCATGAGCAGCACGGCGGGGATGGCGCTGGCATAGAAATGCCAGTCGGTGATGACGGGAAAATTCAAGTGCTTGGCTTACCGGGCGCGCTGCTTTTTCTACAGCGTCTGCGGCTTAAACAATTTGGCAAACTTCGGCAAAGCCCAAGCGCGGGCTGCGCGCAAAAGTTTTGCTGACATCGGCATAGCCCAGGTTGCAGACAAAATTGGTCTTTACCGTGGTGCCGCCCCAAAACTCGGCATCCAGCTTGGCAGCATCAAAGCCGCTCATGGGGCCGCAGTCCAAGCCCAGCGCGCGCGCGGCAATGATGAAGTAGCCGCCTTGCAGCGAGCTGTTGCGAAACGCGGTGGCGTCGATCATGCCTTGGTTGCCTACAAACCAGCTGCGCGCATCCGCATGCGGGAAAAGCTGGGGTAGTTTCTCAAAGAACTGCATGTCCATGCCGATGATGGCAGTCACAGGCGCGCTTTGGGTTTTGGCGGCATTGCCAGGCGACATGCACGGCACCAGTCGTGCTTTGGCCTGAGCACTTCTGACAAACTGGATGCGCGCAGGCGAGCAGTTGGCCGAGGTGGGGCCCCACTTAAGCATGTCGTACAGCTGGTGCAAGAGCGCATTTTCTACAGCGCGGCTGGTAAAGCCGTTGGCCGAGCGGGCGTTGTCGAAAATTTGTTCGGTGGTGATTTGCATTTTTTATCCTAAAGAAATTTGTATGGAATGGGCTGGGGCCTAGACCTTCAGTGCGCGCAGTGTGTGTACGCCCATCGGTCAAGCGCAATGGCCTAGACCCGCTCCAGTATCACCGCAATGCCCTGCCCCACACCAATGCACATGGTGCACAGCGCGTACCGCCCTTTGGTGCGTTGCAACTGGTTCACTGCGGTGGTGGCCAGGCGCGCTCCAGAGGCACCCAGTGGGTGGCCCAAGGCGATAGCGCCGCCATTGGGGTTGACGCGCGGGTCATCGCCCTGCAGGCCCAGCATGCGCAATACCGCCAGGCCTTGGGCGGCAAAGGCTTCGTTCAGCTCGATCACATCCATCTGCTCAATTTTTAAACCTGTGAGGGCCAGCACCTTTTGCGTAGCGGGCGCAGGGCCTATGCCCATGATGCGCGGGGGCACGCCAGCGGTGGCCATGCCCACCACGCGGGCCTTAGGCGTGAGGCCATGCGTTTTAGCCTCAGCCTCACTGGCCAGCAAGATCGCGCATGCCCCGTCGTTCACGCCGCTGGCGTTGCCTGCAGTGATAGTGCCGTCAGGTTTGACGATGGGTTTGAGTTTGGCCAGCGCGTCCATGGTGGTGGCGCGGGGGTGTTCGTCTTGGCTCACTACCAAGGCATCGCCTTTCTTTTGCGCGATGGTGACGGGGCATATTTCTGCATCGAAGTAGCCCGCTTTTTGCGCAGCCACGGCCTTCATCTGGCTGGCCAGCGCCATGGTGTCTTGCGATAGACGGTCAATTTTGTAGTCGGTAGCTACGTTCTCGGCCGTCTCGGGCATGCTGTCTACGCCGTACTTTTCTTTCATCAGCTTGTTGATAAAGCGCCAGCCAATCGTCGTGTCATACATCTGCGTGCTGCGGCTAAAGGCGCTGTCGGCCTTGCCCATCACGTAGGGCGCGCGGCTCATGCTCTCTACGCCGCCAGCAATCATCATGGTGGCCTCGCCCGATTTGATGGCGCGGGCTGCCGTGCCCAAAGCATCCAGGCCGCTACCGCACAGGCGGTTGATGGTGGCACCGGGCAGCTCGTGCGGCAGGCCTGCCAGCAGGCTGGCCATGCGGGCAACGTTGCGGTTGTCTTCACCGGCCTGGTTCACGCAGCCATACAGCACGTCAGTCACCGCAAGCCAGTCCACCCCCGGGTTGCGCTGCATCAGCGCGCGCAGGGGGATAGCACCCAGGTCGTCCGCGCGCACGCTGCTCAGCGCGCCACCGTAGCGGCCAAAGGGGGTACGGACAGCATCGCAAATAAAGGCTTGGGTAGTCATGGAGAGTACGTGGTTAGCAAGTTAAAAAGATGCTTGAGATTATCCACAATCTCACCACATGGCACTGTCGCATTGGATAATCACATCATGTTCAATCCCAGCCAAGACGATGTTCGCCGATTTTTTTGCTCAGCTTTTGCCAAAGCAACAACGCACGAGACGCAAGACGCTCTTGAAACCATAGCGAATCAATGGATGATCGAGCACCCCGAATACCATGCTGACCTGCAAGATGCAGAAGCGGCAGTAGCGCGGGTGTATGACGGAGGCGACGGCAAAACCAACCCGTTCTTGCATTTGTCCATGCACTTGTCCATCACCGAGCAGTGCAGCATCGACCAGCCACGCGGCATCCGCCAAGCGGTAGAGTTGCTCACCGCCCGCCGTGGTGACCTGCACCAGGCACACCACGAGGTCATGCAAGAGCTGGGCACCATGCTGTGGGACGCCCAGAGCGCCAATAAAGCGCCGGACGGTCAAGCGTACGTTGAGCGTGTGCAGCAACGCGCTACGCGGGACTAGTCTGCACTTGCCGAAACTGGCATTCAAACCAGCGCAGCTGTCACATTTTGGGGGGTAAAGCCTTCGCATCCGCAGATGATTTATCGGCGGTTTGGGCAGGTTTAGGACGCGCACCTTTGGGGTGCTTTTGAGAGTCTTGCTCAGCCTGCACAAGCTCCTTCGCCTCTTTTGGCGATTTAGGTGCGGTGTTCGGCGCTACCAACTCTACTTTGCCCGCTTTGACAAATGCTTGCTCCGCCTTGTTAAAGCGCTCTGCAGCCTCGTAGTTCCCTTCGCCCTGCAACTTATCCGTTCGTAGTTTGCCCATAATTTACTCCAAATAAATGTAATTTCACCGATCACTGTGATAGCAACCGACACGGTCCTGCGCAGCACACTGCGCAAGTCAGCCAAGCGTACGGCAATGCAATGCGCACGGCTGTCAGTCAAGTGCACTTGATCGTGTCAGCTCAGGCCTACACCGTTTTGGCATACGTTATTCCTACGCTGCTCGTCGGCGTGTTCCTACATCCGTGCATGCGTGGATTTCATACACTGGGGAGCCATGGGTGAATCACACAACTTTGGGATTAAAAAGGATTTTTATGACCACCTTACACCTGTCAGCAGCAATACTGATCAGCACGCTGGCCCTCACGTTGAGCGCCTGCAATCGCTCAGACGGAACCGTAGGCCAAAAAGTAGACGGTGCGGTCAAGCAAACCCAGGACGCCGCGGCAAACGCAGCCAGCCAGGCGACCATATCGGTGGAGAAAGCTCTGGAAAAAACTGCCGAAGTCATCAAGGAAGATTCAGCCAAGGCCAGCGGCGTTATAGATGACGCAGCCATCACCACATCCATCGTTGCGGGCTTGGCCAAAGACCCTGATCTAAGCGCCATAAAAATTGATGTGCAGACCAAAGCTGGCAAAGTATCCATGCACGGCTCAGCACCCAGCACACAAGCCCGCGCCCGCGCAGATGCTATTGCACAGTCGGTGAAAGGCGTAATGGCTGTCGATAACCAATTGACTATCAAGGAAAAGAGCTAGGCATAGCTTTTGGCCGCAGCGCTGCGCAGAAACTCACCGCTTGCGAGCCAATTTACAAGATCACCTTCCCAATTCGGACGCTATGCCAATGAATGACTCCGCCTCTTGGTATGCCAACTTAAAGCAACCTTTCTTCGCACCGCCTGCATGGGTGTTCGGCCCGGCTTGGAGCCTGCTGTACCTCATCATCGCGCTGAGTTTCGGCTACGTGTTCTACCTGGCATTCAAGCAGCGCTTGCCGTGGACGGTTTTTCTGCCATTCGGCTTGAATCTGCTGTTCAACCTGGCGTTCTCACCCCTTCAGTTCGGCTTGAAAAACAACCTGCTGGCTGCCATTGACATTGTGCTGATCTTGGGCACCTTGTTGTGGGCCATGTGGGCAATTTGGCTCCGTGTTCCCTGGGTGGCCTACGCAAATATTCCCTACTTGCTCTGGGTCTCGTTTGCCACCGTTTTGCAACTGTCCATCACCTGGTTAAACCGTTGATAACAACGATAACTCCACCCGAAAAGGAGTCCACCATGAAGCAACCCAAGCCGGATCCGGATCCAAACACCTCTGCCAAAAACCTCCACGCACCGCCCTCGCAGCACAACGCCAAAGACACTCCGTTGCACGGGCAGACCGAGGCCACACCAGGGCGTGATCAGGTTCGCGAAGAAACGCACTCCACGCGGTCACAGCGAGAGTCCAAGCGTCCGGTGGAGAGAACTGCCAGCCCTAAAAAGCGCTGAGCTGGTAATGCACCTCGCGGGTCGGCTCCATTCAGGCTCTCATCGGTATGGTCACCGGCCCATCGTTGACCAAATGCACTTGCATGTCCGCTGCAAACTGCCCTGTTTGCACAATGGGATGAGCAGCGCGCGCCTGCTGCACAAAGTAGTCATACAGCCTTCTACCTTCATCCGGCGGTGCAGCGCTGGTAAAGCTCGGCCTGTTGCCGCCTGACACGTCAGCCGCCAAAGTGAACTGGCTCACGATCAGCAGACCACCATCCACGTCTTGTACCGACAGATTCATCTTGCCCGCCGCATCGCTGAAGATGCGCAGTTTCAATATTTTGGCGAGCAGTTTCTCGGCCAGTGCATCGGTGTCACCACGCTCAGCGCAGAGCAAGATGAGTAAGCCTTGATCGATAGCACCGATGGTTTGTTCTGCAACATCAACACGGGCAGTTTTGACCCTTTGCAGAACGGAGAGCATACTAGTCGGTGGACCCAAGACCAGCACATTGATGTCCGGCAGCATGGTCGACTGCGTCAAGCATTTCTCGTGTGCTTATGCCGCCAATACCCATTGCCAAGCCAGTTTTACCGTCGAATACAGGCATGTCTCGGCGCGCGCTACGAGTAGCAGTCTCAGTTGCATGCAGTCGCATGCGCAACCCCTCTTCAATCAAACGACTCAACACGAGGCGCGGATACCTCGCCAGCGACTTCGCTTTGGCCAGCAATACATCGCTGATGTTGAGTATGATTTTCATCTGTTTTACTTTGAAGATTTGTGTATTTTCATCAACCAGTTGGGAACCGTATCCATGCCAATCCAATTCCCACCAAACAAATAAGTACCGCAAAAATTGCCCATGCAAGGTAATGCGATTGACGGGGCCAATCCAACTCGGCTGTCAGCATTAACTCAGGTTCAGTGCCACTGCTGATCAACCGCGCTCGCACCACACTGTTGACAGGGTAACTATTGGCGCTGGCAATCGCATGCATTCTGTTGACATACTTATAGGCCTCTTTGTCAGGGCACAGGGTTCGCGATGTGATCCTTTGACCGTTGACGTAGGCTAAGTATGTGATCCGAGGCTGGAACAGCTTGTCGTCATTGCCCGCCATCGGTTCAATGAACTCCAGGATTTCATTTTTCAAAATGACGGCATCGATTTGCGGTAATTCTCTTATTTTCCTGACTTCGCGCCACATCTTGATCGGGAATGACCATAGATAGGCACCTAAGGAATTCGGAAATTATAAAAATACCGTTTTAGGATGAATGGTTATGTCCCACCAGTTCAGCTCTGCGGAGCGTTCCAGTCGAAGTTCAAGGTCCTTCTTTTCGTTGCTGCATAGTTTGACCCCTTTCTCGTAAACGGCATCAACCAAGCATGCCATGGTGCGCATGCCTTTCCAGCAAAAATTGCCAGCCCGATTGATGACCGCATCCGTGGTGCTGAGCAAGTAGCCGTTCCATGATTTTTCCAGCCCCGCCCAGTAGCGCTCGATGGCGTTGTATTTGCTGTGATAAGGCGGATAGTAGACCAGTCGAACACACAACCCCGTCATGTCCGCAAACTCCGCCATGCGCAGAAGAAATTGACTGCGCCGCCCATTGCATTCAGGCCCGTTGTCCAAATTGATGACGAGCTGCTTGATCCCTGGCAGTTGCGCCTCTCTGTGCTGCCACCACAGGAGCATTCCATCGGCCATGAAGTCGCTGGTTTTGTAGTTCGTGCCAAAGAACAAAAATGTTTGGCCACTGACCGGCTCCAGTATGCCGCCGGGGATCAACTTTTCCTTCATGCACATGTCATGGTCTAACGCTTTGACTGCCTCGATTGCGCGCGAACGGCCACCTCTGGAGTAGTCGCCAACATGGACTGTCGCCTTGGTGTCTATGCTGATTCTCAAGGTGTGCTGATCCAGATCGGCCAGTGCGTTCACGCCTCTGACGTTTTCAAAGATGGCATCTGTTTCGTCGGTTTTTTTTGAACCTTGGATTTGGCCACTGTACGCAGTCGGTAATCTTGGCGGTTCAAGAGATTGGAGATAGTGCGCACACTGGGCAGCGATTGTTCAGGCCAACCCCTTTGTACGAGCGCCTCGTGTACCGTCTTGGCCGTCATGTTGGTGTACAGCAAGGTGGTGCGCAAGCTCGACTCCGATTCGCTGTGAGGCTCCATGATGGTCTGTATCTCCGCCAAAAGCTTGGGGTGTTTGTCTTCTGTTTTAGGCTTGCCTCGGGCGGTGATGTCACTAATGCAGGCAATGCCAGTTTGATGTTCATGAAGGCCCAGCTCAACGGCGTTTCGATTCCAACCGAACACATCCTCCGCCACGCGCCGCTTGCCATCAAGCAACGCCATCGTTACATCACCCATCGCCTGGCGTCGCGCTGGCCATGCAATCAAATCAATCAGACGTCCAATCAACCCCACCATCTCCGCCGACACGCCGTTGCGCTCCAGTGTGCTTGTCTTCATATGCAGTCACTCCAATAGTGCAGAATGAAGATATTATAAATGGTACTTTAGTAATTTCTAAATCCCT
>JAYVGI010000242.1:0-7109 GCA_043772355.1 Polaromonas sp.
CCTGTCTGTGCCGCAAGGTAGCCTCACCGCACTCATTGGCCCTAACGGCGCAGGCAAGACCACGCTGTTTGCCTTGATGTCAGGCTTTATCGTGCCCGATGCCGGGCGCGTGCTGCTAGCAGGCCAAGACATCACGGGACGAGCGCCGCACATCAACGCGCACGCAGGAATGGCACGCACCTTTCAAATCGTGCAGCCCTTTGCCGCGCAAACCGTGCGCGAGAACATAGCCGTAGGCGCGCACCTGCGCGAGCCGCGCCGCACCGCAGCGCTCAGCATGGCAGATGCCGTGGCCGCGAAAGTAGGCTTGACCAGCCAGCTAGACAAACCCGCCGCTGACCTGACCGTCGCAGGCCGCAAGCGCCTGGAGCTGGCACGCGCCCTGGCCACCGCGCCCAAGCTGCTGCTGCTAGACGAAGTGCTGGCGGGGCTGAACCCGCAAGAGATCGGCGAGATGATCCCTGTCGTACGCAGCATTGCCAACGAAGGCATTGCCGTGCTGATGATCGAACACGTCATGCAAGCCGTAATGAACCTGGCCGAGCAGGTATGGGTGCTGGCGCAAGGCCAATTGATAGCGCAAGGCACGCCAGCGCAGGTGACGCAGGACGAGAAGGTGGTGGAGGCGTATCTGGGCAAAGGCACAGCGGCCAAGCTCCAAGGCGCAATCCCGTCGCAAGTAGAACCAACCACCCCCGTTCGCCCTGAGCCTGTCGAAGGGCTTGCGAAGGCTTCGACAAGCTCAGCCCGAACGGATGTGCCGAACGACCAAGCGGATAGTGCTACACGATGAACGCGCTACTCAACATCACCGATTTACGCGGCGGCTACGGCGCGGTAGAAGTACTGCGCGGTGTGGGCTTGCAAGTAGCGCAAGGCGAAATCGTCGCGCTGCTGGGCAGTAACGGCGCAGGCAAAACCACGCTGAACAATGTGCTCTGCGGTATCTACCCGGCCTGGGGCGGCAACGCCCAGTTTGATGGCCACAACATCAGTGGTGCGCATTACCGAGACATCGTCAAAACCGGCTTGATCCAGGTGCCCGAGGGGCGCAAAATATTTCCCAACCTCTCAGTGCTGGAGAACCTGGAGCTAGGCTCATTCAC
Organism: Polaromonas sp.; assembly: GCA_043772355.1. Lineage (GTDB taxonomy): Bacteria > Pseudomonadota > Gammaproteobacteria > Burkholderiales > Burkholderiaceae_C > JAAFIP01. The sequence goes on from JAYVGI010000242.1 coordinate 1,107, forward strand.
CCGCGCCCGCGAGCGGCGTGCAGCCAATTTGGATAAGGTGTTTGGCATCTTCCCCCGCCTGAAAGAGCGCACCACACAACTGGCTGGCACCATGAGTGGTGGTGAGCAGCAGATGCTGGCGATAGGGCGTGGGCTGATGGCAGAGCCCAAGCTGTTGATACTGGACGAGCCGTCGCTGGGGCTATCGCCGCTGTTGGTGGAGGAAATGTTTGCGTTGATACAGCAGTTGAATGCGGATGGTTTGTCCATCCTGTTGGTTGAGCAAAACGTAGCGCAGTCGTTGGAGATTGCCAGCCGGGCGTATGTGATGGAGAACGGGGCAATTCGCTTTTCTGGTAGCTCTGCAGAGCTGTTGTCTAGTGATGTGCTGCGGCGTGCTTACCTTGGGATGTAGTTATGGATTTTGTAGCCATCACAGCGGGTTTTAAGCGGGGATTTTTTGAACGCCGAGGGCGCGAAGGTTTCGCAGAGGGCGCAAAAGTGGGGTCAAAGGTTTCTGGCTTGGTCTCGTACGCACGATTAGGTGTTTATCATCCGCTCTGTCGCCCGACGCGTAACCAGCGTCTATTCAAACCTGTGGCAATCGACCAGCACAGTTCGGACACGTTGTGAGCAAAAAAACCATGCCAAACAGACGCTCAGCCCTCAAGAATATTGCGCAAGCAGCTACCCTATTCGTAGCATGCAATACACATGCGCAAACTACAACACCGCCCATAAAAATGTTGGTTGGTGTACCCGCAGGCGGCAGTACGGATACTATTGCACGCGCCATGGCCGCCGAAATGGGGCGCATTTTGAATCGCACGGTGATCGTAGAAAACAAGCCCGGCGCTGGCGGCAATATCGCAGCCGAAGCCGTGGCCAAAGCTGTGCCCGATGGCAATACTTTGCTGCTCAGCTTCACCAGCCACGCCGTCAACGCCACCCTGTACCCCAGCTTGCCTTTCGATCCCGTCAAAGACTTCACGCCGCTCACCCTGGTGGCTACTGCCCCCTCCATGCTGGTAGCACACCCCGGCTTTCCCGCCAAAGATGTGCGCGAGCTGATTGCGATGGCCAAGGCGCAGCCCGGTAAGCTGAACTTTGCGATCGGTGCCATTGGTTCGTCACTGCACATGGCAGGCGATGCCTTCAAGATGCGCGCCGGGCTGTTCATCGTCAACATTCCCTACCGGGGCACAGCCCCCGCCATTGCCGACGTGATGGCCGGGCAGGTGCAGCTGATGTTTGCGCCCATGGTGGGCGCGCAGGTGCAGGTGCGCGCAGGCAAGCTGCGCGCGCTGGCAGTGACCAGTGCCAAACGCTTGCCTGCCATGCCCGATGTGCCCGCCATTGCCGAAGTGTTGCCCGGCTTTGAGTCCAGCGCCTGGTTTGGCCTGTTCGCCCCGGCGCGCATGGGCACAGAGCTGACCCGCCGCATGAACGAGGTGGCGCGCCAGGCCATCAACAGCCCCGAGGTGCGCAAACGGTTGGAGAGCGAGGGCCTGCAAATGGCGGGTAATTCGCCCGAAGAGTTTGCCGCGTTTGTGCAAAGCGAGATCAAGCGCTGGGGCGAGGTGGTGAAGTATTCGGGTGCTAAACCAGAGTAGGCTACAGGAATCAGGTTACAGGAATCAGGTTGTTATGACATTGCCACTGCCACCCCAAACCCTCGCGCAAAAGCTCATCGCCCGTGCAGCAGGGCGCAGCCATGTGGCGGTGGGCGGGATCGTCACTTGCCAGGTGGACTTGGCGATGTTCCACGACTCGTCTGGCCCGCGCCGCTTGAAACCCATGCTGGAAGAATTGAAAGCGCAGATATGGGACAAATCCAAAGTGGTGCTGGTGATGGACCACTACGTGCCCGAGCAGGACGACGATGCCCGAAAAATCGTGCGCATTGCCCGCGACTGGGCGCGCGACCAGGCCTTGCCGCATGTGTACGACAGCGTGGGCATTTGCCATGTGGTGCTGCCGCAAAAAGGCCACTTGCGCCCTGGCATGCTGTGCGTGGGAGGGGATTCGCATTCACCCACCGGCGGGGCCTTTGGCACCTATATGTTTGGCGTGGGCAGCACCGAAATGCTGGGCGTGTGCGTGACAGGTGAGATATGGCTACGCGTGCCGCAGACCATCCAAATGCACTGGAGCGGCCAACTCGCACGCGGCGTCACCGCCAAAGACATGATGCTGCACACCATTGGCCGCTTTGGCATGAACGGCGGGCAGTACCAGGCGGTAGAGTTTTGCGGCGCGGGCGTGCAGGCCCTGTCCATGCCCGAGCGCATGACCCTGTGCAATATGAGCGCTGAGCTGGGCGCGCAAACCGGCTTGGTGGCACCCGATGCGGTGACGCAGGACTGGCTAGAGTCGGTAGGCGTAGCTAGGCAAGACATTAGCCACTGGCATACCGATGCCGATGCGCAGGTAAAGCGGCACAGCTTTGATGCCAGTAGCTTAGCGCCCCAGGTCGCCGCCCCACACAGCCCCGCCAATACGCACTCCGTATCCACGCACGCAGGCATACCCATCCACGTCGCCTACATTGGTGCCTGCACAGGAGCCAAGCTGGAAGACCTGCGGGCCGCTGCCAGTGTGCTACGCGGCCACAAGGTAGCAACGGGTGTACAGCTGATGGTGGCCCCGGCCAGCGTGCAAGACCAGCAGCAGGCAGAGCAGGAGGGTGTGATGCAAATACTGCAAGACGCAGGCGCGCAGCTCTTCGCCACCGCCTGCGGAGCCTGCGCAGGCTACGGCGGAAGCGTGCCCGAGGGCAGCACGGTGATCAGCAGCACGGCACGCAATTTCAAAGGCCGCATGGGCGCAGCCACCGCGCAGGTGTATTTGGCCTCGCCCTACACCGTGGCGGCATCCGCCCTGCGCGGCGTGATTACCGATCCGCTTGAGGTGCTGGTATGAACAGCATCTATCACTCCTTGAGCGTGTCAAACGCCTCCCAGCCAAGAGCACCTTCTTGCCCCCTCTCCCGCTCGCGGGAGAGGGCTGGGGTGAGGGCGCATCCACAGCGATACCCTTCACCATGACCACTCCCACAACCCAACACCGCATCTGGCATCTAGGCGCAGACATCGACACCGACGCGCTAGCCCCCGGCCATGCGATGAAGCACGGCATCGAGGTGATCGCAAAGCACTGCCTGGAATCCGTATTGCCGCAGTTTGCCAGCCAGGTAAAAAAGGGCGATGTGATTGTGGCAGGGCCAAATTTCGGCATCGGCTCTTCACGCGAACAGGCGGCGCAGGTGCTGGTGCAACTGGGCATTGCCGCCGTCATCGCACCCAGTTACAGCGGCCTGTATTTTCGCAATGCATTCAATGTAGGGTTGCTGCTGCTGACCTGCCCGCAAGCAGAGTCACTACAAAAACAGGAGCTGCTTGCGCTATCACTTAAAGGGCTACAGGTCGTTTTGCTTGATAAAACTGCCTTGGATTGCGAACCCATCCCCGACTTTTTGCTGCAGATGGTGCAAGCGGGTGGGCTGCTGCCGAGTTTGAAGCAGCGTATGACAAAAACGCATCTTCCTGCGGACCGGTCTTCATCATGATGGCAAGCCGCAGCCCGTTCGTTGTTCGCTTGGCTTGCTTTGTACTAGACACTGCCGACGGCGCACTCAGCTCCGCGGCTGTCCCCCGTGCTGGCCTCGGGCCAGCGGCTCCTCCTTTATGCCGCTGCGCTGAGTGCACCGCCGACAGTGTCCTGTATGTGCGGTTGGCGATCAAACGGCTAGCTGCCAGACCAATCACAAGGCCCGTCACAAGACTCGTCCCAAGGCCAGTCACCACCTCTGAACCGCCCAGGCGCTTGGGATGCTTGGCGCAGCGGCATAAAGGGGGAGTAGGCGGCCATAAGCCGCCACGGAGGACAGCCGCGGAGCCAAGCATCCCAAGTGTCTGGGCAACTACAAAACCTGGGCACGAAATCCCTTGCTAACAAACATACAAGCAAAACGCAGAAAACCACAAAACTCCCCTGCAATGAACCACAGAACTCAAAAGGAAGCCAAATGCCCACCAAACCCGCAACCCCAGAATTTGACCTCGTGATAAAAAACGTGCGCGTAGTTAGACCGCACGGCAACGTGGTGCACGACAGCGACATCGCCATCAAAGACGGCAAGTTCGCACTCGTCGCGCCCGGCATTGACATCAGCCGCGCCAAAACCGTGCACGACGGCAAAAACCGCCTGGCCTTCCCGGGCGTGGTGGACGCCCACATGCACAGCGGCATCTACTCACCCCTGGCCGAAGACGCAGTCACTGAGAGCCAGGCCGCTGCGATGGGCGGCGTGACCAGCAGCCTGAACTACTTTCGCACAGGGCAGTACTATTTGAACAAAGGCGGGCCGTACAAAAAGTTTTACCCCGAGGTGCTGAAGATCGCGCAGGGCAAATTCCATGTGGACTACGGCTTTCACCTCGCGCCCATGGACGGCACGCACATCAAGGAAATCCCGGAGCTGATCGAAAAGTTTGGCGTGCCCAGTTTCAAGATTTTCATGTTCTATGGCTCGCACGGACTGCATGGTGCGTCCAACACGCAAAAAGATTTCTTGATGATTGGCGAGAATGACCGTTACGATTATGCGCATTTTGAATTCGTCATGCGCGGTATTCAGGCGGCGCGGGAGCAGATGCCTGAGCGGGCAAATCAAATCTCGCTTTCGCTGCATTGCGAGACTGCCGAGATCATGACCGCGTACACCAAGATCATCGAAGGCGACAAGTCAAAAAATGCGCTCAAAGGCCTGGCCGCCTACAGCGCCTCGCGCCCGCAGCACTCCGAGGGTCTGGCCGTGTTCATCGCCAGTTATCTGGCCAATGAGACGGCCTTGCCCAACATCAACCTTCTGCACTTAAGTTCGCGCAAGGCAGTACAGGCCGCGATGATGATGGCGGACGTGTTCCCGCACATCAATTTCAAGCGCGAGGTGACGATTGGCCACTTGATGCTTGACATCACCAGCAAGGCGGCGGAACTCGCGAAAGTCAACCCGCCGATTCGCCCGCGCGAAGATGTCGAGTTTTTGTGGGATGCGCTCTTGGCGGGTGAGTTGGATTGGGTGGTGAGCGACCACGCTTGCTGCCGCCATGAGATGAAGCTGCCGCCTCAATATGGCGGCAACTACCTGGGCAAGATTTGGATGGCCAAGAGCGGCTTCGGCGGCACCGAGTACCTGCTGCCCGCGCTGGTGAGCGAAGGTACGCGCCGGGGCATGGGCTACAACCACATGGCCCGCGTCACCAGTTGGAACCCGGCGCAGCGCTATGGCCTAAACAAAAAGGGCGATATCGACATCGGATTTGATGCCGATATCGCTTTGGTGGACCCAGCCAAAACCTGGACGATTAAGGCCAAAAACTCACCCTCCACCCAAGGCTACACACCGTTCGAAGGTTTGGAGATGTCAGCCAGTGTTGAGGCAACGTTTTTACGCGGCCAGTTGATTTACGAGGATGGGCAGGTGATTGGCAAGCCGATGGGGCAGTATCTGTTCAGGCCTACGGCCTAGCGCAAGCATGCTGCCACGTATCGTCAAAGCCAGCTTACCCCTTGGTACGCCCCACGTACCCATCGCCATCATCGGCGCAGGCGCATGCGGGCTCACGACCGCGCTGATGCTGAGTGACGCGGGTGTGGACTGCGTGCTGCTGGAGCGAGATGCACAGCCCAGCGGCTCCACCGCGCTGTCGTCGGGCTTCATTCCCGCAGCGGGGACGCAGGTACAGCAGGCGCAGAGTATTGCCGATAGCGCCGTGCGCTTTGCCGCTGACATTCAGGCGAAGGCACACCACTCTGCCGCTGACCATTTAGTCCGCGCGTACTCACAAAAGATTGCCCTGGCGATGGATGCCCTGCAAGAACGCCATGGGCTTGAGTTCCAAGTCTTGCATGGCTTTCTCTACCCCGGCCACAGCACTTACCGCATGCAGTGCGTACCCGAGAAAACAGGTGCGGGCTTGATGTCGCGCCTGCAACTTGCGACTGCAAAAGCCGAGGTGC
>JAYVGI010000243.1:0-2913 GCA_043772355.1 Polaromonas sp.
CCCGCCAGTTTTGGCGCACTCATCGCCCTGTACGAGCACCGCGTGTTCGTCAGCGGCGCGGTGTGGGGCATCAACAGTTTTGACCAGTTTGGCGTAGAGCTGGGCAAGGTGCTGGCCACCGAGATCTCCAGGCGCATGGGCTCTGGCGACGCGCAGGGCCTGGACGCATCTACCGCCGCCCTGCTCCAGCGTTTACGTTAAGCCAATACACAGTTGACTCCCGATTCCTGAAACCTCATCCCTGCATCCTGTCTCCTGTCATCCCATGACCCGTTTGAATATCATTTTCGACTTCGGAGCAGTCATCTTTGGCTGGGAGCCCAGCGCCTTGGTGCGCGAGGTTTTTCCGCAGCAGGCCCGCACCGACGCGCAAGCCAGGCAGCTGGCGCGCAGCATTTTCAGCCATAACGACTGGCAGTCTTTTGACGCAGGCATGCTGTCTGTCCACGAGATCGTAGAGCGCACCTATGCGCGCACTGCGCTGCCGCTGCAAGCTTTGGGCGACATGGTGGCGCACATTGGCATGCGCTTGCAGCCCATCCCAGAGTCGATCCAGGTGCTGAGCGAACTGCGCGACCGGCGCGATGCGGGCGCTGACATCCAACTCTTTTACCTGTCCAACATGCCCGCGCCATACGCCCGCGTACTGGAGAAAAAGCACGACTTTATTGGCTGGTTTGACGGCGGTATTTTCTCGGGCGACGTCAAGCTCATCAAACCCGATCCACGCATCTTCCATATGGCTACTCAGCGTTTTGGTTTGCAAGCAGGCAGCCGAACCGTTTTCATTGACGACCTGCAAACCAATATCGATGCCAGCATCACCCACGGCTGGCGCGGCCTGCACCTGCCCAGCGCCAGCGCGTTGCGCAGTAAACTATTTGACGCAATAGTGCGCTAGGCCCCTAAAATATTGCAGGAGCAGCTATATTTTATGGGTGGTGTGGGCCGATGCGTTTAACGCGCAGGCTGCAACTTAGGCCGTGGCCGCACACCGGGGGATACGTCCAGTTCCAGTGTTTTGTCGGCGCGGCGCACGGTGAATTTGGCAGGGGTACTGGGCTTGAGGGCGGCCACGCTGGACAGCAGCTCGCTCACACTGCCCACATCTTTGCCTGCTACTACAGTGATGACGTCACCAGGCTTGATGCCTGCTTGCGCAGCTGGGCCGTTTTGCAGCACGCCGGTGATGATCACGCCGTTGTTGGCGTTGGTGTCCAGTTTGAGGTTAAAGGTTTCGGCCAGCTCGGGCGTGAGTTCTTGCGGCTCCACACCGATCCAGCCGCGCGTGACCACGCCGTCTTTGACAATGCCTTCCATCACCTGTTTGGCGGTGGTCACGGGAATGGCAAATCCTATGCCCATAGAGCCACCGCTGCGGCTGTAAATGGCGGTGTTGATACCCAGCAGGTTGCCGTTCACGTCTACCAGCGCACCGCCCGAGTTACCGGGGTTGATGGCTGCGTCGGTTTGGATAAAGTTCTCAAAGGTGTTGATGCCCAACTGGTTGCGCCCCAGCGCGCTCACGATGCCGCTGGTCACGGTTTGGCCCACGCCAAAGGGGTTGCCTATGGCCAGCACCTGGTCGCCCACTTGCAGTGCGTCGGAGCTGCCCAGTACGATGACGGGCAGCTTGTCCAGGTCGATCTTCAAAATAGCCAAGTCAGAATCTGGGTCGGTGCCGATCACCTTGGCTTTGGCTCGGCGCTTGTCGTTCAAGATGACCTCAATCTCGCCGCCGCCCTCCACCACATGGTTGTTGGTCAAAATATAGCCACTGGGGCTGACAATCACGCCACTGCCCAGCCCGCCTTGCGGCTCCTGCCCTTTGTCGCCAAAAAAGAAGCGAAACCAGGGGTCATTCGCATTGGGGTTTTGCGCTGCCGCTTTGAGCACGCTGATGCTGACCACTGCAGCGGAGGCTTTTTGGGCCGCAACCCTGAAGCTACCAGCGGGCGTAGCTGCGGAATTGGTAGCGGGTGCTTCGATGGTGGGCACCAGGCCGCTGCCCATCTGCGGCTTGCGGTTGAGCAGCTCTGGCTTTAAAGTGGCGACGACAAACCACGCAGCCAGCAGCACGGTGACAGCTTGAGAGAAAATCAACCAAATTCTGCGCATATAGAACTTTTATTTTACAACTTTGAAGCACACCACATTGTGGTCACTCGACACATCCTAACTCGAGCCTTGGATACACTTTACAACCCGAGCGGTTTGAAGATTATGGCCCCAATGGCCTGCAGGTGGAAGGCAAGGCCGAGGTCAAGCGTATCGTCTCAGGCGTTACCGCTTGGTTGGCCTTGATTGACGCTGCGATAGCCCAAGGCGCAGACGCGATTTTTGTGCACCACGGCCTGTTTTGGCGTGGGCAAGATGGCCGCGTAGTGGGCTGGATGAAGCAGCGCCTGCAAAAGCTGCTGGCGCACGACATTAACCTGTATGCTTACCACCCGCCGCTGGACGCGCATGCCACACTGGGTAACAACGCGCAGTTGGCCAGGGTGCTGGGCTTGACCCCTTTGGAGGGCACAGGCAGCCGCTTTGGCGAGCAAGACTTGGGCTGGCTGGGCACCACGGAATGCACTAGCTCGGCGCAACTTGTTGAGCATATTCAAAACACACTAAACAGACCAGTAAGCCATGTAAATATTGCGGAAAATGCTATCAACAAAGTAGCGTGGTGCACTGGCGGAGCGCAGGGGTATTCTGAAGCTGCCATTGCCGCTGGGGCGGATGTATTCATCACTGGCGAGATCTCCGAACCCCAGGCCCACTACGCCCGCGAGATGGGCGTGGCCCATGCTGCCTGCGGCCACCACGCCAGCGAGCGCTATGGTGCGCCTGCGGTGGCGGCGCACATATCCCATGCATTGGGGATGGTGCATTCGTTTATTGACATTGACGATCCAGCTT
>JAYVGI010000244.1:0-4505 GCA_043772355.1 Polaromonas sp.
CGTCAGTGATGAAGACTACTCGGCTATCAAGCTCGTGCGACATGAGTTCCATGGTGATTGGAATTATCAAATTCTATCGGGTTGATATTGCTTATGTTATTTGTTAACCGGCCCTTAGCTGCGCCGCTGTCCCCCGTGCTGGCCTAAGGCCAGCGACTCCTTTATGCCGCTACGCTAAGTGCGCCACCGGCCTGATCTTGCTGGAGCGGTGGGCGATCCACCGCCGTAGCCTCCAACCATCCTTATACGCAGCTCTGGTGCTTGGGTAGTGCACGGCGCAGCGGCATCAAGGAGGAGTCCGAAGGGCGGGGGACAGCCGCGCAGCTGTGCACACCAAGTGCCAGGGCGAACACAGACCAGTAGCCTCCAGCGCAGAGCACAGCCTCGTAGCCGTCCAAGCCAAGCGCCTGGGAGATCAAACCCCTGGTGCCCGACATCCAAAAAAATACCCGTCTGTTTAAGTGGCATAGCTCTTGCGCATTCCCCCATATCCCAGCAAGATATCGGTTGTATAAAAATCCAAAGCACAGTCCACCACCATGCTCACCCATTACAAAAACAACGTTTACGTCGTTAACCACCCGCTGGTGCAGCACAAGCTCACCCTGATGCGCAGGCAAGAGTCCTCGACCAACACCTTTCGCTGCCTGCTCAACGAGATTTCCATGCTCATGGCCTATGAGGTGACGGCCGATATGCCGATGCAAGACATCGAGATTGAAACTCCGATGGAGAAGATGACGGGCAAAGTCATCGACGGGAAAAAGCTGGTGTTTGTCAGCATCTTGCGGGCGGGTAATGGCATCTTGGAAGGCATGCTCAGCGTGGTGCCCGGCGCGCGGGTGGGGCATATTGGCCTGTACCGCGACCCTGCCACGCTCCAGGCGGTGGAGTACTATTTCAAAATGCCGCAAGACATGGAGCAGCGCGATATCGTCGTAGTAGACCCTATGCTGGCCACTGGCAACTCAGCCATCGCCGCTGTGGACAAGCTCAAAGCGCTCAAACCCAAATCCATCAAATTTGTTTGCCTGGTTGGCTGCCCCGAGGGCGTGAACGCCATGCAAAAGGCGCATCCGGATGTGGCCATCTTCACCGCCGCGATAGACCGCGAGCTGAACGACCACGGCTACATCATGCCGGGTTTAGGCGACGCTGGCGACCGTATATTTGGAACGAAATAGGCCTCTAGCCCAATAGAATATCGCGGGAAAAGCTACTAAATTTATAGCGCATTACGGCTAGCGCGCAAACCATCGACTACAAAAAACGCGCTGCCATGCTAGACCTCCTGATCACCAACGCCACCCTACAGAACGGCCAAACCGGCATGTCGGTCGCTGTGTACAACGGCAAAATCACCGAAGTCGCGCAGCACCTGCAAGCCCCCGCGCACGAGACGGTAGACGCCCAAGGCCAACTGCTATCGCCGCCCTTTGTGGATGCCCATTTCCATATGGACGCCACCCTGTCCTACGGCCTGCCCAGAATCAACCAAAACGGCACACTGCTCGAAGGCATCGCACTGTGGGGCGAACTCAAACCCCTGCTCACGCAAGACGCCTTGATCGAGCGAGCCATGCAGTATTGCGACTGGGCAGTCGCCAAAGGCCTGCTCGCCATCCGCACCCATGTAGACGTATGCGACCCGCGCCTGCTGGCGGTAGAAGCCCTGCTGGAAGTGAAAAAACGCGTCGCATCCTACATCGACTTGCAGCTTGTCGCCTTTCCGCAAGACGGCGTGCTGCGCGCACCCGGCGCTATGGACAACCTCAAACGCGCTTTGCAGATGGGCGTAGACGTAGTAGGCGGCATACCGCACTTTGAACGCACCAGTGAACAAGGCGCGCTGTCCGTCAAGCTGCTGTGCGAGCTGGCCGCCGAGCAAGGCAAGCTGGTCGATATGCACTGTGATGAGTCTGACGACCCCTTGTCGCGCCATGTTGAAACCCTGGCCTACGAGACCCAGCGCCTGGGCCTGCACGGCCGCGTGGTGGGCTCGCACCTGACCAGCATGCACAGCATGGACAACTACTACGTGAGCAAGCTGCTGCCCCTGATGGCGCAGGCGCACCTGGGCGTGGTGGCCAACCCACTCATCAACATCACCCTGCAAGGCCGCCACGACACTTACCCCAAGCGGCGCGGCATGACCCGCGTGCCCGAGCTGCTGGCGCACGGTATCACCGTCGCCTTCGGCCACGACTGCGTGATGGACCCCTGGTACAGCCTGGGCAGCGGCGACATGCTCGAAGTAGCCCACATGGGCCTGCACGTAGCGCAAATGACATCGCAGGCCGCCATGCGCCAGTGCTTTGAGGCAGTTACCACCCACCCCGCCCAGCTGATGCATTTGCAAGGCTACGGTTTGCAAGCAGGATGCAATGCAGATTTTGTGCTGCTGCAAGCGCGCGATCCGATAGAGGCACTACGACTCAGAGCCACTCGGCTCAAAGTATGGAAGCAGGGCAAACTGCTGGCACGCTGCCCGCCAGCGCAGGCGCAGCTTCATCTGGACAATCGCCCGGCCCAAGTAAACTGGGCTTAATGCACAAAAGCGTATTTGGAAGGGGAATTTCGTGCCAAATTGCGCAAAGTTCATCCTACCCAGAGCACTTCCTACTAAATCCAGCACCTTTAGCCACGGATAATCCATGCAGATTTCTGCGCAATTAATTTTTATGCGCTCTGAAGCCAGCATCAATCCACGCAGTAACTTAGGAAAAACTATGAACCCATCTACCCACGTCCGACTCGCCACATTGGCCATCGCACTCAGCTCAGCCATGGCAGCCCATGCTGGCCGCCCTCTGGCAGTGGACGACGCCAACGTCAACGACAAAGGCGCAGGCCACATCGAAGCTTGGGTAGCACGCGATACCTCCAAAAGCAACGTGCTAAACCTGGCACCAGCCTACGCACCGATTGACGGCTTGGAGATCAGCGGCGTGCTGTCACGTGACACCACTAACCGCGTCAATGCGCAGTCATTGCAGGCCAAGTGGCGCATCACACCTAGCAAAGAAAAGGGTTGCAACGTAGCGGCCGTGCTGGGCGCTACGCACTTATCCGGCGGCGGCGGCAATGCCACCTACCTGAGCGGTAACCTCAGCTGCAACGGCCTGGGCCCTGTCAACGTGCATGCCAACCTGGGTGCCACCAAGTCCAAAAGCGCATCCGCTATTGGCACTTGGGGTGTAGCTGCCGAGCTGCCTATGGCATCTTGGACACCGCATGTAGAAGTGTTTGGCGCTGAAGGCTCCAAGGCCACCGCCCAACTGGGTGCCCGCACACAGCTGACCAAAGAACTCCAACTGGACGGCAACGTAGCACGCAACGATGGCCAAACAGCCTACTCTCTCGGTGTCAAATACCAGTTTTAATAGCTTGTTTCTCGCTCCTTAACGGGGTTGAAGAGAGTTGCTTCCTGAATGCCCGCCCCTCGCGGGCATTTTTTATGTTTGGGCAATCAACATCAATTGGCCAGTACTTGTTGCCCGCAATCAGCCCAGCAGTGGCATACTGGTGCGCTGTGCAAGCTTTCGAGTGCGATGCCACTCGTTGCCTGCAACCTTGATTTTCAGATAAATCAAACTACATCAAAGGACAACACCATGGCCCGTTTCGCGCTACTCCTACTCATCGCTATTGCAGTGCTTGCAGTCGCCTTGATCGTTGCAGGCCAAATGGGCTTGCTTCGCGGCAAGGCACCTACTGATCTGGGCGTGAAAGAGGGCAAGCTCAAGCGCCTGTCCAAGACCGACAATTCCGTAAGTAGCCAAGCGGATCTGTGGGCGGACCACCCGATGAAGGACTATTCCACCATCGCGCCGTTCAAAATCAGCGGCGACGGCAGTGCCGAGATGGCCAAAATTATCACCACGCTCCAAGCCATGCCGCGCACCACCATCGTGCAGCAAGACGCAGGCTACATCTATGCGCAGTGCACTACCGCCTTGCTTAAATTCACCGATGACATCGAGTTTTACCTGGACAAGCCAGTCGGCGTGATCCATGTGCGCAGTGCCAGCCGGGTGGGCCGCAAAGACTTTGCGGTCAACCGCGCCCGGGTGGAGCAGATTCGCAAGGCCATCGGACAATAAGGTATTCGAGCCCCCAAGTCTGCTACTATTAATTTTGTAGCTTCTCCCGCAATATATTAGCTGGCTAACAGCCTATTTAGCTTTAAAAAGGAACCCACCACATGAAAGCCACCTGGAACAACACCATCATCGCCCAGAGCGACGACACCGTGCTGGTAGAAGGCAACCACTACTTCCCAGCATCCTCACTGGACCAGAAGTATGTGAGCTTTAGCAACAACAAAAGCGTGTGCGCCTGGAAGGGCACCGCCAGCTACTACAGCCTGCTGGTCAATGGCGAGCTCAACGCCGACGCTGTGTGGTACTACCCTACTCCCAAGCCAGAAGCCGAGATGGTGAAAGGCCGGGTGGCGTTTTGGAAGGGTGTGAAGGTAGAGGCGTAAAAAAAGCCTGCTCAGACAA
>JAYVGI010000245.1:0-3233 GCA_043772355.1 Polaromonas sp.
AGGAGCGGATGGTAAAGAACGTGTCCGCACCGTGCACGGTTCTAAAGCAGCCCGAGATCTTTTGCTTGACCTTGCACATGCGCAGCGCCTGCTCGGCCAAGTTGTTGGTAAAGGGCACATCCTTGTCCGTCATGAAGCGCCACACATCCGCGCGGTACAGGCGTAATCGCTTGAGCAGGTTATGCGCCTTGCTCTGCTTGGGCCTGCCCCGTCTGCCAATGCCCAAAGCCACATCGGCCGAGGTGTCCGTGCGCAGCACAGGCTCGTTGAGCGCCTCACCGCGCTCCAACAAGGCACTCCAGCAAGCCTCAAAGTACGCCTGACGCTGGGCATCCAGCGGCCCCCGAGCCTGATCGACCTCCTTGAGCGCCTGCACCAGCAAGTCCATCATCTCCTGCGCCCAGTTGTCCCAGCTCTTCTCGCCCTCGTTCTCATGGATGTACACCAGCTCGCGCAGGTGGTGCGAGTTGCACAGACTGTGGGTGCAATCGAGCTCTTTGTAGCTGGCCAGTCCGTCATGTACCAAGGTGCCTTTGAAACCTCGCAGCAGCCCCAAGGCCTCTATGGCAGCGCTGCCGCGCTTGGCGTGGGAGGCCAGCCAGGTCAGGCTTTGGGTGACCAGGCAGTGCAACCAGTACAGCTTGCCAGTGACGCGGATGCCGCTCTCGTCAGCGTGAGCGATGGGGCTGACTTGCACGGCCTTGCCGATGGCTGCTACCGTAGGGGTAAGCACAGCGGCAGCCTCTTGGGCAAAGCTCTGGATGCTGGCCTGGGATACGCTGATGTCGTACAGGTCGTTTAGCAAGGCGGCGGTGCGTGCCAGAGGCAGCAGATGGTATTGGTTCAAATGCACGGCCATGGCTTGCACGCTGGCGCCGTACTGGGCGGGGGCGTTGACTCCTGGGGGCCAAGCGCCGACATGCACGGCCCCGCAGGTGCAGGTGGCGCGCATCTGTTGGTGGGCAATCACCTGCACGCGCAGGGGGGGCAGTTCAAAGACTTGGCGGGTCTCGGCTATCTGTAGGCCTTCTTGGCGCAATGGCAATTGGCACTCGCTGCACTGCCCAAGGGGTGGGTGCTGCACGGTCTGATCGATCTGGATGCTTTGGCGCAGGGTGCTGCCGCTGTGGCCGGTTTGGCCACCGCTTTTGCGCTGCCCGCCCACGCGCAGGGATTGGGGTGCGGGTTTGCCCAGGCCGTCACTGGAGGGCGGGCGGCTGGAGTTCTTGCTGGTCTGGTTCAACCTGGCTTGCAGCTGTTGCTGCTGCGTTTGCAACTGCTGGTGCCCCAGCGCGAGCTGCTGGACTTGCTGCCACAGCGCCAGGATCAACTCGTCCTTTTGCGCATGGCTCAGTTGGCTTAGGTCGGGCAGTGCAGTCATGGCCTCTATTGTTGCTCATTAATTCGTAGCGCGCAATAGCTGGGGTCTGTGATTGGGACCTGAGTAGTTACCAAAAAAGCCGCCCTGCGAGGGCGGCTTTCTTTTGAAGCGTTTTAGCTAAACCGCACGGCCTACTTGGCAGCCACCGCACCCGATGCGGTAGCAGTCGGAGCCACGGCTGCAGGAGCGGACGCAGGCTCAGTACCAGCCGCAGGTGCTGCCGCAGCGCGCTCAGGCACGGGGAACTTGCCACCCGCAGCGGCCGTCATGTACACCACCGCGCGTCCAATCTCGGTATCTTCAAAATCACCACCACCTTGCGCGCCCATCGCACCCTTGCCTTTGAGAGCGGAGGTCAGCAAAGCGTCATAGCCCGTAGCAATGCGTGCGGCCCAAGCAGGGGCATCACCCAGCTTAGGGGCACCTGCCACACCGGCAGCATGGCAGGCCAAGCACTGGGCTTTGTAAATCTCTTCACCCGACTTCAACGGGCGGTTAGCATCGCGAATCTCGACCATGCCCACCTTTTGGATGCGAGCAGCCACGGTTTTATTCAGCTCTTGTGCGGTCAGGCCAGCTTGGGAGACGGTACTGGCATCGCTGGCGGGCTTGGCAGCCGAAGTCACGTAGTACACCAAAGCAATGATGATGAACACCGGCGCAATGAAAGAAAAAAGTACCGTAGCCAGCAATTGGCCTGGCGTTTTAATGGGGCCTTCGTGGTGGTCGTCGTGTTGGTCAGAGCTGCTCATGGGGTTCCCGGTCAAATTAGCCCACAATTATAGCCGCGCGGTGCGTGCAAACCCTTGGGCCGCGGTCATCCGCACTACAATCAAGCTCTCAGTGCGGCTGTAGCTCAGTGGATAGAGTATTGGCCTCCGAAGCCAAGGGTCGTGGGTTCGATCCCCGCCAGCCGCACCACCTTGCTAACTCATTGAAGTTAAATCGGTTTTCACTCATTCAGAACACGCTGGTGTCCCGAATAGGTGTCCCGAGTGATAAAAGTTCCAAGATTAAAGACCAACCGCTACGGTGTTTTTTGCATCCGTATCTACTGGCGAGATGAAAACAAGGTGCTCAGGGAGTGCCTGCACTCTCTACGCACCAAAGATGCAGGAATAGCCCGAATACTTGCGCTACAGTTCAATGAAGCCTACGAACGAAAGCGCCACATGAGCAAAAAGCCACTTTTCCCAAGCATAGACGAGCTCACGAATAAATACGAGCTGGACATGTCACGAGGTGTCATGAAAGCCGATGGCAAAGATGACCATGCTTTGATGATGCAAGCGGTTGATGCTTACTACAAAATGCACGGTGTCCAACCACAAGGCACAGAAGCACTGGCATACGGCAAAACCGTGTTTGCATTCACACCACCACAAAGCCGCCAAGTCATCAAGTCAATGCGGTTCAGTGAGGCTACTGCAGCCTACCTTGAAGAGAAAAAGCATCAAAACGTTGCGGCAACCATCTTAGAAAAAAGCAGAACATACAAAGACTTCGTAGACATTTACGGCGACCTTGAAATCAACCTCATCAGCAAAGCCGAGATCGTCCAATGGAAAACCGCAGACCTCAAACGTGGCATCAAAGCCAACCGCATCAATAAACGTCTTGGACAGTTAAACGACTTCTTCCATTGGGCAATCAACCATGGGCACTACACAGCACACACTACAAGCCCCGTGGAGGGCTTGTTTATAAAAGGCACAGGCAAACTATCAGCGCAAACAGAACACTACGAACCGTTTACCAATGATGACCTCAAAAGCATTTTTAACAGTGCTTATCTCAAAGATATGCCAAAGCCAGACCATTACTGGATTCCAATCGTGGCTATGTTCTCAGG
>JAYVGI010000246.1:0-7124 GCA_043772355.1 Polaromonas sp.
ATGCCCACCACGTTCAGGCCGTCGCCGGGCAACTGGTTCATTTGCCCCCACATCAGCCCACCGCCGGCACCGGCTTTGTACTGCACGATAGTGTCGATAGCGGCGCATTTTTTCTTGAGCACGATTTGCTGGTGGCGTGCGGATAAATCAGACTCGCCACCGGGTGGGAAGGCTTGCCAGTACAGTATGTTTTTCTCGGGGCAGGCTTGGGCGAGGGCTA
Organism: Polaromonas sp.; assembly: GCA_043772355.1. Lineage (GTDB taxonomy): Bacteria > Pseudomonadota > Gammaproteobacteria > Burkholderiales > Burkholderiaceae_C > JAAFIP01. Next base: position 221 of record JAYVGI010000246.1, read on the forward strand.
CGGGTGCGAGGACGGCAAGGCACAGAGCAGACAATAACTTTTTCATGGTGCGGATTCCACAAGTAAAAGATTTATTGTGGACTGAGAACGCCGCTAGCTGCGCGCTGGAATACCCTTAGCTCAGTGATCTCTAAAGGCCCGTAACGCAACCCTCAGGCTGCTGCTATCTGTTGGATGGAGCGCATAAATACGCCAAAGCTATGTGACATATTGCGTGCTGGGTCTAGGTGCGATCCAATACGCCGAGCGCCATCGCGTTTTTGATATTGAGAAATGTGCTTCTTCAGCTCAGCCGAAGGGCTGCCCAGCAAATCGGGCTGTCGATACATTGCTTTTGCACCAAGTTTGGCTAAAGCCGGTATCTCAAAGGCTGTAGCCACTGCCTTCCAATCGCCGACAAAGAACGTTTCCAATTCTCTGCAGGCAATCCGTACCACTGAATTGGGGTGCCCTGCCAAATTGCAGATTTGCATCAGCCCGCTTTTGATGGCGAGACAGTCGCCGCCATCTTGATCTCGCAACACGACGAAGCAGGTATTGCTCTGGCGCCATCCGCGCATGCGCAAAGCCAAGCGCTTTTCCATGTCTTGTTTGCCCTGAAACACTTGGTAGTGCAGGTTAATGTGGCCGGGCAAGTGCGATGGCAAAAAAGCTTTCAAGAAGTCTTGTTCCGACGGGCCTTCCAGGAAAAACACAATGTGCTCAATGCCGGGCGCAATCAAGGGTGCACTCCATCAAACAGACCGCTGCTCCAGAGGTATCCCAGCTGATCACCCTCACCTACATAGGCTTTGATTTGCGCGTCATCTTTGGCTCGGTGAATACTGGTGTATCCATCTTGTTTGACCAGCCAAAACACCTCATCCAAGTGGACGGCATTCAAAAAATCTGGCGAATGGGTGGTGACAAACACCTGCCCCCCAAGTTCGCCATAGCCACGAAACTCTTCAGCCAAATCCCAAAGCAATGAGGGATAGAGTTGGTTCTCTGGCTCTTCAACGCACAACAGGGGATGCGGTGCTGGATCAAAAAGGAGCACCAGATAGGCCAGCATTTTTATAGTGCCGTCGGACACATAACGGGCCAAAAACGGGTCTTCAAAAGCGCCGTCTTGAAACTTCAACAAGACCCGCCCCTCCTCGGTCGTCTTCGCCTCAACCTTGCTAATTCCAGGCACACAGGCTCGCAGTCGATCCATTATTTTCTGGAAAACACCTGGGTGATTTTTGTAAAGATACTCAACCACCAATGACAAATTCTCGCCCTCGCGCGACAGATGCTCCGCATAGCCCGCATCGGCTTCAGGCCGCGCCCGGCTAATGTGAAAATCCGACAAATGCCAGTTCTCAATTAAATTCCCTAGCGCTACCACGGCAGGAAAGCGCTCAAACTGCGCCAAACCTTTGATAGCCAGGATATCGGGGCTCTTCAGAGTTTGCTGCTCGCGTTTGAGTTGACCTTCATCGCTCACCGTGTCAAGCTCGTTGGTAACGGCTTCCCCCGAGCCATTGGAAAACTCTAAAAAGTGCCAAGGTTTACCGTGGCTACCCCTGCGATAGCGCAGTATCTCAAGGATCACCACCGGGCGGCCCTTGACTTCATCCATATGCAGCTCATAGGTAATCAACTGGCTGCGCCCGCTGGGCGTGGCTGTACGCAATTTCAATTCAATTTCAATGGGCCCACTGGAGCCACGGCTTCGCACCTCTTCAAACCCACGGCTTCCACCCAGCTTGCCCAAAGCGGCGGTGATATTCGTTGCCATGGCATCGCGCAAAAAAGCAAACACCGAAAACAGAGTGCTCTTGCCGCTTCCGTTAGCTCCCACCAGCACGCAAAACGGGGGGATGTCCCGCATGTTCACGTCGCGAAAAGCGCGAAAATTTTTTAACCGAATGGCCTCAATTTGCATGATTTATGTTTCCAATCACATGATTTTTAGCGACCCGATACCCTGGCCAGCAGGTCAAAGTGGTCAACCGATGCAATGATTAGCTGATACAAGATCCCGTCGAAATGTACGACGTTGTAGCTGGCTCGCCGCCGTCAATCATGCTTAATTTGCTTTCTGCCTACCTGTGCTTGGTGATTATGAGGCAGAAATACGCTCGCAGACAGCCGCAGTCACCTGCGCCAGCGTAGCCTTGCCACCCAGATCCAGCGTATGCAAAGACTTGTCAGCCGTCACCGCCTCTATCACCGCCATCAATTTAGTAGCCGCAGCCGCTTCACCCAAATGCTCCAACATCATTACGCAGCTCCAAAAAGTGCCTATCGGGTTGGCCAGGCCTTGGCCCATGATGTCGAAGGCCGAGCCGTGGATGGGCTCGAACATGCTGGGGTAGATGCGCTCGGGGTTCACGTTGCCGGTGGGCGCAATGCCCAGGCTGCCCGCCAGCGCGGCGGCCAGGTCGCTGAGCACGTCGGCGTGCAGATTGGTGGCGACCAGGGTGTCTAGCGAGGCGGGGCGGTTGACCATGCGGTCGGTGCAGGCGTCGACCAAGATTTTGTCCCAGGTCACGCCGGGGAACTCTTTGCTGATTTGCAGAGCGATCTCGTCCCACATCACCATGGCGTGGCGCTGGGCGTTGCTCTTGGTCACCACGGTCAGCAGCTTGCGCGGGCGCGCCTCTGCCAGCTTGAAGGCGAAACGCATCACGCGCTCTACGCCTACGCGGGTCATCATGCTCACATCCGTGGCTACCTCAATCGGGTGGCCTTGATGGGCGCGGCCGCCTATGCCGGAGTATTCGCCCTCGGTGTTTTCGCGCACGATGACCCAGTTGAGGTCATCGCGGCTACAGTTGCGCAGCGGGCCGTCAATGCCCGGCAAGATGCGTGTGGGGCGCACGTTGGCGTATTGGTCGAAGCCTTGGCAAATTTTCAGGCGCAGGCCCCATAGGGTGATGTGGTCGGGGATGTGTGGGTCGCCAGCAGAGCCGAACAAAATCGCGTCTTTGTGGCGCAGTGCGGCCAGGCCGTCTTGGGGCATCATCTCGCCATGCTGGCGGTACCAGTCGCCGCCCCAGCCAAAGTTTTCAAAATTGAAGTTAAAGGTTTTGTGGGCTGCAGCTAATGCGGCTAGCACCTGCTGGCCTGCGGGCACCACTTCTTTGCCAATGCCGTCGCCGGGAATGCAAGCTATGTTGTAGGTTGTCATCGATTTCCTTTAGTTCAGAAACGATGATTTTATATGAAGTAACCTCTTAGCCCAATGAAATATTGCGCAAGCAGCTATATAAATAATAGTACTACAAAAACTCGAACGGGTGGGTTACCAGGCCAATACACTACATCTCGCCCACTCGACCGCGCTCGAAATCACAGCCGATCGAGTGCGCGCCAGCTCAATGCACGAATCGGTAAAAATACGCGCCGTCATGCACTGGGTGCTCGCGCGTGACGTGTTCTACCAAGTCAAAGCCTGCCAGCCGATTAAGCATAATTTCAGCATCCAGACGGCTAAGGTTTTGTTTGCTGTGCAGCCAATCCACGGCGTGCGAGCCTACAAAACATGCAGGGTAGTTGGTCCCGAGGTGGGCGCGGTCGCGCACCAACACCCCGTTTTTAGAGCTCAAGAGTGCCAGCGTTGCGCCTGGGCTCATCTTTTGCGTTCGCGCAGACAGTTCAGTACGATAAAACAGAGGCTCATCACCAAACGGGTGCTCATGCGTGACGTGGTGGAGCATACCCAGCTCTTGCAATGCCGCGCCCAGCCTGACGGCGTGCTCTTTGGTAACGCCATACTGCTGTGCCAACCATTCAACCGCCTCGGTACCCACAAAGCACAAGGGATAGGTTTTCAGGTTGTATACACGGTCTTGCGTTTTTACCTGGACCGCCAGTGCCGTGCATAGCGCCTCGGCTGTTAAGCCAGTGGCCGAGCGAATCAGGCCGCGCTGCGACCGCGCATCGGGCTTGCTCGGCATTTTTTGAAAGCACTGTTCTAGCGCGGCGCCTTGCAGCGGTGCCGCCTCGGTGTGCTTGGCAACCCAGTCCAGCAGGCTGGCGGACTCGGCAAGCAAGCTGGGCGCGTCTAATAATGGATACAGGTCAGCAAACCCCAGCTCTTGGGCCCAAGCACGGTCTGTCGGCCATAGCCCGCAGTGACCCCGCGTCAGGACGATGCGCTCCTTAGCCGCAGCGCTAGGTAACAGGGCAGCCAAGGCCAATATATGCGGCGCAGCATGACGCACCGCAGCAAGGTCGATGATGGCTACCGCCCGTGCATCGTTGAGTAAGGTTTTTGCCAGTTGGTCTATTGCGCCGCGGCTGGGCAGCATGTCCTGCGACTCCACACCCATCGCCGAGAAGGCCGCCCGCACCGCCTCGGAGGCGGGCCCAGGTGGGACACATAAAAACGCCCTGGGTTTGCTTGACTGGACCATAACTATTGCTCCTAGGTTGTTGCGATATGAACGGCGGCGAGTTGTCTCGCCAAGACTGAGGTTTACTCGTCTGTGCTTATGTCGCGCGCCAACTGGGAACTCTTACACTGCGGCGTTGAAGGTCAATACCCACAGCCCAGCCGCCCAATAGAATTCTGCGGAAGCAGCTATAAAACTAATAGCGCCCTGAAATCATTCACATTGGTAAACGTGGGGCCGGTGACGACCAGATCATCCAGTGCGCTGAAGTAGCCGTAGGCATCGTTACGGTCTAAACAGTCGGCCACATTCATGCTTTTGCTGGCAGCACGGCGCAAGGTGTCGGGCCCTACAAACGCGCCTGCGTTGTCTTCTACACCGTCTATGCCGTCCGTGTCAGCTGCCAGTGCGTAGATGCCGGGCATGCCTTGCAGAGCCTGGGCCAGGCCCAGGCAAAACTCCCCTGCTCTGCCGCCCCGGCCCTTGGGCTGTTTGAGTCTGATCTTGCGCGGGCGGATGGTCACCGTGGTCTCGCCGCCGCTCAAAATCACGCAAGGCTTTTCAAACGCGCCTGTGCCGCGCGACGCAGCCCGCGCCAACGCGGCATGCACCTTGCCCACCTCGCGAGATTCGCCCTCCATCTCGTCGCTCAAAATGTAGGCATGCAGGCCCATGGCACGCGCCGCCTCTGCTGCCGCTTGCAAAGACTGCTGGGGCGTGGCTATCATGCGCACGCTGTGGCCTGCAAAGGCCGCGTCACCGGGTTTGGGGGTTTCCAGCGCGCCGCTCTCCAGCAGTGTTTGGATGTCGGCAGGTAGGGCTATGCCATAGCGCTGCAAGATGGCCAGCGCCTCGGCGCAGGTGGTGGCATCAGGCACGGTGGGGCCGCTGGCGATCACGCTCGGGTCGTCGCCCGGCACATCGCTGATGGTCAGCGTCACCACCTTGGCAGGCGCGCAGGCGGCGGCCAGGCGGCCCCCTTTGATCTGCGACAGGTGCTTGCGCACACAGTTCATCTCGCCAATATTCGCGCCGCTATTGAGCAGGTCTTGGTTAATGCGCTGCTTGTCGGCAAACTCCAGCCCCGCCACCGGCAGCGTCAGCAGGGCCGATCCGCCGCCAGAGATGAGGCACAAGACCAGGTCGTCAGCGGTGAGCCCCTGCACCATGCCCATGATGTGCTGCGCCGCCTGCAGGCCCGCCGCATCGGGCACCGGGTGCGCCGCCTCGACGATATTGATGCGTTGCTTAACCTGCTTGCCGCGCGGCCCCAATGCGTCAAACGCCGCCTCACGCGCGGGCGTGTGCTGGTAGCGCGTGACGACCAGCCCCTCCAGCGGCGCGTCAGCAGGCCAATGCGCCTCCACCGCCTGCGCCATAGCCCCACCCGCCTTGCCAGCGCCTATGACGATGGTGCGACCCTTGGGCGGAGGTGGCAGATAAGCGGCAGTGTTGTGCAGCGGCAGCGCGCGCTGCACGGCTACTTCGTACAGCTGGGTAAGGATCTCGCGTGGGGAGGCTCGCAGGTCTTGGGTCATGGGCTGATTTTGCCTGACTTGACATGGCGCCCAGCAACGCAGTTATGCGTACAACCGGGCTGCTGGGCACACAAAAAAAAGCTACCAATCCACGCATTGGTGGACGGGCAGCTTGCGTGTTGAGCGCGGGAGGGAGTTTATGGAGCAGGTGGTGTGATCACACGAACCACCTCTGTCCCGGTAAATATCGAGGAAGCATCGTAACTGCCGCCCTTAACTACACCAAAATTCTTGGCAAACCACAGGCTTGGATTAGTGCTGCTTGGGGCAACGGCCCGTCCATTGGCACTCACGTGCAATATCCGAACCTCGCAGGCTGAACTGAAGGTTTTGCCAGCGGTGACCAAGGGCCCCACAGAAAGCAATTTAATACTGTACACGTTGCTACTAGCATTGATAACAGGGATAACACTGCTGCCAGGTACTCGAACCGAGAAGTTTTCCGAATATCTCTGCTCAACACCCAAAGTCAAAGCAGTAGGCATGTAGCCTGAATAGTTGTAGAACTCGCTTGAAAGCGCTCCATTAGTCGAGAAAAAGCTAATGTTCTGCCTTTGCAGGCCCAACGCAGTCAGTTGGTAGCTCGTCTCACTGCTTTTGTAAGAGCCCCCAGCGGCAACAGGCGAGTAAATAGCCTCAATGAATACGTTAGGCGTGGCTGATGAGGTTCCGGCTGGGGTAACTTCTGTTCGTTGCGCTTCATAAATTGTCCCGTCAGGTCCCTTGATACCCGTTGCGACAGAAAAAGCCGTAGGCCCCATCTTGAAGCAGTCTGCAATTTCACTAGCTAATGCGCTTGTAGCTGGGGCTGGGGCTGGGGCTGGAGTCGGCGCTGGGGCTGGGGCTGGGGCTGGGGCTGGCGCTGGGGCCGGTGCGGGGGCTGGGGCTGGGGCCAATGCCATTACTCACCAGTCAGAAATAAAGGCTACAAATATTGAACTATCTTGATGCCTCCAGAATCTATGAAGACATGAAACAAGATGGCCGCCAACACGATCG
>JAYVGI010000247.1:0-4054 GCA_043772355.1 Polaromonas sp.
TTTCTACATCATTAATGTCTAGGCGCGGAGCCTACGAGAGTGCTGTAGCACGGCAAGGCGACGCAACAACGACAGTAATGATTTAGAAATGGAATCAGACAACCAAATCAAAGTATTCAAGTAACTGTCGATGCGGTCTACCAAAAGAGACCTTGGGCCTTGCTGCCATTCTTTGGAGTTATAAAAGGCATTTTGCTGTGCCACCATAGCCTGCTTATCTGGATAGGCACGCGCTAAAAAATAGGTGTCCTGTTCGTGGGCCGATATGCCAAACGCCACCACAACCATGCCGGATGCGTGCAACATAGGGAGCGCTTGCTCAATCATGGCAGTGTGAAATTCGGTCTGCGTGCCAGGCTTGAGCAAGTAGGTACGGATTTCAACCAGTTTTTTCATACATTCCTATTTACGTTTTGCGCGCGGATGCGCCGCATCATAGGCCTTGGCCAAATGTTGAAAATCCAGCCGCGTATACACCTGTGTGGTGGTGATGTTGGCGTGACCTAGCAGCTCTTGGACGGCGCGCAGGTCTTGGCTGCTTTGCAGCAGGTGGCTGGCAAAGCTGTGGCGCAGCATGTGGGGGTGCACGGCAGTGGGCAGGCCGGCTTGCAGGCTGCGGCGCTGGAGGCGCTGCCAGATGGACTGGGCGGTCAGGCGGGTGCCGTTTTTGCCGACGAAGAGGGCTGGTTGGGGTTGCGCGGGCCCTTCGACAGGCGCAGGGCGAACGGATGACAGGTCAGAGGCAACAGGAGTCAGGGTGGTGCGAACGGATAGCAAGTCAGCGCGTACAGCCAGGTATGTTTGCAAGGCCTCTACCGACTTAGCCCCCAGCGGCACACTGCGGCGTTTGCTGCCTTTGCCCAGCACATGGGCTTCGCCTGCTTGCAAATCGAGCCAACCTTTGGCGCTGGACGAGGCTTGAACGTCCAGGCCTACCAGCTCGCCGACCCGCAGGCCGCTGCCGTAGAGCAGCTCGGTGATGGCGGCATCGCGGGCTTCTAGTCGGGCATCATCGCTATCGTTGTGATAGCTGGCTAGCTGCACTGCGTCGTCTACAGCCAGGGCTTTGGGCAGGGGCTTGGGTTGCTTGGGGGCGCGCACGTCTTGCACGGGGTTGGCGCTCACCAGGCCTTCGCGGCCCAGCCAAGTGTAGAAGCCGCGCCAACCTGACAGGATGAGCGCAATGCCGCGCCCGCTGCGGCCCTGGCTGTGCATCTGGGCTACCCAGCGGCGGATCTGCTGGTTGTGCACTTGCTGTAAGGATACCTTGGCTTGCAGTGCGTTGGCTTGCAGTTTTTGCAGGTCTTCGGTGTAGAGGGCCACCGTGCGGTCGGCCAGGCGTTTTTGGACGCGGACGTGTTCTAAGTATTTTTCTATTAGCTGGGTGTCGTTGGACGACGAAACGTTTTCAGACGCAGAGGCCTCTTCTTTAACCCGCGAACGTGGGGTCAGAGCCGAATTTCGCAATTGCAGTTGAGTCGCCGGGTTCATGGTCTTCCTGAATTCGGAAGTGACCCCATTTTCGCTAGTCTGATTTTCGATAAACTGCCAGTCCACCCGCCGTTCACTGCGTGTAATGCGCAGCCCCCCGTGGGGGCCTTCGCGCCTTGGGGCGGCCCGGCGGCACTCATCCCACTACGCCCGCAGGCGTGACAGCGCGGCGCTGGACAGCTCGGCTATGCGCTCTAAAAAGTCGGTGCCCATGCCCGCGTTAAAGCGCTCGGGGTCGGGCGAGGCCAGCACCAGCATGCCAAAGGCATCGGCTGCAGCGCCCGCACGCAGGGGAATGAGGGCGACCGACATGGCCAGCTCGGGTTGGGCGAGCCATTTGACGGCCTCGAAACCAGAATTCACGCCGCAATACGGCGCGGTGATCGAGGTGGCAAACGTCTTCACATCATCACTCACGCCCATGGTGAACTCCTGGTCCGAGAAAAGTCCGTTGGTGCTCCACACTTTAATCGCCACTTGCGGCACCAAAAACTGGTGCTTGATTTCCTTGGTCAATACACCCGGTAGGTCAATCGCGTGGTGGGTGAGCAGCAGGTTGCGCGTCCAGCGCTGCAGCTTGTCGGCGATCATCATGTTGTCGTTGCCGTTGCGCACCATCTCCATGATGCGCCGCTCGATGGTTTTGATTTTCTCGCGCAGCATTTCCGCCTGGCGCTCTTGCAGGCTCACGGCCCGGTTGCCATGGCCGCTGGACAGCTGCACGGTGGCCAGCAGCTCAGCGTGGCGTTCAAAAAAATCGGGGGTATTGACCAAAAACTGGGCAATATCGGCCTCGGTGATCGGCGGTACGTCGTGGGCTTTGGTGGTCATGCGTAGTTCCTCAAATTAAATGTTGTCGGGCACATTGATAGTGCCTTGGTACACCGTGGTGGCCGGGCCGGTCATCAGCACCGGCGCTTCCAGATGCAGGCTTTGATCGGGCTTAAACCCCGCCCACTCTACCGTAAGCAAGCCGCCCAGCGCCTGCACGTCTACCCGCGCGTCCAGCAGGCCCAGGCGAATGCCAGCGACCACCGCCGCGCAGGCCCCCGTGCCGCAGGCCAGCGTCTCGCCCGCACCGCGCTCATACACGCGCAGGCGCACACTGGTGCGGCTGACGATCTGCATAAAGCCTGCGTTGACGCGGCGGGGAAAGGCCGGGTGCGACTCTACCCACGGCCCCACGGTGAGCACCGGCGCGGTGTCCACGTCATCCACGATTTGCACCGCATGCGGGTTGCCCATCGACAGCACGGCGACTGCCCCGCTCTGCACAGTCGCTACCGAATCAATAGCTGCTTGCGCAATATTTACCTTGGCTAACTGCCATTTTTGCCATAAATCACTGGCCACAGGCTGCGCCTGCGTCACATCAAAGGGAATCTGGCTGCGCTCAAACCGGGGCGCGCCCATGTCCACCGTCACGCGGCCGTCGGGCTGCTCGGTCAGCGTCAAAATGTTGTTGATGGTTTTCACGCGGATGGTGGTTTTGTCGGTCAGCCCCTGCTGGCGCACATAGCGCACAAAGCAGCGCGCACCGTTGCCGCAGTGCTCCACCTCGGTGCCGTCGTTATTGTGGATGGCATAGGCAAAGTCCACTGCGTCTTCTTGGGATAAACCTTCCCTCGGGGGGGCCGGCCGCACACTCAATATCTGGTCAGCGCCCACCCCAAAGTGGCGATCCCCCAAAAAGCGGTACTGCGCGGCACTCAGGCCCAGTCGCCCACGCGTCTCGTCCAGCACCACAAAGTCGTTGCCAGCACCGTGCATTTTGGTAAAAGGGATCTGCATAAGTTGGATTATCCTATGCAACCCCTTCCTCCCTTCCACATTGACCAAGAAAGCCACCATGCGCATCCCCGACTGGACCCAAGCCGCCCACCCCCAACCCGTAGACCTGGTCAACGCCATCAAGGCGCGCCGAGGCGGCGAGCTGATCAACCTGGACAAAGCCCTGCTCTGGAGCGAACCTCTGGCACGCGGCTGGAACGTCTACCTCAAAGCCGTGCGCACCGAGCTGCCCACCAGCCGCAAATTGCGCGAGCTAGGCATCTGCACTGTCGCCCTGCTGACCGGCGCCGCCTATGAGTACCACCACCACGCCCCAGACTTTTTAACCGCCGGCGGCACCCAGGCCGAGCTGGATGCCTTAAACGCCCATGTAGCCCCGTTTATTAAAGACAACAAGCCATTAGCCAGCTTAAATACTGCGGGAGCAGCTATAGAAAACATAGTCATCCAATACGCCAGCGAGATGACCCTGCATGTCAAAGTTGCGGACACCACTTTCGCCGCACTGCAAAAGCACTTTGATACCACGCAGATTGTGGAGCTGACCAGTGCCATTGCTACCTACAACATGGTGGCGCGGTTTTTGGTGGCGCTGGGGGTGTCACCGGAGTAGGTTTTTAGATTCACGCTGAGAGTATTTTCCAATCCAGGTATGAGCCTTTCAGCTTCGCTTCAGGCTCACACCTGGATTGGAAAATACTGCGACCGAGCTGTTCAAACCCGTCCAAATGATGTGACAGGGTGGGTTCGTCCCGATGAAAATTTTGCAGCG
>JAYVGI010000248.1:0-13401 GCA_043772355.1 Polaromonas sp.
GCCAAACCCGAGGTGCGCATAGGCCGCTACGCCGAGAGCCTGCTGGAGTTTTACCTGCTTCACGCGCCCGCACATGCAGCTTCGTCAATGCCGCTGCACCGCTTGCTAGCCGCCCACGTGCCGCTGCGCAGCGCCATCAACGGCCTCAAGGTCACGCAAGGCGAGCTAGACTTTTTACTCACCAACGCCCAAGGCCAGCACTTGCACTGGGAGCTGGCGGTGAAGTTTTTTCTCTGCACCGCCACGGGAAATGTGGCCACGCCCACAGACTTTATCGGCCCCAACGGCGTGGAGACCCTGGCCCACAAGTGGCACAAACTGTTTGCCCGCCAGCTTACCCACACACCGCCCGCACCTTGGAGTACTCAGCCTTGGCAGCCGCAGGCCTTTACGCGCGGCTGGATGTTCTACCGTTGGGGCGTGGCCGTGCCGAGGTGTGATGCACTGCACCCGCAGCATGGCCAAGGCTGGTGGGTCGATGTGGCTGAAATGCACGCCGTGCCCAATGCGCTGTACGCTTACTTGCCACGCCTGCATTGGATGGCTCCTTTGGCATCGGTAGAGCAACTGGGGCCGCAGGCCGTGGTGCTGGCGCGTGATGCCATGGCGGTGCATTTACGTGCCTTGTGGGCCAGCGGTGTGCGCAGTACAGATGCGCATATGGTGGTGCAGTTGGGGGAGTGCGGTGTATCGCTTGGTGGCGCGTGTGAAGTGCAGCGGTTTTTTGTACGACCGCAGGAGTAGCGATGTTGTGTGCGCGGTGGAGCAGCCCGCGCTCCGGGCAGGACGCAATCGGGGTCAGAGCAAAATTTCGTCAGTGTGTGGTGCCACGCCGGAAAGTGGGTCGTCCTGAATTTTGATCTGACCCCGAATGCTACTGGCGTTCAAAAACAAGTGCGCCGCCAACTTGATCCCATACAAAAGCAAAAAAATCAATCCTTGCCCAAAGGCATAGGCTCACTCGCCGCAATCAAATTCGCCTGGCGCAGCCGCGTGGGGCTGAGCGCGCCAGCGGAGTCCAAAATGGGGTAGGCGATGGAGCAGATGTGCGAGTTGATGCGCTTGAGGTCGCTGATCAAATCCAGGTGCAGGCCGCTGGTCTCGATGCTTTGCATGGTGTTGTCGGCCAGGCGCGTCAGGTGCGTGGCCGCGTAGGTGCGCTCCAGGGTGCTGAAGCGCGATTTTTCTTCCAGCAGCCGTTGGGCATCCCGCATGCTGCCATTTAAAAACACACTCATGCTCAGGCGCAAGTTAGCGAGCAGCATACCGTACAGCTCACAAATCTCGCCCATACCCGCTTCAGAAAAATTGCGGCCTTTGTTGATTTTCTTGTCCTCTATGTCCAGCAAAATCCGCTCAATGATGTCGCCCACCTGCTCCATGTTGATGGTAAAGCTGATGATGTCCGTCCAGCGGCGCGACTCGTTCTCGCCCAGTGCCTGGCGCGATATTTTGGTCAGGTAGTATTTGATGGCCGAGTACAGCTGGTCTACCGTGTCGTCCAGCTTGCGCAAGTCCTGCGCAAGCTCCTGGTCATTCTCTTTGATCACCGTGAGGGTGCCGCGCAGCATGGTCTCCACCACGTCGGCCAGGTGCAGCGCCTCGCGCGCTGCGCAGGAGATGGCCAAGGAGGGCGTGGCCAACGCCGAGGGGTCAAGGTGGCGGGGTCGCGACAGGGCGTTGTCTTTGGCCGGTGGCAACAGCTTGGCTACCCCATGCGCAATCAGTCCGGTAAAGCCCATGAACACCACAGCGACTGCGATGTTAAATGCCAAGTGGAAGGTCACCACCTGGGTAGCCGCGCCGCCCACCATCGGGTGCACATGCACGATCCACAGCCCCACCAAGGGCGCTGCGCCCAGCACCCCCAGCGCCTTGAACAGCAAATTGCCCAGCGGCACCTGGCGCACGGTAACGGCCGAGGTGGCGGTGGTGATGACGGCCAGCAAACCGCTGCCTAAATTAGCCCCCAGCACCAAGCCCAGCGCCACGTCCATAGGGATCACCTGCGAGGCCGCCAAGGTGGCCACCAAGAGCACGGTGGCCAGGCTGGAATAGGCCAGCACGGCAATCACAGCGCCGGCGGTAATTTCTAAAAATAAATCGCTGGAAAGCGATTTGAGCGCCACCTGCACCACAGGCGATTGGGTCAGCACGCGGGTGGATTCGCTGATCAAGCTGAGCGCCAACAGCATCAAGCCCAAGCCAATCAAAATGCGCCCTACGCGCCCGAGGGTGGTGTCCTGCCTGGCGATAAACAGCACTACGCCGATAAAGATGAGCAACGGGGACAGCCAGCTCAGGTCAAAGTGGAACACCACCGCCATCAGGCTGGTGCCTACATCGGCCCCCAGCATCACAGCCAGCGCAGCGGGCAGGGTGACCAAGCCTTGGCCTACAAATGCCGCCACGATCAAGGCGGTAGCCGTACTGGACTGCACCACCGCCGTCACGCCCACGCCGGCCAAGGCGGCCGTAGCGCGGTTGCCTGTAGCCTGCGCCAGTACCGAGCGCAGGTTTGCGCCCAGCACCCGCAAAATGCCGGTGCGTACCAGGTGCGTACCCCATACCAGGAGGGCAATAGCGGCCAAAAGGTTCAGTAGGTGCTTCATGGGGGAACAATGGCTTAACTATACCGGTTCAATCCCGTCCTGTGGTGATCGGGCCCGGACGACTGGCCTGGCTGCGCGCGCAGTCGCTTGCAGCGCAGGGCTCGCAGCCCCCTGCACTCGCGGTAACATCGGCTATGGATGCCCCCCATTTTCAAGGAACCCCCCCATGCGACTTCTCCACACCATGCTGCGCGTAGGCAACTTGCAACGCGCTATCGACTTCTATACCCAGGCCATGGGCATGCAGCTTTTGCGCACCACCGACCGGCCTGAACAAAAATACTCGCTGGCTTTTGTCGGCTACGGTAATAACCCCGAGCACGCCGAGATCGAGCTGACCTACAACTACGGCGTAGACAGCTACGAGCTAGGCAGCGCCTACGGACATATCGCGCTGGGTGTGCCCGATGTCTACGCCGCCTGCCAGACCATCAAAGCCAAAGGCGGCAACATCACCCGCGAGCCCGGCCCGGTGAAAGGCGGCAATACCGTGATTGCCTTTGTCACCGACCCGGATGGCTACAAGATTGAGCTGATTGAGCGCAAAGCTGAAACCTCTTAACGCTCACATATCCATAGCTGAAACCGTAGTATTTTTCATGACTAACAGCGTATCTAAAGGTAAATTCGTGCTCCAGCAAGCTGACATCACCCAACCGCCCGCTGTACGCGCCGCCTTGACCTGCCTATGGCTGTCCACGGGCATCCTCGCGTTGCTGGTGCCTGCTGCATGGGCTAATTTATTTGGATTGCCCAATACCGCCAGCGTCACGGTCAACAATCTTTTAACCTTGGCGTTCATGCTTTTTGTGATTGTGAAACTCACGGCCGGGCGCGGCTGGGTGCGCTGGGTGTTTGCGGTGGTCTACCTCATGGGCACGGGCATGATGCTGTATTGGTCTGTCGTGCAGCCGCAGATCTTTCGCAACCAAGCCCTTGCACTGCAAGTGACGGGGCTGGCGCAACTGGCCTTGCAAACGGCGGCGGTGGCCCTACTGCTTATGCCTGCTGCGCGGCAATGGTTCGCGGCGCAAGGTGCGCGGTCAGCGTAGCGCCCAGATATCTAGCCGCGCAATTGCACGGCCGCAGAGGCCAGCGCGGTGATACGGGCCCAGTCGCCTGTGGCCAGTGCGTCGGCTGGCATCAACCACGAGCCGCCTACGCACACCACGTTGGGCAGAGCCAAAAACTCCTTGGCATTAACTGCATTGACCCCGCCGGTAGGGCAAAACTGCACATCAAAAAACGGTCCACTCCAGGCCTTGAGCATGGCCGGGCCGCCAGCTTGCATGGCGGGGAAAAACTTCAGTTGGGTGTAGCCCGCCTCCACCGCCTGCATGATCTCACTGCCGGTGGCCACGCCAGGCAGCAGGGCCAGGCCGGCATCTCGGCAGGCCGCGCCCACGGTGGGTGTAAAGCCCGGGCTGACGGCAAACCGGGCACCGGCCCGCGCTGCGGCCTGCGCGTCTTGCGGGCTGCGTACGGTGCCTGCGCCGACCACTGCCTGGGGCACTTCTTTGGCAATGCGCTCGATGCACTGCAATGCGACAGGGGTGCGCAGCGTGACCTCCAGCATGCGGATGCCCCCGGCCACCAACGCGCGGGCCAGCGGCACGGCATGCGCCACATCGGTGAGGACGATAACGGGGATCACGGGGGCATCGCGCATCACTTGCAGCGCGGTAAAAACCGGCGCAGACGCTGTGCCAGCAGTTGGTTCACCCAAGCTGGCGGGGTGGGTGCGGGTAGCGGTTACAGCCATGTACAGGCTCCTTCTTCGGCGGTGAGTGCGTTGCGGCGCATGCAGGCGAACAGTTCGCGGCCCATGCCAATGCCGTTGGATTGGGTTTGCTCTGCGGTCATGGTAGCCACCGGGCGGGTGGCCCAGTCTGCCGCGCTGACCAGGGCTTGCAGCGTGCCTGCGGGTGCGTCCAGGCGCACCACATCACCATCACGCAGCTTGGCCAGCGGGCCGCCAGCCAGCGCCTCGGGGCTTACATGGATGGCGGCGGGCACTTTGCCTGATGCACCGCTCATGCGCCCATCGGTGACCAAGGCCACACGGTAGCCCTTGCCTTGCAGCACGGCCAACGGCGGGGTGAGCTTGTGCAGCTCGGGCATGCCGTTGGCCCGTGGGCCTTGCCAGCGTACGACGACGACGATGCCATTGGCGCCATTGGTTTGGCAGGCGTTTTCTACCGTGCCTTCTTTGAACGCGGCCAGCATGGCCTCTTGGCTGTCAAACACCATGGCCGGGGCTTGGATCACATGCCGATCATCGGGCACAGAAGATACTTTAATGACGCTGCGGCCCAAGTTGCCTTGCAGCAGTTTGAGGCCGCCAGTGGCACTGAAAGGGCTGCTGACGGGGCGCACCACCGTGTCGTCGGTTGTCGCACCAATCTCGCTCCACTGCAAGCCTTGCGCGCTGGCTGCGGGTTTTTTGGTGTAGTCCCGGATGCCACTGGCCACCGTCAACACATCTGCATGCATGAAGCCTGCATCCAGCAGTTCGCGGATGATATAGCCCGGCCCGCCTGCGGCTTGAAACTGGTTGACATCCGCGCTGCCGTTGGGGTAGACATGCGAGAGCAGAGGCACTGCGTCTGACAGGGCAGAGAAGTCGTCCCAGTCAATCACGATGCCCGCAGAGCGCGCCACGGCTACCCAGTGGATCAGATGGTTGGTACTGCCACCGGTGGCCATCAAGCATGCAATAGCGTTGACGATGCATTTTTCATCGACTATTTTGCCAATGGCCGCCTTGTTTTTGCTCGCCGTCAATACCGTCTTCACCGCCTCGCGTGTGAGCAGCTCGCGCACATGCAGCCCAGTTGCTTCGTCGGGGTTGATAAACGCAGTGCCGGGCACATGCAGGCCCATGGCTTCGAGCAGCATCTGGTTGCTGTTGGCGGTGCCGTAGAAGGTGCAAGTGCCTTGGCCGTGGTAGGCCTTGGATTCGGCATCCAGCAGCTCGGCGCGGCCCACCAGGCCTTGGGCGGCCAGCTCGCGCACTTTGGATTTGGCATCGTTAGACAAGCCACTGGTCATGGGCCCAGCGGGTACAAACACGGTAGGCAAATGGCCAAAATGTAGCGCGCCTATCAACAGGCCGGGCACGATTTTGTCGCACACGCCCAGCAGCAGCGCGCAGTCAAACATGTCGTGGCTCAGGCTCACCGCCGTGGCCATGGCAATGGTGTCGCGGCTAAACAGGCTCAGCTCCATGGCGGGTGTGCCCTGCGTTACACCGTCGCACATGGCAGGCACGCCGCCTGCCACCTGCGCTGTAGCGCCGTGTTTGCGCGCTTCGTCTTTGATGAGTGCCGGGTAGTGCTGCAAGGGCGCGTGGGCTGAGAGCATGTCGTTGTAGGCGTTGACGATGCCGATGTGCGGCGCTTTCTCAGTCACCACCTTGAACTTATCGCTCGTGGGCATGGCGGCAAAGGCATGCGCCACGTTGGCGCAGCCCATGCGGTCAGCGCCACGGCCTCTGCGCTCCGAGGCTTTGATCTGCAGCAAATACGCGGCGCGGGTGGCAGCGCTGCGCTGGGTGATGCGCTGGGTGACCTGGGCCACCACGGGATGGAGGTTCATGGAGTGCACGCTTGGTAAAGTAAGGGCAGGGATGGTTTATGTAATTTTATTACTTAAATCACCGCTTGCGTTACAAGCCAGGAACATTCCCCCACTGCAAGCCTGCGATGGGGCTCGCTACAAGCCCGTGGCCGTGACGCTGCACCCCAAGACAAACACCACTTGCCCCCCGCTGGGGAAGGTTGGCAAACTCAAACCCGTGCTCAAAAACAAGGGCAGATTCAAAGCGGGGCATATGGCACCCCCCGTGCCCGTGCAGCTCAGCGTTGTACAGTCTAGACCTGCAGAGGGCGCATCACGCACCACCGCCCCGCTGCCGTTGGCAGGGCCCAAGTTAGCCACGGTAATGGTGTAGTTCACCGTGGAGCCTGACACCACTGTATTGGTCCCGTTGTCTTTGGCGATCGTCAGATTGGCCGCCAAAATCATCTGCACCGTGGCCGTCGCACCGTCCACACTGGAGCCTGCGTTGGTAGTGGTGACCACGGCACTGGTGTTCAAATAGGTGCCCATAGCGGGCATCAATACGGTCACAACGATCGTACAACTGCCGTTGGCGGGCACGGTGCCGCCCATCAGCCGTATCCCCGTGTTGGAGACTGCCAACGTACCGCCGATACTGGGTTGCAGCGAGCCGCCTGCGCAGGTCGTAGTGCCCGGCACGGCCCCCACCACCATCGCGCCAGGGCTGATGGGAAAGATGTCCAACACACCCGGAGAGGCCAGCGTCAAAGGCGTGGTGGCATTCGGATTGTCCACCACAATGGTCAGCACCGAGGTGCCTGTACCGCCCGACAACACCAAACTGGGACTGAAGAACTTGCTAATAGTCGGTGGTGCCAGCACGGTCAGGGTGGCAGAGCCGACCACGCTGGTGGGAACGGGCGTTTGGCTGGACACCACGCCAGTGATGGTATTGACATAGACACCCCCCGCAGGTGCTAGCACGCCCACCAGCACAGTGCAGGCGCTACCCGATGCAACCGTGAGTCCGGTAAAACTTAAAACTGTTTGGCCGGCAGCAAAGCTGTTCCCCGCCGCACCCACGCAGGTGCCGCTGGCAGGGCCCGGCACAGCCACACCCATGCCCGCAGGCAATACGTCGGTAAAGCCTACACTGGTCAGCCCCCCTGCGATCAAAATAGCATTGTTGGGGTTGCCCAAAGTAAAGGTGATCGTACTGATGGTGCCCACCTTGACGGAGGCTGGGTTGAAGGCTTTGGCGATGGTCGGATTGGCCACAAAGGTCACTGTCGCTACCGCCGAGAAAATATTGGTGGGGCCCTCGACGGTGTTGAGTGATGACACGGCAATGGTGTTGACAAACGAGCCCGTTGCCCCAGCGACGGTGGTACGCACCACCACACCGACGGTGCACTGCGAGTTCAGTGCAAATAGGCCGCCGTTGAGGCGAAACCCAGTGGCCCCCGCTGCTAAAGCCGCACCGAAGTTATCCGACACACTGCCGCCGCAGCTGCTCGCGGTCACACTGCTGGCAATCTCCAGGCCAGGCGGCAACAGATCGGTAAAAGCATTGGGATTTAAACCCGCAATAGTTGAGCTCAATGAGTTGCCAACGGTGACGATCAAGGTGCTCGTCAGGCCCGCCTGGGTCACCACGGGGCTAAACACCTTGCTTAGGCTCAGGTTGTTCAGCACCTGTAACGACGCCGAAGAGTTGTTGTTGTTGGTCACGCTTTGCGCATTGCCCAGCACCCCGACGGGAATTGTGTTGACCACATTACCCGCAATGATGGAGGTCACATTGGCCTGGAAAAAGCAGCTACTCAATGCAGGCACGCTGCCATTGCTCAGCGAAACCGTATTGTCCCCTGGTGTCGCAGTCACCACGCCCGCCCCGCAGCTAGTAGTGGGTGCGGGTACACCGAACACGCTCATGCCTGTGGGCATCACATCGGCCAGTGACACACTGGTCAAGGGGTAGGGGTTGGGGTTGGAGATCACCACCTGCAATACCGAACTGGCTCCACTGTAAATGTTGGCAGGCGTAAAGCTTTTGTTGATAGTGGCGGGCGTACCGACGCGACGCTCCAGGTTGGCTGTAGCCTGCAAACCAGAATTCCCAACCAATTCGTTGGTGGTGACACTACCCGATGGAATGGTGTTGGTCACGATGCCCGTACCTGCTGGCGACTGGATATCCAAGGCTACCGCGCAGCTGGTAGCCCCAGTAGGCAGGCCTGCTCCGCTAAGCGTGAAGCTGCTAGCACCAGCGACGGCTGCCACCGCACCACCGCAGGTATTAAATATATTGGGTGGGCTGGCCACCGTATGACCTGCGGGCAGAGCGTCGGTAAAACTCATACCTGTAAACGCTACAGCACCTACTGCATGGGTGATAGTGACGCTTAAACGGGACACCTGAGCCGGGCCAACGATGGGCGGCGAATAGGCCTTGCTTATGCCCATCGCATTAATGATCCTGAAGCCAACAGCTATAGCGTTAGTGTTGCTTCCTTGGTCAGTCACCAGTGCGCCCGCAGAAATGGTATTGACTCGATTGCTGTCGTTTTGCGTAGCGCCCACCACCACGGGTACGACCAGCTGGCAACTGCCGCCAGAGACAATGGTGCCGCCCTGTAGCGTGATGGTGGTACTACCAGCCACAGCGCTGAGTGTGCCCCCACAGTTATTGGTGGGCACAGGCGTAGCCCCGATCGTGATGCCGGGCCCCATCGTGGTCAAGTCGTCCACAAACGAGGTAATGGCAGCGTTAGGGCCGCCTGTGGCATTGAACAAGCTGATGGCCAGCAGTGTGGAGCCTGTCTGCGGTACGACACCGCCAGTACCGTTGGCGCTGAAATTTTTACTCACATCAATGTCGGCCAAAATCCGCAGGTTGGCAGAAAAAGCCGAAGCATTACCGCCTAAACTGCTGGTCACCGAGCCCGCTGGAATGGTGTTAATTCGCGTTCCTGTAAGGGCGGTCACGGCAACCAAGACGGGCAGTGTGACTTGGCAACTGCTATTGGGGGCGATGGTGCCCCCCACCAAGCTCAACGCAGTGGCACCCGCGATGGCGGTGAGTGCGCCGCCGCAGGTATTGGTAGGCGCTGGGCTAGCTGCAACGCTGATACCTGCGCCCATGGTAGCCAGACTATCCGTAAAACTGGCGTTAGTTGCGGTCAACGCAGCCGCGTTGTTCAGAGTGATGGTCAGTAATGCCGTGCCACCTTGCACCAGCGTAGTAGGTGTAAATGCTTTGCCACCTGAAATGGGATTGACCACCACGAGAGAGTTGGAGGTTGCGAAATAAGGAAAGCCGCCGGTGAATGTGCCAGCCGGGATGGTGTTGTCATAGGTGCCCACTGCGGGGGCTGTAACGATAAATTGAAGAAGGCACGTAGTGACACCACCAAAATCTGGATACTGTCCTTGCAGTGTGAGACCACTGAAGCTGGTCTGCGTAGCGCTTAGTACAACGGCAGGTATGGTTGCAATACAGCCCCCCGCAACACCCACATACGATTGAAAAGTCAAACCAATCGGCAAGGTATCTGTCAAGCCCACGTTGGGGATACTGTTGATATTATGGTTGACCAAAGAAATGTTCAACACCGCAGTGCCACCAGCGGGAATACTGCCGGGTTGAAAATACTTGTTAATTTGCACCCCACTTTCAATGGCAATGGCTACCGATGCATTGTTGGCGTTTTGAATGCCTTCATTGCTCGTGACCAGAGTAAGGTTGTTGATGACCGTGGTATTGGGTTCCAAGCTAGTGTTATTGATAGTGCGCACCACAAAAGTGACTGAGCAACTCGCACTGGCACCCAGTACGCCGCCCGACAGGCGCACACCCAGGTCACCATCTGCAATGGCACCACCCAGCGTGTTCTGCGTGCCGCCGCCACAGGTATTAAGTGCCACACCGCCTGGCACGGCCATGCGCAGCTTGCCAGGCAAGGTGTCGGTAAATGCCACGCCCGTTAAAGGCGATGCGTTTTGATTGGTCAGGCTGATCGTATAGCTGCGCGTACCGTCGCCACGAAGGACACTGCCACTAGCGGTCTTGGCAATCAACATCCCTGCAAATACACCGTTGGAGGTGATGGTGGCGCTAGCAGTAGAAAAGCCCGACACCGTCTCCGTGCCAATAAAGCCAGACACGGCCATAGTAGGAATGGTATTGATCCAGGTGCCCGCCTGGTAAGGCGACACCACCGCAGTCAATGTACAAGTGGAATTGGGCGGCACCACGCCGTTGGCCCAACTCAGCGTGGCTCCCACACTGAACAATGCGGAGGCCGCCGTGTTAAACCCGCAGGTACTAGCCCCCACGCTGATCAATGCCAAACCAGCCGGTAAAGTATCTGTACCGGCTACCGCTGTAGCCGAGGTGTCGCCACTGGTATTAGAAAATGTGATGACCAAGGACGATGTTTTTCCTACTGCTACGTTGATCGGGGTAAACGATTTGTTCACATTCAGAAAGGTTTGCGCCTGCGCCAGACCCGTCCACAGCAACAAGGCACACCCACTTATAACCAGCCCCCTAGCCAATCTATTGACTTGGCCACGCAAAAAACTTCTTATCAATTGGGTATTTTTCCAAGTCATTCAAATTTTGCGCACAGGACCTGCTAACCAATGGCCTACACAATACTTGCAAAACAAATTAAATGCTTTTTAGTTAATATTAAAATTTCAACAATTTCGCTGCAAATACTAACATTATTCCGACGTGATTTTTTACGCAGAAAAAACCCGCCAAACACTTTCGTGCGGCGGGTTGTGGTGCCTCGCATAGGCGGGCACGGGCAGTGGTTATTTAGCGGACGGTGCCTCTGGTGCGACCAGTGTGGCGAGTACAGCAGGTGCGCTTGCAACGGCCTTGACACCCGCCTTGGCTTTCACAGCCTTGTTCTTTTGGTAGATCGAGAGACCGATAATCAGGCTCAGTACCAAGGCGATTACGCCAAAAATTACGCCCATTACCAGGCCAGTGCTGTCATCTTCTTGCGAACCCATGAAATACTCCGTTTAAATAAGTAGCCAATTATAAGTTGCCCCGCGTGTCTTACTCCACCCTTGCCGTTCGAGACCCCGCCCCCATGCTTGCAAGCGCATTGCGCGCGTGGCGCGCGGGCCATGCAGGCGAGGGGCTGTGGGTGTTTGGCTACGCGTCACTCATCTGGCGACCCGATTTTGAATATACGGATAAACGCCCGGCCCGCGTGCAAGGCTGGCACCGGGCGCTGCAAATGTGGAGCCGCGTCAACCGCGGCACGCCAGAGTGCCCTGGCTTGGTGTTCGCTTTGCTAACGGGCGGTAGCTGCCGGGGCATGGTGTTCCATGTGGCCCCCGCGCTGGTAGAGAGTACCTTGCAGACCCTATGGGAGCGCGAGATGCCCACGGGCGTGTATGACCCCCGCTGGCTGCGCTGCACCACGCCACAAGGGGATGTGCAGGCACTGGCCTTTACCTTGTCGCGCCAAAGCCCCAATTTTTGCGGCGCGCTCATCGATGCGCAGTATGCGCACATCTTTGCCCAAGCCTGCGGCCGCTACGGCACCACGCTGGACTATGCACAGCAAACCTACGACGGCTTGCTGCGCGAGGGCATACATGACCGGGCGCTGCAAAAACTGCTGCGCAAGGCCGCTCACCCTATTGCCGGCAGTTGACGATCCAATGCGCATGCTGTAGAAGCCCGGCGCGCAAAAAGTGCGCAAAAAAAAGCCGCTTGAAGCGGCTTTTTTGGTGTCAGAGAAACTGCGCTTTACGCGTGCGCAGAACGCAGCTTGAAAGAGAAGTCATGCAGCGCCGCGATGCCGCTGTCTTCAGCGCGTTTGCACCACGCTTGCAGATCCATCGCCAACTGCTCACGACTCAGTGTGGTGCTGCTCCACATTTGGCGCAGCTCGTCGCGCATGGTGGCCATTTTGTCCAGCACCGGGTGCGCAGCTCGCGCCTGGGCCAAGTGTGCTTGCGCAGAGGCTGGCACTTTGTCGTCGTCACGGTGCAGCCAGCGCTTGGCCGTGGTCAGCACCGACAGGTCGCCTTGCTTAGCCTTATGCGCCTCGATCTCACGGGCACACGCTGCACGCATTTCGCGGGCGTAGCCTGCCATCACTTCATAACGGTTGGTGATCAAGGCTTCCAGTGTCTTTTCGTCAGCCACGGGCTTGGCAGCGCCCATCAGCATCTTGGGCGGTACTTTTTTGACTTTAGCCAAGCCTAAGATTTCCATCGCGCGGATGTAGCCCCAGCCAATGTCAAACTCATAGGGCTTGACGGAAAATTTAGCGCTGGTGGGGTAGGTGTGGTGGTTGTTATGCAGCTCTTCACCACCGATGATGATGCCCCACGGGCTGATGTTGGTGGATGCATCGGGTGCTTCAAAATTACGGTAACCCCAGTAGTGGCCAATACCGTTGATGATGCCAGCGGCGGTGACCGGAATCCAGGCCATTTGCAAGGCCCACACTGCGGTACCTGCTGCGCCAAACAGCGCCCAGTTGATGATCAGCATCAGGCCCACACCTTGCCAGCTGTAGCGGGTGTACAGATTGCGCTCGATCCAGTCGTCAGGCACGCCGTGGCTGTATTTGGCCATGGTTTCCATGTTCTTGGATTCGGCGCGGTACAGCTCGGCACCTTCAAAAAATACTTTTTTGATGCCGTGCGCCTGTGGGCTGTGCGGATCTTCCATGGTTTCGCACTTGGCGTGGTGCTTGCGGTGGATGCTGACCCATTCTTTGGTGACCTGGCCAGTTCCTAGCCACAGCCAGAAGCGGAAGAAGTGCTCAGGCAACCAGTGCAGGTCCATGGCGCGGTGCGCCTGGTGGCGGTGCAGATAGATGGTGACCGAGGCGATGGTGATGTGGGTAGTGAACAGTGCGTACAGCACGATCTGCCACCACGCCAGGTTCCATAGCCCATGGCCAAACCACTGAATGAATGCATCGAACACCGGAGAGTCAAAAACGAACATTGAAATCCTTCAACAAAGAGTTGTCCCAACAATTATTTGTATTTGTAACAGGTTTATACGCTATTTTAAAGCAATAGGGTAGCCCTTGGCTTACAACGGCCTACCGTTTATCGCGACCTACCGCTGTTACGAATAGCTAATTCCATTTCTAAATCATTACTGTCGTTGTTGCGTCGCCTTGCCGTGCTACAGCACTGTCTGCGGCTCCGCGCCTAGACATTAATGATGTAGAAA
>JAYVGI010000249.1:0-8876 GCA_043772355.1 Polaromonas sp.
CGTGTTTTCGCAGGATTTTTGCAGCGCAAATTCCTCCATCGCCGCAACGTGACCAAGCCAGGACAGACATCTTGAAAAGCCCAAGACGCAACGTGACCAAGCCAGGGCAGGCATCTTTATGCCAGAGCAGAAAAGCAGCACCAAACGGCTTGAGCGAACAGTATTGGCCGCGCAGCCGTCCAAGCCAAGCGCCTGGGCGTACAAACCGCCCCCCCCAGATCGAAAAGCCAATCTCCCCTCAACCCACGGTATTTCACACAGAGCCAAAATTTCGTACCCGTGTGGGTTCGCCCCGGCAAGATGCTTGTCCTGAATTTTGATCTGACCCCATTTGCTCCCGTGGCCCACAACCAGCAGAGCCCTTGCAGACCCACCCTGGCGCTCAGGGCTGCAAACCCGCCCAGTCGCAGCGCAGGGTATGCCGGTGGTGCGCCTGCACGCGGTAGCGCACATACAGGCTGGGCGCGCTCGTGCACAGTGCACAGGCCAGCAAAATCCATGGGTTAAGCACCACGGCGGGCAAAATACCCACCCAGCCCATCAGCCACAGCGTCAGCATCGCGTCCCAGGTGTGGTACTCCAGTGGATGCTGCGCCTTGTGCGCTACATGCCAGCGTTTGATACGTGCCAATTCGTTGATAGACATGACAGACTCCTTATCAAGTCCAGAGACTTCAATGTAAGTTCAAAGAAAGAAATTGTCAAATAGCATGGGCAAACCCACTTGCGCAGTGATGCAAAGGCGGGCTGCAAACGGCAGGTTGGAATCCAAAACGCATAACGCCGCGTATCCCCTGTGTCTTTCACTTTTACAGGAGTACGCATATGCGTCGCATCATTGGTTCTACGGGGATAGTGTCGTTGGCAGCGCTCTTGGGTGCATGCGCGATGGGCTCGGGCGGTATGCAGGCCAAGGCCTTTGACCAAAGCGCGCTGCCTGCGGCCGTGCAGGTGCCAGCAGGCCACAAGGTGGCGATGGAAACTGTGGGTACTGGGCTGATTACCTACGAGTGCCGGACCAAGGCCAATATGGCCGACGCCTACGAATGGGCCTTTGTCGGGCCCGATGCCAAGCTGCTGGACCGTAGCGGCAAAGAAGTGGGCAAGTACTTTGGCCCACCGGCCACCTGGCAGAGCAATGACGGCTCCAAAATCACCGCCACCCAGCTGGCTGTGGCACCGGCCCAGCCGGGCGCTATCCCACTGCAATTGGTCAAGGCCAATGCTGCCATGGGCGAGGGTGCCATGAGGGGTGTGGCGTACATCCAGCGCGTAGCCACCCAAGGCGGCGTGGCCCCTGCGCGCGCTTGCGACGCAGCGGCGCTGCGTAGTAAAGAGACTGTGAAGTACCAGGCGGACTATATTTTTTGGCGCGCCGTCTAAACACTGCTTTGCTACACCCGGCGGCGGCGCGCAACCACTTGCAGCGCCACAGATATTTCGGGCCGTAGTCTGTGGCTGTTGTTTGCGCCGCCCAAGCTGGCCCCAAAGCCCGGCAGGCCGTTTTGGTAGGCTTTGGTAGCGCGCAAGGTGCCGTTGGCCCACACCCCTTGGGCAAAAAAGTTTGGTGGCGCTTAGGCAGGCAGCTACCCCTGAACGCTTGGCCCCGCACCCGCGCTGGCGTTGCCGCCGATCACTGCCCAAGGGGTCAAGCCACCATCCGCCGCGCCGTCGATGCTACTCACGCCAACGGTGCGCAATAGTTTGCCAATCTCAGCCGGTTCGCCGCGATGACTGCAATGAATGCGGGGATTGTTCCCTCCCTGCGTCGAATTCGCTCCACATTTTTAGCCTTTGGCATCTTGTTGGTGTTGATCCTCATTTTCTCCAATGAAAAATTTTATGTGAACCACAGTGGCAGAGCCGTCAGAGATATCCCCAGGCTTCTGCAGGAAAAAATGTGGTGGCAATTAGGTGTGCGTTGGGTGCGGTAGCGCACAGATTGATGACAAAGAGTTCATTAACGTCAGCGCTGAACTCAATCCGAAGCAAGGATCAGTTCTACGTCCGATCCGGTGACAAATTTTTTTTAGGAACCACCATGACCCACTGTCCCTCTACCCGCACTCGTCTTTCTGGCGCGCTGGCATCACTCGGCATCGTTTTAGCCGTTGTGATGGTTGCCGCACCACCTGCTCTTGCGTCAAGCCACCGAGAAGCACCGTTTATCAGCGGGCAAGCCAGAGTCGACGGCACCGACCTTTACATGTTTCGCAGCTATGAAGCAGGGCGCCAGGATTTTGTGACCATCTTAGCCAATTACCAGCCATTTCAAGATCCTCAAGGTGGCCCCAATTTCCACATGTTTGACCCCGGCGCACTGTATGAGATCCATATTGATAATAACGGTGACGCGGTAGAGGATCTGTCATTCCAATTTCGCTTCAAGAACACCTCCAAGGCTGCAGCGCTTACTGTAGGGGGCAAAGCCGTAAAAATTCCATTGATCAACAGCGGCCCGATAAGCGGCATCAACCCCGCCACGTTGAATGTGCGTGAAACCTTCACTATTGACGTCGTGCGCGGCCAGCGGCGAGGTGGCAGCAGCACCAAAGTGACCAACAACGCAGGCGGCGGCAGTGAGTTTGACAAACCAGTGGACAACATCGGCGACAAGGTTTTTGGCAGCACCTCAGGCTACGCCACCTACGCTAACCAGCATATCTACAACGTCACCATTCCTGGTTGCGCGACCCCTGGCCGAGTGTTCGTTGGGCAGCGCAAGGAGCCGTTTTATATTGCTGTCGGCAAAATATTCGACTTGTTCAACTTGAATCCACTTGGCCCTGAGACAGGCGGTAACAACAACGACCTGGAAGGTAAAAACGTCAGTACTCTTGCCATGGAAGTGCCCATTGCTTGCCTGATTGCCGGCGCAGTAGGGGCCAGCACCACTGACCCGGTCATTGGTGCGTACACCACCTCCAGCCTGCGCCAAGGGCGTCTGGTCAATGGTTCGCCTGGCACGGGCATTAACAACGCAACCCGCAGCGGCGGCGCGTGGACGCAGGTATCCCGTCTGGGCATGCCACTGGTCAACGAAGTCATCATTGGCATCGATGACAAGGACAAGTTCAACGCCTCTCGGCCTAAAAATGACCCTGCGAATTTTGCGGACTATGTGACCAACCCCGTGCTGCCAGCGTTGGTGGAATCGCTATTCCCGTCAGCCAAAGCACCCACCAACTTTCCACGCACCGATTTGCTGACGGTATTCCTCAAGGGCATTGAAGGTGTGAACCAGCCCAAGAATGTGGTGCCAGCAGAAATGCTGCGTCTCAATACGTCTATCCCCGTGACATTAGCAAGCGGGCAAAACCCACTGGGCGTTGCCGGCGGTGACAACGCGGGCTTTCCAAATGGTCGGCGTCCAGCTGACGACGTGGTGGATTTGTCACTGCGGGTTGCTATGGGTGCGTTGTGCGTATTGACAGGCACGACTGATACGCTCAAAGTAGGCTGCAAGCCCGCAGACGCGCCCGCTGGTGGGCTGGCATTGACAGATGGCGTGCGCAAGACTGCCGCCAATTATGGCGTGACCTTCCCCTATTTGACTACGCCATTGCCCGGCAATTCCAACCCGCCCGCAGCCGTTGGCACCGTCTTTCCCTAAATCAGATTGAGGACATTCAAAATGGATACCATTCGGAAACTTACCCTGACGATGGCTATCGTCACGACGGTGGCACTGACGGCGTGCAGTCGCAATGATGACCCGCCAAATGCGGGAGCCGGCGGCGGCGCTGGCGGCACGGTAGCCGTCGAAGTCCCCGCCTCTGCCGGTGCGAGCGCCAGCAATTTCATTGATTTTCTACTGGCTATGGCAAGCGCCGAAACGTCAGAGCCGCTTTCCATCGGCGATGGCTTTGCTGTGCCAGCAGAGGAGGCCAGTGATCCGCGACCGCTAACCTAATCGCTGGTAAACGGCGGCCCTATTGTTCGCTTTGGATGCGCGATTTAAGCCTGCGCTTGCATTGCGTACAGTAGGTGTTGAAATACTGGCACATTCTTTTGCTTCCTTTAATAGACCAATATATTGCGAACCATGTTTTGCCGGTGAGCAAAACATGCGCTACTGCTATTTACGGGTTTGTGGCGGGTTTAGATTCAACAACTTGAAACAAACAAAAATCGCGGGGACTTGAATCTAACGCAGAGATGCACGCGTATTCATGGTGGCATACCGCCAACTATCTTTACCAGGAGCAACCATGCGATTTAAAAAACTAGGACTAGGGGTGCTGGCCGCAGCAGCCGCTTGCGCCGCAGGCTACAGCGTAGCGTCCAGCCACCGCGAGGCACCGTTCATCACCACCAGCCCCAAGGTGGACGGTACTGACTTTTATATGTTCCGCAGCTACGAAGGCATCGCGGCCAACGGCACCGGGGGGCGCAGCGACTACGTCACCCTGATCGCCAACTACCAGCCACTGCAGGGCCCTTATGGTGGCCCTAACTATTTTTCGATGGACCCGAACGCTCTGTACGAAATCCATATCGACAACAACGGTGACGCGGCAGAGGACATTACCTTCCAGTTCCGCTTTAACAACAAGCTCAACAACCTAGCACTGCCCATCGGAACTGGCGCTGCGCAAAAGATGGTGGCTATTCCCTTGATCCAGGCAGGCGGTGTGGCCAATTTGACCGATGCCAACTTGAACCTGAACGAGAGCTACACCGTGAACGTGGTGCGCGGCGACCGCCGCAAGGGTGCCGTGCAAGCCGTCACCAAAGCAGCCGGTGGCGCGACGTTTGAAAAGCCGGTGGATTACATCGGTGTCAAAACCTTGGGCAACACCGCCGCCTACGCCGCGTATGCAGGCAAGCACATCCACAGCATCAAAATCCCGGGCTGCCCGGCTGGTAAAGATACCGGCAAGGTTTTCGTAGGCCAGCGCCAAGAAGGCTTTGCCGTCAACCTGGGCCCGATTTTTGACTTGGTCAACGCGACCGCAGCGCAGATCACCAACCCGGCCTTGATCAACGCGTTTGCAGCCAATTCGATCCAGGACAGCAACATCACCTCGCTGGCACTGGAAGTGCACAAAGACTGCTTGACCGCAGGCACCGACCCGGTGATTGGCGGTTGGACCACGGCCAGCCTGCGCCAGGCGCGCGTGCTCTCAGGCAAGCCAGTCTCGGGCCACCAGACTACCGAGAAGGTCGGTGGTGCGTGGACGCAAGTCTCGCGTTTGGGTAACCCATTGGTCAACGAAGTAGTCATTGGCTTGAAAGACAAAGACAAGTTCAACGGCTCCAAGCCCAGCGGTGATGGCCAGTTTTTGGACTACGTGACGAACCCCACGCTGCCAGCCCTGCTGGGATTGGTATTGGCTGGTGATGCTGCGGCCCTGGCACCCACCAACATTCCGCGCACCGACTTGGCTACCGTGTTTCTCACTGGCATTACCGGTGTGAACAAACCGGCTACGGTCACGCCATCAGAAATGCTGCGCTTGAACACCGCCATTGCACCTGTGCAGTTTGCGGACCAAAACCGTTTGGGTGTGGCGGGTGAAGTGCTGCGCGTTGGTGGCTTGGCCAACTTGGGCAATGCCAAAGACTTGGCTGGTTTCCCCAACGGTCGCCGTCCTAAAGACGACGTGGTGGACATTGCCTTGGTGGCGGTGTTGGGTGGCCTGTGCGTGATCAACGGCGACAACGACGGCCTCAAGCTCAACAGCATTCCTGGTGTGGCGGGCGTTACCTCGGCTTGCAAAACCTCCAGCGTGCCCTTGGGTGCTACGGCGGCCAATGTGCATGACGGTGTAGACCAGGCGGTGGTGCCATTCCTGGCCAGCTTCCCGTACTTGAACACGCCTTTGGCAGGTTCCAAGTAATTTTGTAGCACCACAGGAGAAGCTAGTATGAAACTCTACTTACCCAGTCCTTTGCTATTGGCATTGGGCGCAGCCACGATGCTGTTGGCGGCGTGTGGTGACAGCAGCTCGCTGCCCGCGCCAGTTACGCCACCCGCACCACCACCGGTCGTCACAACGGAGATCCCCACGTCGGCCACTACCAGTTCAGCCGGTGCTTTCACCTTCGTTAAGTCGGAGGCCAGCGCTGTCAAAGACACTGCGGAGCCCTTGTTAGATGCTGACTCGGTATTGGCTACCAGCGATACCGACGAGCCGGATCCGAGCGTCTAAGGCGCATTGTTTTCCTCCCCGCTTGGGTCGGCGCGCCGATGGTGCGCCGACTCTTTTTTAAAGCGTGCGGGAACACTCTAAATGAACTATTTTTATTCACCCTTTTATGTGCGTCTGGCAATCATCTTGCTGGCCGCCACAGGTGCGCTTGCACAGACCGCTGGCCGCGACTGGCAAGCCACCAGCGACAGCCAGGTAGTTGAGACTTTGCCGCCGCGCGTACGCACGCCCAGCGCCACAGCCGCCACCACGCCGCAAGCTGCCGCACTTGCTGCCAAGCAAGCCATTACGCTGGCCCGCCAAACAGCAGACACCCGCTACCTCGGCCGTGCGCAGGCCAGCCTGGGCCGTTGGTGGAACCAGAGCGACGCGCCGGTAGAGCTAGCCGTATTGCAAGCCACCGTGCACCAAAGCCGCCATGAGTTTGCCGCCGCAAGAACCGTATTGACCCAAGCCTTGCAGCGCGAGCCGCAGCATGCGCAAGGCTGGCTTACTTTGGCCACGCTAGAGCGTGTGGCAGGCAGCTACCCTGCCGCCATGGCAGCGTGCGCGCAAGTCACGCGTGCAGGCGCCGCGCTGTATGGCGCAGCTTGCCAACTGGAGACCACCTCCCTGCAAGGCCAGCACGACGAAGCACGCCGGGGCCTGGCTCAATTACAGCGCCAAGCCACCGACGCCAGCACCCAAGGTTGGTTGGGCTCCCTGCTAGCTGAGAGCGAAGAGCGCGCCGGCAGGGACGGTGCAGCACTGGCCGCCTACCAGGCCAGCTTGGCACTGGCACCCGACGGCTACACGGCACTGGCCGCAGCCGATTTGCTGCTGCGAACCGGCCAAGCTGCCGCAGCTTTGATGCAACTGGCAGACCAGCCCGCCAGCGACGCCGTGCTGCTGCGTCGCGCCTACGCCCTGAAGCTGTTGAAAGACCCGCAGTGGCAAACCGTGTCCACAGAACTGCAAGCCCGCTTTGCCGCGCTAGACCAGCGCGGCGACGACCCTGGCGCCCACGCCCGTGAGCGCGCGCTGGCCTACCTGTGGCTGGACGCAGATGCCGCTAAAGCATTGCAGTCGGCCAAGCTCAACCTCACGCTGCAAAAAGAACCTTTGGACTGGTGGCTGGCCCTGCAAAGCGCGCAACGTGCCGGCCACACTGCAGAGCTTGCGCGCCTGCGCAGTGAAGTGGCCGCCACCGGCCTGCGCGATGCGCGCTTGTCCCACTTACTCAGCGTCAGCAAAATACTATGAAGCCATGGATCGATTCAATACACAGTAAAGCGACGTGGTCCTCTTTGCTCCCTCTCCCGCTGGCGGGAGAGGGCTGGGGTGAGGGCAGGCGCAGTACGGTGCCATCCCACACCGATACACCCCTGCCCAACCGGCTCAGTGTGTTGCTGCTACCGTGGTGTCTATCCCTCGCAGCCATGCTGTGCCTGCTACTTTGCCTGGCAAGCCCCGCCTGGGCGCACAAAGCCAGCGACGCCTATTTGCAATTGGGCGAGGCGCCAGCGCCAACCAGTCAAAGCGCAGCCAGCCCAACCATCGACAAACCCACCACGCTGAAGTACTCCATTGCCCTGCGCGATCTGGACGCTGCTATCGACACTTTGGATGTAGACAACAACCGTTCGCTGGAGTGGGGTGAAGTGCGCCAAAACCTGCCCGCTGTCCAGGCCTGGGTAGGCCAAGGCTTGCTGCTGCAATGCGATGGCCAAAATACAGCTTTGAGCTGGGCGTTTGAGTCCTTGGAGCAGCGCAGCGACGGCGTGTATATTCGCTTGGGCAGCTCCGCCGTGTGCCCGCGTGGGGCCTTTGTCATTACCTACCAGTTGATGCAAAGTGTTGACGCTACCCACCGCCTGCTGGTGGGCGGGCAACTGCAAGGCCAAGGCATTGCCGCAGTGGCCTCACCGCAAACCAAGCCCACGGTGAATTTGCGTGCTGCGGGTGTCCAGGCAGTGCAGGGCGCGCAAGTCTCGCTGCCTGCGCAGCAAAGCGGCCCCGCCGCTTTTGCGCAGTTCTTCCCTGAGGGCATTCACCACATCGCCACTGGCTACGACCATCTGGCTTTTTTACTGGCCTTGATGCTGCCCATCATGCTGCGCCGTGGCACTGACCCTGCACAAACCGCACACAAGCAGCGGCCAGGCGTTGTGGCATTGCTGCGCACGGTGACGGGTTTCACCATCGGCCATTGCATTACTTTAGTGACGGCCACCTTGGGCTGGATTACGCCGCCCACTTGGGTCGAGCCCGCCATTGCGATCAGCATCGGCGTCTCTGCATGGCTTAATTTATACCCCGTGCGCTGGCTGCGCAGCGATGTATTAGCCTTAGGCTTTGGCCTGGTGCACGGCCTGGGCTTCTCGGGCTTGATGCGCGAGGCCAATGTGAGCGAGGCCTTGCTGCCTTGGGCCTTGGCAGGTTTTAACCTGGGTGTAGAGGCGGGGCAAATAGTGGGTGTCGTCCTGTGGTGCGGCCTGCACTGGGTGGTGGCGCGTTGGCAGCGCTATGAGCAGGTGGTGGTGCGCGGTGGCTCCTGGGCGCTGCTGGCGCTGGCCAGCTACTGGACCTTGCAGCGCCTGGGCAGTGGCTGAGCAGCACATGAATCCAAAATGCCCCGGGCTACGTAATTCCATTTCTAAATCATTACTGTCGTTGTTGCGTCGCCTTGCCGTGCTACAGCACTGTCTGCGGCTCCGCGCCTAGACATTAATGATGTAGAAA
>JAYVGI010000250.1:0-4454 GCA_043772355.1 Polaromonas sp.
ATTCCATTTCTAAATCATTACTGTCGTTGTTGCGTCGCCTTGCCGTGCTGCAGCACTGTCTGCGGCTCCGCGCCTAGACATTAATGATGTAGAAATGGAATTACTAATCATAATGCATTTACCTAAACGTAATTACTGTGCCGCGCTGGTTTGACGGGTTGTCTGGAAATCTGAATACTCACTAAAGCGTAGCGCTCCGTCTATGCAGGCCAGTGGGGTACACAGGATAAGGCCAATAATTGGTAACTTGGAGCGGTTTACAGCGTCTGTGGCGCGCAACCAAGTTTCAGCCGCCAGAGGCGCGACTGCCAGCTCCGCACGAGAACCTGACCGCTATGTATTGCGTAGCGGCTAAGGTATATTTCTCCATGGCTAATGGCTGATAGATGCAAAAAACAGCGCAAAATCGCCGTGCTGGAGTGCTCGGCAAGCCCCGGGGAGCCTGCACATCGGCTGGACACTGAAAATTTGCCTGCTTGAGCGCTATTTTTACATCTTATCGCGCTATAGCCAGCAAGCAACATACGGTAGTCGCTATGGAATAGGGAGTGCCTGTTTTGCCGAAAATGGTCGGTAGACGGCCTGTAGGGCAGATTTTCTACGCCTGGCGGCTCTGCAGCCTGAAAACCCTCTCGTTTCATGCTCTACCCTGTGTACCCCACTGCCCTGCTTACACGGAGTGCTACGGTAAAGAGAGTAAGCCTGGTTTTCCAAGCCAAGCCGCAACACATCAACCGGGACCTGTCAGGGCATGATCACCGTGGACCCGGTGGTCTGCCCGCCTTCCAAGGCCGTATGCGCCTTGGCTATATCGTCCAGTGCAAAGCGCTGGTTGATCGACACCTTGAGCGCGCCTTTGGCGAACATGTCAAATACCGCCGCTGCGCAGGCGCGCAGGTCTTCGGTGGAGGCTGTGTAGGTGACCAGGGTGGGGCGGGTGAAGTACAGCGAGCCCATTTTTTGCAGGGTGCTGGCGGGCACGGGTGGCGGTGCGCCAGTGGTGGTGCCAAAAGAGACGAAGTAGCCGCGTGGGGACAGGCTGTTGGGGGACTGCTCGAACGAGTCTTTACCGACCGAGTCGTACACCACGGGCACGCCTTTGCCGCCGGTCATCTCTTTCACGCGGGCAGCGACGTCTTCGGTTTTGCGGTCGATGCAATGGGCGTAGCCGTTGGCCAGGGCCAGCTTGACTTTGTCAGCACCGCCTGCCACGCCTATCATCTGCGCGCCGATGTGGCGGCCCCACTGCCCGGCCAGCAGGCCTACGCCGCCTGCGGCTGCGTGCATCAGCACATGTTGCCCAGCCTTGACCGGGTAGCAGCGCTGCATGAGGTATTCGACCGTCATGCCCTTGAGCAAGATGGCGGCGATCTCTTCGTCCTTCATATGCGCGGGCGAATGCAGCAGGCGCGCTGCGGGGTAGAGGCGGTGGGTGGCGCAGGCGCCCAGCACGGGGCCGCTGGCGTAGCACACGCGGTCGCCTGCTTTGAAGTCGGTTACACCCGGGCCTACTTGCTCGACCACGCCTGCCGCCTCGGTACCCAGGCCGCTGGGCATGGGCGCGGGGTACATGCCGCCCCGGGTGTAGATGTCTTGAAAGTTAAAGCCAATGGCGGTGTGACGGATAAGCACCTCGCCTGCGGCGGGGGCTGGGATGTCCATGTGCTCTAGTTTGAGTACTTCGGGGCCGCCGGTAGTGTGGATGCGGACTGCTTTGATTTGCGTGGGGGGCTTTCTGAGGGTATGGAATGGGTAAAAAGGTTGCGTGAAGGCTAGGGCAGGCTCAGCCCGAACGAACGGGTTACTTAGTGACTTCTGCTACAGACTTATCGCTTTGACCTGCATCCGTCCACGATGGCACACGGCCTATGCGGGCTGCCTCGTGCCAGGCAAAGTTCAGCTCTACCTTGATGCCGTTGATCGGCTCGCGCATGAAGAGTTGGTACAGGTTGGAGTTGTGCGCTTTGCGCTCGCTGAACTCCACGCCGTTTTTGCCCAGGCGCTCGATAAATTCTTCAATGCCTTCGCAGTTGAGGCACAAGTGGTCAATGCGCCCTGAGCCCGGTGTGCCCGCTGCCGCGTAGTCCACCCCGGCTTGGTCGCTGGGGGTTTGCAGGTAGGTATCTTGGTGGGCTGAGTGGCGGGCTTTGCCGATGTGGATCACGTCTTGCTTGCCGATGTAGAGCCAATGCACCGGAAAACCAAACTCAGGGTGGTCGCCGCTGACAAAACCCAGGTTGTTGCAAAACCAGTCGCGCGTGCCATCGGGGTCGTGGGTGAGGATCAATAAATGTTCTAAAAATTTCAGGCCCATGGATGCTCCTTCATTTGGAAATGGAAATACTCTGTGGCTGCTTCTCGTAGCGCGTGACGCATCGCCCTCTCCCTACTCCCTCTCCCGCAGGCGGGAGAGGGAGTAGGGTGGTGTTGCTGCAAAGATATCACGCTGTCTGGCTCACTGCCAGCGGAGCAATGCCAATGTCGTTGGCCAGCGCATACAGCTCGGTCACCAGCGCGTCCATCAGCGGGATGCCCTCTGCGCGGTAGCTGGCGCGTTTGCCGTGGCTTTGCTCGCCCGGGAGCCAGACGCGCTCCACACCGGGCAGGCGTTCGCTATTTCGGATGTCGCGCACGATGGCGTCCACCGATTGCTTGAACTGCGCGGGGTCGCCAAAGGCAGCCAGGTCGATGACCAGGATGGCTTGGCCGGTGTTGGTTTTGGTGACATGGTCGGCATTAAAGTCCACCACATCGCGGCCCATGGCGGCTCCACCGAGTGTGCCCGCCAACAGGCCGACGATCAAAGCCAGGCCGTAGCCTTTGTGTTCGCCAATCGGCAGCAAAAAGCCTTCGGCTGCGCGCGTGGGGTCGGTCAGCGGTTTGCCTTGGCGGTCGATCATCCAGCCTTCGGGCATCTGCTCGCCGCGCTTGGCCTTGGCTTTCACTTTGCCATAGGCAGCTACGGTCGTGGCCATGTCCAGCACCACCGGCGGCTCATCGCCTGCGGGTATGCCAGCCGATATCGGGTTGGTGGACAGCAGCATGTCCATGCCGCCCCAGGGCGGCAGGTGGTTGGCATTGCCCACGGCAAAGTACAGGCCCAGCATGTCATGCTCCAAAGGCTTGCGTGAGTAGAGCGAGGCTGGCCCCGCGTGGTTGCTGTTGCGGGTGTTGACCCAAGCGACCCCGGCTACCCGCGCCTTGGCAATCGCAATGTCTACCGCCTTACTCACCACCAGATGGCCCATGCCGTTGTCGCCGTCCACCACCGCCATGGCGGCGCGCTCGTGCACCACCTGGATGTTGGGCGTGACGTTCATGCCGCCCGCTTTGATGCGCTTGAGGTACATCGGCAGGCGAATCACGCCATGCCCGTCCGAGCCTTGCAGGTCAGCCTCGGCCATGAGCTGCGCTACCTTTAGGGCATCGGAATCGGGCAGGCCATGCTTGACGAAAGCGGCGTGGATGAAGCTGCGTAAATGCTCGAATTGAACGCGGGGGAGGGTACGCGGAGGGAGGGTGGGTGTGCTGGCCAAGATACTACAACGCTATAACAAATTTGGATGCTGTGACTGTACGGCAGAGGGTATCCCACGTCCAATAGCAAATTAGCCAGCAGCCATACCAGTTTGCTATTGAGGTTGGTGTTTTGTGGATAAACATTTATACTGTGATAATTTACAGTATTGCATCAAGCGCCAACACACTCGTCAGCGCAGTCATCACCGCTCGATGAATGCCAAAGTTAGGGTGTTGATATGCCAGCCCAAAGCCCCATGCCTACTCCTGAAGTGCTGATCCCCGTCCATGCCATCAAAGGCCGTGGCAGCGCCAGCAGCATCGCCCACCGCTTTGCACGTCATGTGCGCGAGGGCTTTGACGATGGCTGGGGCACGGTGGACGAGATGGCCGCGCAACGTGAAGACAGCGACCCGCCAGCTACCCAAGTGATCTTGGAAGATGCCAAGTCCGTCATCACCCGCAACGACTCGCCCGACATTTATTTTGACTACTCGGTCAACCCCTACCGGGGCTGCGAGCACGGCTGCATTTATTGCTATGCACGGCCTACGCACAGCTATTTGGGCTATTCACCGGGTTTGGATTTTGAGACCAAGATCATTGCCAAGCGCAACATCGCATCTGTGCTGCGCAGCGAGCTGGCCAGCCCATCGTACCGGCCGCAGCTGCTCAATATTGGTTCAGCAACCGATTGCTACCAACCCGCCGAGCGCGAGCGGCTGTTGACGCGGCAAGTGATAGAGGTGATGCGCGATACCCAGCATGCTTTTAGCCTGATCACCAAATCGAACGCGGTCGAGCGGGATGTGAACCTGATTGCGCCTATGGCGCCGCGTAATTCCATTTCTAAATCATTACTGTCGTTGTTGCGTCGCCTTGCCGTGCTACAGCACTGTCTGCGGCTCCGCGCCTAGACATTAATGATGTAGAAA
>JAYVGI010000251.1:0-4378 GCA_043772355.1 Polaromonas sp.
GATGAAGGCAATCAAATACGGTTTGGGGCGGTTCACCAGCCACATGCAGGGCGACAAAATCACCAGGCCAATCAGCAGCATGGCGATGTTGGCAATGAACAAACCGCCGTACAGGCCATACACCACCTCGGGCGCTTTTTGGAACAGCATGGGGCCGGGCTGCAAGCCGTGGATCAAAAAGCCACCGAGCAAAATGGCGGCGGAGTTGGAGCCCGGTATGCCCAAGCTGAGCAGCGGCACCAGCGCGGTAGCCGTCACCACGTTGTTCGCCGACTCAGGCGCGGCCACACCCTCGGGCGAGCCCTTGCCAAACTCTTCGGGGTGCTTGGACCAGCGCTTGGCCTCAGAGTACGCCATGAAAGCCGCAATGGTGCCGCCCGCGCCGGGCGTTACGCCCTCCACCGTGCCGATGACCGCGCCAATGGCCTGCGGCTTGAAAAGGCGCTTGGACATGGCCCAGTCAGGCAGCTTGAGCTTGGTAGAGGTTTGCCCGCCCTTAGCCCAAGGCGGCTCGCCGATTTGCACCAGCATCTCGGTCACGGCAAACAGCCCGACCATCACCAGAATGGGTTTCACACCGTCGAGTAAATCCGCCGATCCAAAAGTAAAGCGCTGCACGCCCGAGACCGGGTCACTGCCGATGAAGGCGATCATCAAGCCCATGCACCCTGCAATGATGCCGCGCATGAGTGAGCCACCCGACAAACCGGCAATCACCGACAAGCCCAAAATGCCGAGAGAAAAGTAGGCCGCAGGCGTGAAGGCCAAAGCCACTTTGGCCAAGCTCTCTGTCGCCAATACCAACACCGCCAGACCAAACAGGCCACCCCATAGACCCGAGATCAACGAGATGCCCAAGGCCTCGCCCGCCTTGCCTTGGCGCGCCATCTCGTAGCCGTCGATGACGGTGGCCGAGGCTGAATTGGTGCCCGGTGTGCGGATCAAAATTGCGGGAATCGAGCCACCGTATTCCGCGCCCACATACACACTGGCCAGCAACACCAAGGCGACCGTGGGTGTCATGCCTACCGTGAACGGCAGCAGCAGGGCCATGGCAATCGACGGTGATATGCCTGGCAGCGCACCACCCAAGATGCCCCAGAGCACGCCGGCAAACGCAGCGACGATCACGCCCACCGAAGCCAGGTTTTGTAAAGAGATGAGAAAGCTGTCCATGCTTTATTTACCCAGCAGCTTAGGCCACAGGCCTACGGGCATGTGGATCTCCAGCGCCCAGTCAAACATCAACCACAGCGCAGGCCCGGCAATCAGCACGCAGGCCAGCACCGAGATGCGTTTGCGTGCACCCGCCAGCCAAGCCACGCTGCCCACCAACAAACCGATGGACACCACGTAACCCAAAAATGGCAGTAGTGTGACGTAGGCCGCCAAGATGATCAGCAAACCCAACGCCATGCGGTGCGGGTGTTTGGCACCATCTTCATCCGCATTTTCTTCGTCCGCATCTGGTTCAGCCGCGTTACTTGATGCAGCCCAGCTTTTGCCAAACAACGCCAGCGATGCCAACAGCAACACCACGCTCACGCCAGTGGGTACGCCATTGGCACCCACCCCATCGGCCAACAAGCTGTCTTCTATGCCACGCGCATACAGCACGTAGCCGACGGACAGGAGCACACCCAGCGCACCCGTGATGCGGTCTACCCGCGCATCGGTCAGCTTGGCATCGCTCATTTCGTCAAGCCCATTTCTTTGAAGGAAGCGGCAGTCTCAGCCGCCACGTCGGCAGTGAACTTGCGCGCCTCGGCGCGGCCCAGCACCATGGGGGTGAGGTGGTCTTTGGTGTACTCCGCCTTGTAGGCGGGTGAGTCCACCACTTTGCGAATCGCATCCTCCCAGGTCTTGGCCACCGCATCGGGCAGGCCCTTGGGCGAGGCAATGCCACGGAACTTGCGAATCACCACATTCAGCCCCTGCTCTTTGGCGGTAGGCAAGTTGGGTAGCCCGGCCAAGCGGCTCTCAGACAGCGTGGCCAGCAAACGGATCTTGCCGGCTTCCAGTTGGCCTTGCAGCTCCTGTACCTCACCAATGCCTATGTCGTAGGTGCCGTTCAGCACGCCAATCATCATGTCGCCGCCGCCCTCGTGGCTGACGATAGGCACCTTCACGCCACCCGCGCGCGCCAGGCGCTCCATGCCTATGCGCTCCAGCGACGCCGGGTTGGCCGCGCCCCAGCGCGACTTGCCAGGGTTGGCCTTGGCATGCGCCACCACATCGGCCAGGGTTTTAAACGGCGACTCGGCGCGGGTGTAGATCACCTCGGGGTCGATAAACACGATCACCATCGGGTCCAGCCCGTCATAGCCCACGGGGGGCTTGGACAGCAGCGTGGTTTGAATGTAGGTGGGCGTAGTGCCATAGAAAATCGATCCGTCCGCCGCGCCCTTAGCCACATGCGCCACCGCCGTCGCGCCGCTACCACCGCGAATGTTCTCCACCGCGAAGTTGGTTTTGATCACGCCCGACAAATGCTTGTTCAGGTTGCGCAAAAACACATCGGTACCACCGCCTGGGCTAGAGTGCGTGACCATCGTCACGCGGTTGACCGGATAAGCCGCTTGCGCCTGCACGGCGCTGCTGACAAACAGGGACAGGCACGCCGTGGCGAGCAGAGAGGGTAGGCGCATGGTGGGACTCCGTGGACTGGTGTGATGCTCAGGTGGTTGAGTTGTTTATCCTCAAATTGTTCCGCTATTTAGAACGTCGTTCTTGCAAGCAAGACGAAACCCATTAGGCAAAAAATCTGTTTTTCTAGCCATACGGATTTACCCTTGACTGGCAGGCGCGCTGCTACAGCGCAATAGATTCAAAGGCTACATACCGCTTCACGGCTCGAATTGGGCGTGGATAATGGCATTCTCAGCTCACTGATTGACCGTTGAGTTGGCAGTTATTACAGGTACAGCGGCGCATATTTATCCTTGCATTTCGATAGTCAATCTATTAAAATACGAGGATGAAAATCACCCGATCATTGCTACCGCAGCTGCAATCGAGTCTCCAAATCTTCCCCGTTGTGGGCTTGGTGGGGCCACGGCAGGTGGGTAAAACCTCGTTGGCGCGTACGCTGGCCGCGCAGCTGGGGACGGGGGCTGTCATGCTGGATTTAGAGCGGCCGTCTGACGTGGCCAAGCTGGCGGAGCCGGAGCTGTTTTTAGAGCCCTTGGCGGGCAAGCTGGTGATTTTGGATGAGGTGCAGTTGCGGCCCGATCTGTTCCCCGTGCTGCGCAGCTTGGTCGATGCGCAGCGCAGGCCAGGGCGGTTTTTGGCGCTGGGGTCGGCTGCGCCCGCGCTGATCCAGCGCTCATCAGAAACCTTGGCCGGACGGATTGAATTTTTAGAGCTAGCGCCATTGTCGCTTGGCGAGCTGCGCACGCCGGGCACAGACCCTGCCGCCTGGGCTGATGCCATGACCACGCTATGGAGCCGGGGCGGCTTTCCCGATAGCCTGTTGGCACCCAGCGATAGCGCGTCGATGCGCTGGCGCGAAGCGTTCATCCGCAGCTACCTGGAGCGCGACATACCGCAGCTGGGCATCCGCGTGCCCAGCGCCACGCTGCGCCGCTTTTGGCTGATGCTGGCGCACTACCACGGCCAGTTGTGGAGTGCGTCCACCATTGCGGGCTCGCTGGGCATCACTGCACCCAGCGTGCGCCACTACCTGGACATTTTGGCGAGTACCTTCATGGTGCGCGTGCTGCCCCCCTACAGCGCCAACCTTGGCAAACGCCTGGTTAAATCGCCCAAGGTCTACCTACGCGACAGCGGCGTGCTGCATGCCCTGCTAAACCTGCCCAACCACGACGCATTGCAAGGCCACCCCATGCTCGGCGCATCGTGGGAGGGCTGGGTGATAGAGCAAATCCTGGCCGAAGCCCCCCTAGGGTGCCGCGCCAGCTTTTACCGCACCGCCAGCGGCAGCGAGCTAGACCTGCTGCTGGAGCTGCCCGGCGGCCAACTGCGGGCCATAGAAATCAAACACGCCGCAGCGCCGAAAGTAGGCAAAGGCTTTGTGGAGGCCCTGGATACGCTGAAGCTGGACAGCGGCTTTGTGGTGGCGCAGGTGAGTGAGCCCTATGCATTGTCCAAGCGCGCGCGGGCACTGCCGCTGAGTCACTTGGCGGAGATATGGCTGTAGACCATTTTTCTGAGCGTAAGCAGCTATTTAAAACGTAGCGGTCTGAGTTTACTTCTTAGTACAAGCACGCGCGCTATTACGGCGCAATGTCCACGCCACCCGAGCCCCGGCCCGCTTCGCGGTAATTCCATTTCTAAATCATTACTGTCGTTGTTGCGTCGCCTTGCCGTGCTACAGCACTGTCTGCGGCTCCGCGCCTAGACATTAATGATGTAGAAA
>JAYVGI010000252.1:0-3031 GCA_043772355.1 Polaromonas sp.
TTTCTACATCATTAATGTCTAGGCGC
This sequence comes from Polaromonas sp., assembly GCA_043772355.1. GTDB lineage: Bacteria > Pseudomonadota > Gammaproteobacteria > Burkholderiales > Burkholderiaceae_C > JAAFIP01. The sequence continues at coordinate 27 of JAYVGI010000252.1, forward strand.
GGAGCCGCAGACAGTGCTGTAGCACGGCAAGGCGACGCAACAACGACAGTAATGATTTAGAAATGGAATTACCAGGCGGCGCACTCGCAGGCCTGCGCTGCGGGGGTCTGAGACTGCGCAAAAGGGGTCAGAGCAAAATTTCGTCAGGGCGTTGCGCGCTGCGAACCGAGGGGCTTGCTGAATTTTGATCTGACCCCATTTGCTTTCCCCCTTGCTAGCGCCCTATTGACTCGGACGCAGCACCAAGCTGGCCAGATCAGGTCGGCGGTGCACTTTCAGCGTAGCGGCATCAAGGAGGAGTTGCTGGCTATGGGCCAGCACGGGGGACAGCCGCGTAGCTGAAGGTGCGCCGCCCTACTGATCCCGCACCCAAGCCAAGCCCTCCGGATCCTGCTCGCTATCCACTAAAAATCACATGGAGCCATTTTTGATTGATCTTTTAGTCGCTCAGAAACCATCAGTTCACCACCCCCACCTTGGTCAGCCCCGCCTTCTGCGCCATCGCCAAAAACGCTGCAACATAGGCGTAGGGCGTATCGGCCGAGGGGCGCAGGTGGATCTCGGGCTGTATGGGCATCAGCGCGGCGGCGTTGACTTTGGCGCTCAATGTGGGGATGTCGGGCACGGCCTCATCGCCCCAGCGCAGAAAGCCTGCTGCGTCCATTTGCAGCACGATCACCTCGGGCACCAGGGTGGACACTTGCGCAGAGGGCATGTCCAGGTTGACGGAATGCAGTTGCACGGGAATGGTGATGATGAGCATGACGATGAGCACCAGCATCACGTCGATCAGAGGTGTGGTGTTCATCTCGATCATCGGGCTGGGCTCAGCCTGGGTGCTGCCCAAGTGCGGTGAGAGGAGTTGGCTGTAGAGCTTCATGGGGTCACCTTACATTAGCTTGCGGGTCTGGCATGGGCTCGGTGATCAGCCCTAGCCGTGCAAAACCGTAGCCCTGGGCGGTGTCGATGATTTGGCCGACAAAAACGTAGGGCGCATTGGCATCGGCGCGGATGTGCAGCTCGGGCTGCGGGCTGCGCGTGGCTACCAGGCTGATCATGCGGGAGAGGGCCTCAATGTCGGGTGCAAAGGCTTCGTTGAAGTACATATTGCCTACGCGATCGACGCTGATGACGACGTAGTCGCCACTGGTGTCGCGGCGCTGGGCGGACTCGATGGGCAGGTTCAGGGCCACGGTCGCGCTGACCACGGGAATCGTGAGCAAAAAGATGATCAGCAGCACCAGCATCACGTCTACCAGGGGTGTGGTGTTGATCTCGGCCATCCAGCCGTCGTCATCGTCGCTGCCGTCTTGGGCGGTGTACATGGCCATGGTGTCAGCTTTGCTCAGGCGCTTGTGGGGTGGTCTCTGAAAACCTGGTCTCAGCAGCCGTGACCATTGAAACTTTGTCCTCTGAGGCCTTGGCAGTCTCACCGCTGTAGGTGGTGGCCAGCAGCAAGATGTGCAGCTTGGCACCGAAGCTGCGCATGGATTCCAATGCGAGCTTGTTTTTGCGTAGCAGCCAGTTGTAGCCAAACACTGCGGGCACGGCCACGGCCAAACCAATGGCGGTCATGATGAGGGCCTCGCCCACAGGGCCTGCCACGCGGTCGATAGAGGCTTGGCCGGACGCACCGATTTTGACCAAGGCGGTGTAGATGGCCCACACCGTGCCAAACAAACCCACAAAGGGCGCGGTGGAGCCAATGGTGGCCAGCACCGCCATGCCCTCTTGCATGCGGGTTTGCACTTTGGACAGGGCCTGCTCGATGGCGCGGAGGGTCCAGGTGTCGTAGTCCACACGGGGTTTTAGGACGGTGAACTGGTGCGCCGCATCGTGCCCGACATCGGCAACGTAGCGCAGTGGGTTATCGCCACTGAGTTTGGCCACGTTGGCAGAGAAGTTTTGCAGTTGGCTAAAGGTGCGGTGTGCATCGCGGCTTTGCGCTGTCAGGCGGCGCAGCTCCAGGTATTTGGTGACCAGCACATACCAACTGGCGATCGACATGATGGCCAGCAGCAGCAAGCAGCCTTTGGCCACCCAGTCGCCCTGCGACCAGATGGCGCCCAGGCCGTAGGGGTTGGCTGCGGCAGAACTGGCCGCACTGGTGGCAGCAGCACTGATAGTGGAGGTGGTGGTGGAGAGGGTTTGGGCTATGGCCGTGCTTACAAATGGGAGGTTCATTTTTTACACTTCTCTTCAAAAAGTTTTTGCAGGACAGTAACGACACCCAAAAGCCCTTGTGCGGGGCCTTTGGGTGGGCCTTTTAAACAATCTACTGTATCGCCTGCAGCGTCGACCGACTCTGCAAACGGATCGCGGGGTTTGGGGTTGAGCTGGGCGTTGGCGCGATCGGCCAAGCTGCGCTGTGGCGTGGCCAATGGGGGACGGTAGGGGTAGACAGGCTGGGTGCGCGGCAAGCCCAGGTCGAGCGGTGGGCGGCTGGTGGCTGCGCCGGGCGCGGGCAGACCTGCGCTGCCGGGCGTGCCCCAGCCTGAGCCCACGGCACCGGGCACGCCGCCGGGCCCACCCGACGGTGCACCCGCTGCCGCCCCTGTCGCTGCCCCACTGGCCCCACCAGTGGCCGCGCCTGCTGCGGCACCCGGCGCGGCAGCGCCTGCCGATGGCGCGCTGGCTGGCCCTGGCGGGCGAACCGTGGCAGCAGTGCTGGCGGCTGGAGAAGCATTGGCTGATGCTGGTACCGGTGCCGGTGCCGGTGCCGGTGCCGGTGCCGATGGCGCTGGCGCTGGCGCAGTGGCTGCGTTGCTGGGCGGCGTGGCGGGTGCTGTGGGCACAGCGACTGCACGGGCAGGCACGGCAGGTATGGGTGCGGGCGATGGGGTTGGCACAGCGGCTGGTGCAGGCGTGGGATTAGGTGCAGGCGTTGGCGCAGGTTTCGGAGTTGGAACTGGTACCGGCGCAGGTGCCGGTATGGGCGTAGGCGTTGGCAGCGGCGGCGCAATGGTTGTCGGAGCAGGCGCAGGCAAAGGTGCGGCTGTCGGCTC
>JAYVGI010000253.1:0-5954 GCA_043772355.1 Polaromonas sp.
TTTCTACATCATTAATGTCTAGGCGCGGAGCCGCAGACAGTGCTGTAGCACGGCAAGGCGACGCAACAACGACAGTAATGATTTAGAAATGGAATAAGGCAATATTTCTGCTGGCTAACAGCATATTTCATCTTAAAAGCGTTCAAAAACTTGGCTTTTTTGGAAGGTATGCCCGCCAAACTGGCAAGATCAGGTCGGAGGCGCTACTGCTTCACGCAATCCGCGTAATACCGCTTCACGCCATTGGAATCTACCAGCTCCACCAAACCATGAATATCGGTCTCAAAACCGGGACACTCGCGGTTAAAGGCGCGGGCGAACTTGAGGTAGTCCACGATCTTTTTATTGAACACCTCACCTGGGATCAGCAATGGAATACCGGGTGGGTACGGCGTGACCAAACCGACCGTAATGCGCCCTTCCAGCTTGTCGATCTCTACCCGCTCGGTCTTGCGGTGCGCGATGTGCGCATAGGCATCACTCGGGGTCAGGGCGGGGTGCAGGTCGCTTTGGTACACATCGGTGGTCAGGCGGGCAATGTCGTATTTGGCGTACAGGCCATGGATGTGCTGACACAGGTCTTGCAGGCCCATGCGCTCATACGTGGGTTGTGCCTTGCTGAACTCGGGCAGGATGCGCCACATGGGCTGATTGCGGTCGTAGTCGTCTTTAAACTGCTGCAGCGCGGTCAGCAGCGTGTTCCAGCGGCCCTTGGTGATGCCGATGGTGAACATGATAAAGAAGCTGTACAGCCCGGTCTTCTCCACAATCACGCCGTGCTCGGCCAAAAACTTGCTGACGATGCTGGCGGGGATGCCAGTTTTATTGAACTTGCCGTCCAAGTTGAGGCCCGGCGTGACGATGGTGGACTTGATCGGGTCCAGCATGTTGAAGCCCTCGGCCACGTTGCCAAAGCCGTGCCAATTAGGTTTGCCTTTTTTGCCATTGGTGTGCTGCTTGGCCTCGCCATGCAAGCGCCATTCGTCCGAGGTGGTCATACCGTCGTCCGACAGCTTGTCCGGCCCCCAGACTTTGAACCACCAGTCATCGCCATATTCAGCATCCACCTTGCGCATGGCGCGGCGAAAGTCCAGCGCCTCCATGATGGACTCCTCCACCAGTGCGGTGCCGCCGGGCGGCTCCATCATGGCAGCCGCTACATCGCAAGACGCGATGATGGCGTACTGTGGCGAGGTGCTGGTGTGCATCAAATACGCTTCGTTGAACAAATGCCTGTCCAGCTTGCGGTTTTGCGCGTCTTGCACCAGCACATGGCTGGCCTGGCTGATACCGGCCAAGAGCTTGTGGGTGGACTGGGTGGCAAATGTCAGCGCCTCTTTCGGGCGCGCGCGTTTTTTGCCCATCGCATGGAACGAGCTGTAGAAGGTATGAAAGGCCGCGTGGGGCAACCAAGCTTCGTCAAAATGCAGGGCATCGACATAGTCGTCCAGCAGGTCTTTGATGGTCTCGGTGTTGTACAGCACGCCGTCGTAGGTGCTTTGGGTAATCGTCATCACGCGCGGCTTGACGGTCTCGGAATCAATATGCCTCAGCAGCGGGTTGGCCTTGATCTTGGCTTTGATGGCGGCGGGCTCAAACTCGCTTTTAGGAATCGGCCCGATGATGCCAAAGTGGTTGCGCGTGGGCTTTAAAAAGACGGGAATAGAGCCCGTCATGATGATGGCATGCAGGATGGATTTGTGGCAATTGCGGTCAACCACCACCACGTCGCCCGGGGCGACGGTGTGGTGCCACACCATCTTGTTGCTGGTGCTGGTGCCGTTGGTGACAAAGTAGCAATGGTCAGCGTTAAAGATGCGGGCAGCGTTTTTCTCGCTCTCGCCAATCGCGCCGTCGTGGTCCAGCAGCTGGCCCAGCTCTTCTACCGCGTTGCACACGTCGGCGCGCAGCATGTTCTCGCCAAAAAACTGGTGGAACATTTGGCCGATGGGCGACTTGAGAAAGGCCACGCCACCCGAGTGGCCGGGGCAGTGCCAGCTATAAGAGCCGTCTTCGGCGTAATCGAGCAAAGCTTTAAAGAACGGCGGTTGCACGCCCTCCAAATAACTTTTGGCCTCACGCAGGATATGCCGCGCCACAAACTCGGGCGTGTCTTCAAACATGTGGATGAAGCCGTGCAGCTCGCGCAAAATGTCGTTGGGCAGGTGGCGCGATGTTTTGGTCTCGCCATACACGTACAGCGGCACATCGGCGTTTTTGCGGCGCACTTCGTTGATGAAGGCGCGCAGATTGAGCACCGCAGGGTCTAGCTCTTCCCCGGGGGTGAATTCATCATCGTCCAGCGACAAAATAAACGCGCTGGCGCGGCTTTGCTGCTGGGCGAACTGGGAGAGGTCGCCATAGCTGGTTACGCCCAGCACCTCAAAGCCTTCTTTTTCAATCGCCTCGGCCAGCGCGCGGATGCCCAGGCCAGAGGTGTTTTCAGAGCGAAAGTCTTCGTCAATGATGATGATGGGGAAACGAAATTTCATGCCAATTCCGATAGCGGTGAAATTGAAGGACCGGCACGCAAGCCGGAGGGCAGTTGGACGCTAACGCCTAACGAAGTGCGAAGTGTACGGATATTCTGTGGTTGGGGGCTTGCAAGGGCCAAGTTTTGCCTCAAAATGTGGTGCATCACACACAGGAGGCGGATTTATGGCGCATTCGACGATTTGGTGGGTTTTGGCGGGTTTGATTGTGACGGCTGAGCTTGTAACAGGAACCTTTTATTTGCTCATGATCTCGCTGGGCATGGTCGCTGGCGCAATGGCCGCCTACGCGGGTGCCAGCGTGAGCGGCCAGTGTGTGGTGGCGGCATTGGTAGGTGGTGGCGCTACGTTTGCTTGGCACGCCTACAAGATCAAACAACCCGGCGCTGCCAAAGCGCAGGCGAACCGCGACGTGAACCAGGACGTGGGCGCTGTCGTGCAGGTAGATGCATGGAATGCGGACGGCAGTGCGTCGATCAAATACCGTGGTGCACAATGGGCCGTCATGGCAGCGCCAGGTGTGGCGCAAACCGCGGGAAGTTTTCGGGTGAAAGAGGTCGTCGGCAGCCGCTTGGTGCTTGAACCAGCTTGATATGGGGGTGAGCGGTTTAATTTTTGGACCTGGCTCACGGTTCGATCCGGCTAGCTCATGCAGCTCTTGAATTTTGATTTGAAATTTACGCAAGAAAGAAATATATGGAAATCGCAATTGTTTTATTGATTCTGGTGGTGGTGTTTATTGCCAAAACCGTCAAGGTGGTGCCCCAGACCAATGCCTGGGTGATGGAGCGCTTAGGCAAGTTCCACAGTGTTTTGACTCCGGGTTTGAACTTTGTCATTCCCTTTGTGGACAAGGTCGCCTACAAACACAGCCTGAAAGAAATCCCGCTCGACATCGCCAGCCAAGTGTGTATCACCCGAGACAACACGCAACTGCAAGTGGACGGGATTTTGTATTTTCAAGTGACGGACGCGCAGCGCGCCAGCTACGGGTCGAGCAACTACATTTTGGCCATCAGCCAGCTGGCGCAAACCTCCTTGCGCAGCGTGATCGGCAAGCTGGAGCTGGACAAAACCTTGGAAGAGCGCGACATCATCAACGCGCAAGTGGTAGCCGCTATTGACGAGGCCGCGCTGAACTGGGGCGTGAAGGTGCTGCGCTACGAGATCAAAGACCTGACCCCACCGAAAGAAATTTTGCACGCCATGCAGGCGCAGATTACCGCTGAGCGCGGCAAACGCGCGCTGATTGCCGCCTCCGAAGGCCGCCGCCAGGAGCAGATCAACATCGCCACCGGCGAGCGTGCTGCTTTTATTGCGCGCTCTGAGGGTGAGCAACAAGCCGTCATTAACAACGCCCAAGGCCAGGCCGCGTCCATCACGGCAGTTGCCAACGCAACAGCGGATGCTATCGAACGCATCGCCGCCGCCATTCGCCAGCCCGGCGGCGAGCTGGCTGTGCAGCTTAAAGTGGCCGAAAAAGCGGTGGAGGCCTATAGCAAAGTCGCCGCTGATGCCACCACCACCTTGATTGTGCCCAGCGATATGACCCAGGTCAGCACCCTGATCAGCTCAGCCATGAAGATGGTGCAGGCGAATCAAACCAAAAGCTAACGATAAACACCGTTCTCGGCATACTCAACCCCGCTCGGTTTGGGCTTGTCGAAACCCCTCTTGCACATTCAGCATCAAAACCCATGCCCAACAACGTTTTAGGTACCCCCCTGGTGCCCTGCTCTTACGACCCGCTCACTGGCTACTTTCGCGACGGCTGCTGCAACACCGACGAAAGCGATGCGGGCTCGCACCTGGTGTGCATACGGGTAACACAGGAGTTTTTGGTGTTCTCGTTGCAGCGCGGCAACGACCTGATGACCCCGCGCCCCGAATACCGCTTTGCAGGGCTGCAAGCAGGCGATCGCTGGTGTCTGTGCGCCAAGCGTTGGCAAGAGGCTCTGGCGGCCGGCCTGGCCCCGCCTGTGGTGCTAGAGTCCACTCACGAAAAAGCCTTGGAGCTTGTTACGCTGGAAGATTTGCGAAAACATGCCTACCGTGCAGGCATCGCGGGTGCACAGCGTTAAACTCAGCCTATGAAAAAAACTTATCCCCTGATTATTGAAGGCAAACACCCCGAGCGCGTGCTGGAAGCCACCAAACACGATATCCGCAAATACGTCAAACGCTGCCGCAAAATATCGCTGCCCGAGGGGGTAGATTTTTGGGATTTTGACTGCAAAGTAGGTGCCGACAAAGACTCGGCTGCCTCCGTACACCTCGCTGAGCTGATTGCCCAGCTAGACGTGGTAGCCAAAACGGGTCATGCCAGCGCCTATGTAGAAGTAGAGGCCAAAAACGGCCTGCGCGTGTATGTGCCCGGTACCAAGCAGGCACCAAGCGCAGATGAAGCAGCATTTGCCGATTCACAGCATTAGAATCGCCGCTGCGTAAGCTACAATACACACCGCAAGGAGAGGTGGATGAGCGGTTTAAGTCATACGCCTGGAAAGCGTACGAAGGGTAAAACTTTCCGCGGGTTCGAATCCCGCCCTCTCCGCCAGGTGTGCTCTTAAGAGCTTTTAAAAACCCCTATCGCTCCACGCTGTAGGGGTTTTTTTATTTGGGAACGAGCGCAAGTTACTCTGGATTGATCTTGGTCTGATGGAGCAGGACCACAGGTTAAGGATAGTGCACACCATGGTATCTGCTGGCAAATACAATGAATCTTGCCTGTGGACAAATTGGTGCGGTGAGTTCCAAAGACAAATGCTACTAAATCTCAGATTCAGTTGGGCTTTACCACTTTGTGTCGCTCGCCCAAGACAAAAAGTTGGCTTGGCAACTGCCAGACGCCTAATTGCCTTTGGCAGGCAAGCGATTGGGACGCGATCTGAAAGTGTCGGGTGCGACCGGCCACCAGCGCGGACGGGCCAGCACAAGCGCCAGCATTCCCAGCAGGGGAACCATCAGTACGCCGAAACTACCTTGCCCAAGAAGACCAAAAAGCCATCCACCCAGGGACGAGCCAAGCGTCTGGCCGAGACCCGCTGCGCCAGCCAGTGCGCCCATCGTGATCCCCAGTTTATGGCGCGCTGAAAAAACCGACGTGACGCGCGATTTCTGCCATGCTCGCACCAGGCATCAACGAACTCAGCCAACCGGGCAACACCGGCATGAGCGCGCCATAACCAGCCGAGACAACAAAAACAGCCGCCGCCACCCACGCCAGTTGCGCTGCTCGCAGTGCGGCAGGCTCAGCCGGGTGCGCGTGGGGGAATGTGCGGACGGTCACACCAGCACGGGCGTGCCCGGCAGCTCGTTCCTCGCCAGTGTTGACGCAAAGATCTCCGGCGGCGGCGCAATGTGCCGACCACGCCGCAGCAACGTATGCTATGTATTGCGTAGCTGCTCGCGCACATTTCTTGCTGGCTATAGGCTGGTAGATTCTAAAAATCGGCACTACTG
>JAYVGI010000254.1:0-5943 GCA_043772355.1 Polaromonas sp.
TTTCTACATCATTAATGTCTAGGCGCGGAGCCGCAGACAGTGCTGCAGCACGGCAAGGCGACGCAACAACGACAGTAATGATTTAGAAATGGAATTACCTTGCCGCTACGCCGTCAAAGCAGGTGCTGGTGACGTAGTCCAGCATTTGCGCATGGCTGTACTGGCCGCTGACCTTGAGAAACTCCAGCACCGGGTCGCAAGCCCGGGCGTACAAGGTGTAGAGCACCACCACGGCAGGCAGTTTGGCGCTGATGTGCCCGGCCTCTTGCGCCGCTTCGATCCAGCTGCCCAGGGTATCGCTGATGTCCATCAGCCCGTCTATGTAGCCGCTGTTTGCAATCAGCGTGGCGCGCAGGCTGGAGTTTTGGCTGGGCAGGTTGGGCATCTCACCGGCCAGCTTGAGGGCCATCATCCAGCGGGCTGCCGCCTTGAGTTTGTCGATGGCGGCCAGCTTGGGGCTCACGGTGCCCAGAAAGTCGTGCGCCCGCTGCATCATGCGCACCATGGCGGCGGCGGCCAGGTCTTCTTTGCTGGGGAAGTGCTTGTACAGCGAGGCTTTGGCTACGCCTACCTCGGAGGCCACTTCATCCACTGTCATGGCATCAAAGCCTTTGTCGGCCAGCATGCGGTTGACTACGTCAATGATGGCCTCTTCGCGGGCTAGCAGCATTTGCTGCTTGAAGCTGGGTTTGGCCAGCACAACCGGCTCACTCAGCTCGCCTGCATTGGCTTTTTGCCCTGCCAAGGCACGCGGCTTGGGCTGCCTGGTGGGTTCGGCCAGTGGGTGGCTGCCGACCGGTGCTGGCTTGCGCAGTCGAGGGGTGGTGGGGGTGTGGGCCATGGGGGTTTTGCGGTGATGTAAGCGCTATTTTACGCAGAAGTCACAAAGCGCTCAAACGAATCATTGTGTAACTTGTTGGTTATTTTATTACTGTACAGTATTTATTTAGAACGATTGGTATATATTCCGGTTTCTAACCCTTCGTTAGATTCCCGGTAACCCACCCGTTGCCGATTCTCTTATCACAGGAGCTACCCAGATGAAACGTCAATTCTTGAAGTATGTTCTCGCAGCCAGCGTTGCCGCAGCCTTAGCCGCCTGCGGTGGCGATGACGACCCAGCCCCAGCCCCAGCGCCCGCACCTACCAAAAACGTGGTCGAGCTGGCTCAGGCCACGCCGGATTTGAGTATTTTGGTGGAGGCAGTGGTCGCCGCTGGCCTGGCACCCACGCTCAGTGGCACGGGCCCGTTCACTGTGTTTGCCCCCACCAACACCGCCTTCGCCGCCGCACTGACCGAGCTGGGCTTGACCAAGGCGCAGTTACTGGACCCGGCCAGCAAGCCCTTGCTGACTAAAATTCTCACCTACCACGTGGTGTCGGGCAAAGTGCTCAAGGCGCAGGTGCCCGTAGGCACCCCCATCACCACACTGCAAACCGAGACCTTCACGGTGGACTCCACCCTGGCAATCACCGACCAACGGGGCCGCAAGGCCAACATCACGGCCACCGACATCGTGGCCACGAATGGTGTGGTGCATGTGATCGACAAGGTGATCTTGCCCAAACCATAACGGGGTCAGCCATCCGCTGGCGCTGTTTTCGCAGGCCTGGCTACCGCCGGGCTTGGTTTTTACCCATCCTTCAAAGGAATTCTCATGAAAAAATCTCTCATCTCTCTCGCATTAGGTCTCGGTCTGTCGGTCAGCGCCATGGCGCAAGACATTGTGGATGTCGCCGTGAAAGCTGGCAGCTTCAACACCCTGGTAGCGGCCGTCAAAGCCGCCGGTCTGGTGGACACGCTCAAAGGCCCCGGCCCCTTCACCGTATTTGCACCAACCGACGACGCGTTTGCCAAAATCCCCAAGGCCACCTTGGATGGCTTGCTGAAAGACAAAGCCGCTCTCAGCAAAATTTTGACCTACCACGTGGTGCCCGGCAAAGTGATGGCCGCCGACGTGAAGGCTGGCAAGGTGAAAACCGTGAACGGCCAGGAGCTGACCGTGAAAACCGACGGTGGCGTGATGGTGGATGGCGCGAAAGTGGTGGCCACCGATGTCGCCGCCACCAACGGCGTGATCCACGTGATCGACACCGTGATGCTGCCCAAATAGTTTTTGCCCTTGAGGGGGTACGCTGGGCGGTTAAAGGATGGTGTGCATGCTTTAATCGCCCTTTTTTTGGCCTGCACAGGCCTATGCTGGGCTTTCATATCCGTAGCAGTTAAACGCCATGGCGGGCCGGGCGCCAGTGATCAACTCGGCAATGGCTTTGCCCGAGCCTGCGCCGTGGGTCCAGCCCAGCGTGCCGTGGCCGGTATTGACCCAGAGCTTGGCCACTTGGGTGCGGCCAATGTAGGGAATGTTGGTGGGGGTGGCGGGTCGCAGTCCGCACCACAGATGCGGTTGCCCGCCTTGGGCGGCGCTGCGGGTATCTGCCACGCCGGGCAGCACCAGCTCGACCCGGTCCAGCAGCATTTGGCAGCGCGTTTGGGACAGAGCGGAGGTGAGCGACAGGTCGTAGCCTCCGACCTCGATGGTGCCCGCCACGCGCAACTGGTTACCTAAACGGGAGATGGCGATTTTTTTATCGTCATCGATCATGGACACCAGTGGCGCGGCCTGGGGCTTGAGCAATGCGAGGGTGGCGCTGTAGCCTTTGCCGGGGTAGACAGGCAGGTCTACCCCCACGGTGCGCAGCAAGGGGGCCGAATAGCTGCCGCAAGCCACCACCACTGCATCTGCCCGCAGTGTCTGGCGGGCACCGGTATCGCGTGCCCGCACGGTGACTGAATCCAAGGTGTTGGCCATCTTGTGCAGGCCTTCTACATCGTGTGCCCACAGCATCTGGGCACCGCGCTGGGCGCACAGGGCGGCCAGTTTTTCGGTAAACACACGCGCATCGCCCGACTCGTCGCTGGCGGTAAAGGTGCCGCCAGCAATCTGGCTGCTGAAGGGGGCGAGCGCGGGTTCGATCTTGACCAGCTCGTCCCGGCTGACCACACGGCGCTCTACGCCATATTTCTGCATCAGGCTGGCCTCTCTGGCGGCGGCATCGAACTCTTTGCTGTCGGTAAAGTAATGGGCGATGCCTTTTTCCAGCCGGTGGTACTCAATGCCGGTGGCCTGCACCACGTCCTTGAGGGCGGCGTGGCTGTAGCGGCCCAACGCCACCAGCTGCTGCACGTTGCGCTCAAAGGCTGCGTCGTTGCATTGGGCCAAAAACTGTAGCCCCCAGCGGTACTGCTGCCAGCCTTTGCCCAGCGGCCACTGCGGGCAAAACAGCAGCGGCGCCTGCGCTGAAAACATCCACTGCAGCGCCTTCAGGGGCGCGCCCTTGTGCGCCCACGGCTCGCAGTAGCTCACCGATATCTGGGCCGCGTTGGCAAAGCTGGTTTCCTGCGCGGCCTGGCTTTGCCTGTCCACCACCACCACCTCGTGGCCGCGCTCCAGCAAATGCCAGGCGGTGCTGATGCCAATGATTCCCGCGCCCAACACGATGATCTTCATAGCCTTGGAGTGTGCAACAGGCAACGCAAAATGAACAGCCCCATGAGACCGTCAGTAACAACATCCTTGCGCGCGAGGCGAGCGCCGGCCCCGCAGGCCACCGGCCCACGTACCCCTGTGCACAGTGCGTGGGGGGCGACTTTTGTTGGCATAAAATAGCTCTTCAAACCAACCCGATGTTGCGGGATAGGCTGCGATATCAGTAGCGCAAACCATTTTTCTCTTTGTCCGTGTTCACGCCGTGGCTTTATCTAACACCATCCTTCACGACGTTTTTGGCTACTCTGCGTTTCGTGGGCACCAGGCAGCGGCGATAGAGCACCTGATCAACGGCGGCGATGCGCTGGTGCTGATGCCTACCGGCAGCGGCAAGTCCCTGTGCTTTCAAATACCGGCCATTGCGCGCCAGCAACTGGGCAAAGGCGTATCGGTCGTCGTCTCGCCCCTGATCGCGCTGATGCACGACCAGGTGGGCGCGCTGCACGAGGCGGGCGTGGAGGCGGCGTTTCTAAATTCCACGCTGACGGGACAAGAGGCCAATGCCATAGAGCAAAAGCTGCTGCGCGGCGAGATTACCCTGCTGTACGCCGCGCCCGAGCGCATCACCAACCCGCGCTTTTTAGCGCTGATGGATTCGCTCTACGAGCGCGGGCAGCTCAGCCTGTTTGCCATCGACGAGGCGCATTGCGTGAGCCAGTGGGGGCACGACTTTCGGCCAGAGTACCGGGCGCTTACGGTGCTGCACGAGCGTTATCCCACTACGCCGCGCGTGGCCCTCACCGCCACCGCCGATGCCCTCACGCGCAGCGACATTGTCGAGCGGCTGCAATTGCAGGATGCGCAGCAGTTTGTCAGCAGCTTTGACCGCCCCAACATCCGCTACAAAATTGTCGAGAAGAACGACCCGCGCAAACAGTTGCTGCGCTTTATCGACACCGAGCACACGGGCGACGCAGGCATCGTCTACTGCCAGTCACGCAAGCGGGTCGAAGAGGTGGCCGACATGCTGTGTGAGCACGGCGTGCGTGCCCTGCCCTACCACGCCGGCCTGGACCGCGCGGTGCGCCAGGCCAACCAAGACGCGTTTTTGCGCAGTGACGGGACACAGGGCGAGGCAGTGGTGATGGTGGCCACCATAGCCTTTGGCATGGGCATCGACAAGCCCGACGTGCGCTTTGTGGCCCACCTGGACATGCCCAAAAACATCGAAGGCTACTACCAAGAGACAGGCCGCGCGGGCCGCGATGGCGAACCGGCCAACGCCTGGATGTGCTATGGCCTGCAAGACGTTGTCAACCAACGCCGCATGATCGATGAGAGCCCCGCAGGCGAGACCTACAAGCAGGTGATGCGCGGCAAGCTGGATGCACTGTTGGCATTGTCAGAGGCGATGGATTGCCGCCGTGGGCGGCTGCTCGGTTACTTCGACCAGAAGGTCACGGGTGAGTTGGATGGCGACGGCAAACGTTTGAGTTTCAGATGTGGCAACTGCGACAACTGCATGAGCCCGGCGGCGGTGTGGGACGCCACCGAGGCAGCGCGCAAAGCCATCAGTTGCATCTTCCGCGTGCAGCAGGCCAGCGGTATCAGCTTTGGCGCGGGCCATTTGATTGACATTTTGCGCGGCAAAACCACCGACAAAATGGTGCAGTTCAACCACAGCACACTCAGCACCTTTGGCATCGGCGCTGATGTGGGCGAGCAACAGTGGCGCAGCGTGTTCAGGCAGCTCATCGCGCTGGGCATGATCAACGTCAATGCCGAAGCCTTCAACACCTTGCAGCTCACCGCAGCGGCCAAGGAGTTTTTGCGCAGCGACCATAAGCTCGAAGTGCGCGAAGCCGTGACCGAGCGCGCCACCGCATCGTCGCGCAAGGCATCCAGCGAGAAGTCGATCCAAGACAAAATCAACAAAGAAAAAGCCACTGCCGACATGAACCTGGGCGCGCGCGAACGCTTTGCCGCCCTCAAAGCCTGGCGCGCCGAGGTGGCCAAAGAGCACAACCTGCCTGCCTATGTGATCTTCCACGATGCCACTTTGATATCGATTGCCACACTCGCGCCGCAGTCCTTGGCACAGCTGTCGGGCATCAGTGGCATGGGAGCCAAAAAACTGGAAGCCTATGGGGACGAGGTGCTGCGCTTGATGCGCTAAGCACTTGCGTTGTGGCCAGCCATTCGCCACGCGAATGTCACGCAACAGTCACCGAGGCGTTGGACGGTGCTCATGGTCTCCATGCCAGTGCGGCATAGTGAATGCCCCTTGCGCTGTCACAGGTCTGTCATTTCCGGCGGCTAAGCTTTAGCAGTCTGTATTAACTGATGGAAGCCACGCAATGAACAACACGACCTTTTCCCGCGCAATCGACTCGACCGATCCGGATGACTTTGACAACAATCCCAGCGCCAATGTCCATTTGCAGGACGTGCTAGC
>JAYVGI010000255.1:0-3456 GCA_043772355.1 Polaromonas sp.
CACAACGGCTCATTCACCAGCGCGCCAAGCCACGCCGCGCAAACCCAAGCAGACGTGAACTCCAACGCCTGGCCTTTGGGTCGCGATGCCAATACAAACGCTTGGCCACTTGGCCGCGCATTGGCCCAGCTCCAAGGCATCTACATCCTGGCCGAAAACGCACAAGGCTTGGTCATCGTGGACATGCATGCAGCGCACGAACGCATTGTCTACGAGCGCCTCAAAACCCAAATTGACACAGCGCACATCAGCTCCCAGCCCCTGCTCATCCCCGCCACCTTCGCCGCTACCCCCACCGAGGTAGCCACCGCAGAGGCCAGCCTGGACACGCTGCACAAGCTGGGCCTGGAGATCACGCCCTTCTCCCCCAAAACTCTGGCCGTGCGCGCCGTACCCACCAGCCTTGCACAAGGCGACCCGGTGGAGCTGGCCCGCAGCGTGCTGGCCGAGCTGGCCCAGCACGATGCAAGCACCGCCATCGAACGTGCACAGCACGAGATATTAAGCACCATGGCATGCCACGGCGCGGTGCGCGCCAACCGCCGCCTCACCGTGGACGAAATGAACGCCCTGCTGCGCCAGATGGAAGCCACCGAGCGTTCAGACCAATGCAACCACGGCCGCCCGACCTGGCGGCAAGTGAGTATCAAAGAGTTGGACGCGCTGTTTCTGCGTGGGCGATAATTTGCGGCGCGGCTTAAATGGCGCTTGGCAGCAAATCAAGGATTGTTCACACTGCGCACAAACTTAGTCTTGTCGTAGCCCAGCGCCGCCGCCTTGTCCACAATGGCGTTGTAGGTCGCATCGTCCAGCGTCTTGGCGCGCGACAGCACCCAGCCAAATTCCCGCGCAGGCTCGCCCACCAACACCCATTGGTAATCCGGATCAAGCGCCAGCACCCAGTAGTCGCCATAAAACGGCCTGAAAAAACTGACCTTCAATTTCGCATTGTTGCTGCCCTCCACCACCTTGGCCACGCCCTTGGCCTCGACGGGTTTTCCGTCGGCATCCAAGCAGCGGTTGGTTACGCTCAGGCCGTCGCCATCGCGCGCGTAGGTGGCGGTGGTGTCTCTGACGCACATTTTTTGAAATTTATTGGGCACCAAGGCCTGCTGCACCCAACTGCCCAGATAGCGCTGCACGTCGACACTGGCGACTGTGGGCAAAGGCGGGCCGACGGTTTTGTCAGCTGTATTGCAGGCGGACAGCGCCATACTGAGGCCTACGACCGTGACAAATGCCCGGATTTTGCGGGAGGTTTTGCGCCAGGGAATGGTAAAGTGTTCCATATCTGTACTTTAAAGGAACCAGGTGAACCTGATCGGGTCTTAGTGCGTTATCCCTACCAACAGTTCACCCACTCCCCACAGCAACACCCATGGCAAGCAACACAGCAACCCGATTTTCATGGCGTTTGTCAATCGCCGCTTTTCTAGGTATCGCCATACTCGCGGGTTGCGCCTCTCTAGACACCAAGCAAGGCCAGTGGATTTTCAACCCCAGCGAACGCACATGGGGCGATACCGCCCAAGCCGCCACCAGCATGCAAGACGCATGGATCGAATACGAATCGGCACTCACAGGCAAAAGCGTCAAGCTGCACGCTCTGCTGCACCCCTCTAGCGAGCCCAAAGCGCCCATGCTGCTGTTTTTGCACGGCGCGCGCTGGAGCGTAACGGGTAGCGCCCACCGCATTGCGCGTATGCAGGAGTTGGGCTTTAACGTAGTGGCGGTGGACTACCGTGGCTTCGGCAAAACCTCTACCGAGATACCGTCGGAAAAGATGGCCTACGAAGATGCCTACGCCACCTGGCAATGGATCGCCAAAACCTACCCCGACCGACCACGCTATATTTTTGGCCATTCGCTAGGCGGTGCCATTGCCATCGAGCTGGCCAACCAAGTGACGGACGAAAAAGGCACCATCGTGGAAGGCACCTTCACCTCCATCCCCGAGGTTGCGGCCACGATGGCCTGGGGCTGGGTGCCCTTGGGCCCATTGATCACGCAGCGTTTTGAGTCCGTCAAAAAAGTAGCCAGCATTGGCTCACCGCTATTGGTAGTGCACGGCAGCAATGACAGCATCGTCAAGCCAGCGTTGGGCCGCAAACTGTACGAAGCAGCAGCAGAGCCGAAACGGTTTGTACTGGTGGACGGTGGCTCGCACCACAACACCAATGCGGTAGGCCAAGCCGCTTATCGCGTGGCACTGGCCGAGATGTTTGGCATCACCCATTTACTGCCAGTGGCCAACCCCACTGCACTATCAATTAAGTAGCTAGCCCCACATTGTTTCAGATGGCTACCGGTTACTTTTACCAATCATCAGCACCCCCCCCCCCTGAACTCCATGCGCCGCAAATCCTGATTTTGACCTACGCGCACACTGCGCGCGCATCACCCACCCACACCCCACCTCCTTTGGTTCCAACATGCCCCACTCCGCCGCCCCCTACGCCCCCAGTGTTCGCCGCCAAACCATTGCCGATGCCCTGCGCCGCACCGCGCAGCGCCTGCCTGCCAAAACCGGCATGGTGTGCGGTACGACAAGATGGACCTATGCGCAGTTTGACGCGCTGGTGAGCCGCTTGGCTGCGGGCTTGGCCAGCATCGGCGTGGCCGAGGGCGACAAGGTAGCCGTGCTGGCGCGCAACTCGCATGGCTTTGCGGCACTGCGCTTTGCACTGGCGCGCCGGGGCGCAGTGATGGTGCCGATCAACTTCATGCTCAAGGCCGAAGAAGTCGCCTACATCCTGCGCCATGCCGGCGCGCGAACGCTCGCCACCGACGCTGGCCTGGCCGAGCTGGCGCGCGCTGCGGCGGCGCTCGGTACCGAGGTGGCCCAGTTCATCAGCCTGCCCTCTGAAGAAACTGGCCCGCCGGTGGCCGGCATGTTTGATTTCGACGCGCTGGCCGGTTGCACCGACGCACTGGCGGACGTGACGCTGGGCAGCGCCGACCTGGCGCAGATCGTCTACACCAGCGGCACCGAGTCCACCCCCAAGGGCGCGATGCTGACGCACGATGCGGTGTTGTGGCAATACGTGAGTTGTGTCGTCGATGCCGCGATCGCGGAGGACGACCTGGCGCTGCATGCATTGCCGCTGTACCACTGCGCGCAGCTCGACGTTTTCTTCGGGCCGGCCGTCTACATGGGCAGCACCAACGTGATCACCGCCAAGCCGGTGCCCGACAACCTGATCGCGCTGATCGAGAAATACAGGATCAGCAGTTTTTTCGCACCGCCGACGGTCTGGATCGCGCTGCTGCGCTCGCCGCTGTTCGACCGCACCGACCTGTCGTCGCTGCGCAAGGGCTACTACGGGGCCTCGATCATGCCGGTGGCTGTGATGCAGGAGATCGTCGAGCGGCTGCCGCAGATGCAGTTGTGGAATCTCTATGGCCAGACCGAGATCGCGCCGCTGGCCACCATGCTCGGGCCGGCCGACCAGTTGC
>JAYVGI010000256.1:0-1748 GCA_043772355.1 Polaromonas sp.
GCCTGCCAAAGACATGGAGATGGTGGCATCTTTGAAGTGCTTGCCTGCGGCGCAGTTTTTGGACAGCACGGGCGATGCGTTGTCGTACTTCTTGGTGAAGTGCACGTCTTGAGGCTTGCCTTTGCCTACCGCCAGGCCGCCGCCGCTGCTGTTACTGCTGTTGGCTACGCCCCAGCTCCAGCTTTGCAGTGCGATCTCGTCTTTGTGCTTAGCGTGGGTGGACTCACCTTTTACGCCGTCTAGTTTCAAGTGGCAGTCGATGCTCATGTCAGTTCTCCATTCAGGTTAAAAGGCGGTTGCACCGCCCGGGGGTTGGTAGATTACTCGCTTGGGGATTTCTTGATTGCCCAATAAATCCTGCTGCGTAACCATAGAACGACAAAAGCTTGCTAATTTTTAACTTTGCAGCGCTTGCAATCCACAATGAACGCGCCATTGTGCAATCACCGGCTTCGGAACATCTCCTCACCCAACTCAAAGCCGAGCTGGTCTACCTCGCGATGATCAAACAGGCCTGCTTGAGAGTGGGCAGGCGGCACAGCGCGGCCTTCACGAAAGTGATCTTCTAAATACCTGCGCACGGAGGCTACGCCGTGGCGTTGAATGTCGTGGTGAGCCTTGGTACGCCCCACGATAACCGCGTCGTCTCTTGGATTTTCGTGGCTGCGCATGCTGTAGGCGTGCCGCGCGTAGGCAACCCCTATTTGGTTATAGTTGCCTCGCGCAACGCCGCGCTCCCGCGCCATATCGCAGATGGCAACGACAAAATCGCGTATGGCAATGCCGATGGGGATAGCCCAACCAATCGGTCCAATCCAGGACGAAAAAGCGGTTTCCCCGGCGACCGCCGCAGTGGTGGGAGCCGCCGCCGGTACGATGCGTGATATAAAAGCAAAAAACTGTGGCCCAAGCCGCAAACCCATAGCCAGCCAGGCCGCTCTGCTCGGGCCAAACGCGAGCGTAAGATTGCCGGTGGCTGCCAGCACGGCATGTCCGACTTGAGTCTGTAGAGAAGTTGGTGAGAAATTTACCGTAGCGCTGAAAAAACAAAAATCTGAATCCATGCCAGCTTGCAGCGTCAACCAGTCATTGAGCGTCAAACTGGCGTTGAAATTACCGAACAACGCATTGGCAAATCCTTGAGCAGAAGGCTGCGCAATCAAAGCGCCAATGGCCTCGGCATCGATCGAGTTTGAAATACCGGCTACTACGTTTTGTGAAATTTGTGTGGTGTATCCGGCAGACAACTGCTCTTGCGTAGCCATGTGACCTGTGCTGTCGCTACGCGATGTGGCCGAACCCGTACCCATGCTAAATCCCACTGGATCAGGTGTACCGACACGGGTATGGGGTGTGACTGCCGCTTGCGCGTTGCCAGTCAGTTTAAACCGCACCATCCCAGCCTCCAGCACTGGGCTTGAAACTTCACCACTGATCGAGGTAGCCATAGTTCGGTCTCCAAATTTCTGGCGCAGTGACAGCGCGATAGGACGATTCAGACCCAAGACGAATGCGGATTGTCTCTTTGGTACTGCCCATGAAAATGCGCCCGATAAGGCGCATTTTCACCATCGCAAGGAATACGTTGAGATTTACCAAAAACTAGCAGACATCTTGCCGCCAGACATCAACGCGTCTCGGTAGTGCGAATATCCCAACCAAACTTGACCTCGCCGCCCAGTGAGCCGTCGGGTTTTTGTGGCTTATAGGAGTATTCAATATCGCCATAGGTCATGGAGATTTGGTCA
>JAYVGI010000257.1:0-4556 GCA_043772355.1 Polaromonas sp.
AGCACGGCACCAGGCCACTACACAGGCGCAACCCAAGCCGCGTGGCAAAACATGGTGGGGCCGTTTGGCGGCATCACCGCAGCCAATATGGTGCAAGCCGTTATGCAACACCCACAGTTGCTGGGCCTACCCATTTCTCTTACCGTCAACTTCTGCGCAGGCGTGGCTGAGGGAGCGTTTGACATCGTGGCGCGCCCCGTGCGCACCAACCGCTCTACACAGCACTGGATGGTAGAGATGCTGCAAGGCGGCGAGGTAGTGACTACAGCCACCTTGGTCACCGCCGCCCGCCGCAGTACCTGGAGCAGCGACGAGACTGTCATGCCCACCGTGCCCGCACCCGAGGCCGTGGAACGCGCCAAGCCCCTGCCTTTTCCCTGGATGCAACGCTTTGACATGCGCCCCATCACGGGCGATTTTCCCAGCGTGTGGGACGGGCGCGAGTCTGACACCCAGTCGCGTCTGTGGGCTCGTGATGCGCAAGAGCGCCCGCTGGATTTTGTATCCTTAACGAGCATTTCAGACTTGTTCTTCCCCCGCGTGTTTTTGCGCCGCGCCACGCGGGTGCCGATTGGCACGGTGTCGATGACGGTGTACTTCCACGCAGGGCAGGCCGAGCTGGATGCAGTGGGCAGCGGCTACTTATTGGGCCAGGCCCGAGCGCAGCGCTTTTTCAATGGATTTTTTGACCACAGCGCGCAATTGTGGTCACAAGCTGGCACACTGTTAGCCACTACCCACCAAGTGGTTTATTACAAGGAATAAAATCATGACCGACAGCGCCACACACCACCCGCCCCGCAAAGGCGCATGCTTGGTGATTGGCGCAGGCGATGCCACCGGCGGCGCAGTAGCACGGCGCTTTGCGCGCGAGGGCTATATTGCCTGCGTGACACGTCGCAGCCTGGAAAAACTGCACCCCCTCAAAGCGCAGATCGAATCCGCTGGCGGTGTGTGCCACGCCTTTGGCAGCGACGCGCGGGTGGAAGATGAGGTGGTGGCGCTGGTAGAAAAAATTGAGACCGAGATAGCGCCTATCCAGGTGATGGTGTTCAACATTGGAGCCAACTCGCCCAACAGCATCCTCACCGAGACCGCGCGCCGCTACACCAAGATGTGGGAGATGGCCTGCTTGGCCGGATTCTTAACGGGGCGTGAGGTGGCGAAAAGGATGGTGGCGCGGGCGGATGTGCCGCCAGCCAGCACCGCAGATACATCAAAAACAGGCGTACAACACAAAGGCACCATCATCTTCACCGGGGCCACCGCATCGCTGCGCGGCAGTGCGGGCTTTGCAGGCTTCTCCGGCGGCAAGATGGCGCTGCGCGCGTTGGCGCAGAGCATGGCCCGCGAGCTGGGGCCCATGGGCGTGCATGTAGCGCACCCCATCATCGACGGCGCGATAGACACCGAATTTATCCGCACCCAGTTTCCGCAGCGCTATGCATTGAAGGATCAAGACGGCATCGTCAACCCTGACCATATCGCCGATGCGTATTGGATGCTGCACAACCAGCCGCGTGATGCATGGACGCATGAGCTGGACTTGCGGCCGTACATGGAGAAGTTTTGACGCCGCACATGCCCTCACCCCAGCCCTCTCCCGCAAGCGGGAGAGGGAGCCAGACATGTATCGGCTTGAACCCATCGCCCTTTGCGACAGGTTTGCGCAAATGCGCTGTCTTCACTCCCTCTCCCTCCGGGAGAGGGCTGGGTTTGCGCAAATGCGCTGTCTTAGCTCCCTCTCCCTCTGGGAGAGGGCTGGGGTGAGGGTGACAGCGCGCAACAAACAGCACCCAATGAGCCACAACGCCAAGTAATTGCCCCCTTTCCTGGAGACCACCATGACCAAAACCTTCGACTACTACTTCGACTTCGGCAGCCCCGCCTCGTACCTCGCCTTCACCCAGCTAAACAAACTGTCAGCAGAGACAGGCGCAACCACCGTCTACAAACCCATGCTACTCGGCGGCGTGTTCCAAGCCACAGGCAACCACTCGCCTGCCACCATCCCGGCCAAAGGCAACTACACCTTCAAAGACTTTGCGCGCTTTGCAAAGCGCTACAACGTGCAGCTTAACTCGAACCCGCACTTCCCCATCAACACCCTCATGCTCATGCGCGGTGCGATAGGATTGCAGTTGACCGATGTCGCGCGCTTCATTCCCTACTGCACAGCCATCTACCACGCCATCTGGGTAGATTCACTCAACCTGAACGACCCCGCCACCGTAGGCCAAGCACTGGCCAAAGCTGGCTTTGACCCCATGGCCATGATGGCGCTGGCCACTGCGCAAAGCACCAAAGACGCACTCAAGGCTGCGACTGAAGAGGCAGTCGCACGCGGGGTGTTTGGCGCACCCACCTTCTTTGTAGGCGAGCAGATGTTCTGGGGCCAAGACCGCCTAGACTTTGTGCGCGAAGCCCTCATGCCCTGAGATCTGACACCTAAAACCTGTCTTCCTGAATCCTGTATTCTTTTTATCCTGAGAGAACCCCATGAGCGACATCCTCACCCACACCGAAGCAGGCGTGTGCACCATCACCATCAACCGTGCAGCCAAAAAGAACTCCCTTACCGCCGCCATGTACCAAAGCATGGCCGATGCTCTTGCCGCAGCCAAGGACGACGATGCCACACGCGTAGTCGTCTTCCAGGGTCACGAGGCGGTGTTCAGCGCTGGCAACGACATTGCCGATTTTTTAAACAATCCGCCCTCCAATGCCGAGAGCCCGGTGTTCAAGTTCTTGCACGCCATCGCCGCCTTCCCCAAGCCTTTGATCGCCGCTGTCTGCGGCCCGGCTGTGGGCGTGGGCACCACCATGCTGTTCCATTGCGATTTGGTGTACGCAGGCGACAACGCGGCGTTTTCCATGCCCTTCGTCAACTTGGGGCTGTGCCCCGAGGCCGCGTCCAGCCTGCTGGTGCCGCAAATGATGGGCTACCACCGCGCAGCCGAGGCGCTGCTGTTAGGCGAACCCTTCATGGCCGAGGCTGCATTAGAAGTGGGCTTGGTGAACCGCGTGCTACCACCGTTGGAGGCCAATAACTACGCGCAAAGTACCGCCCGCAAGCTGGCCGCCAAACCCATCACTGCGCTGGTGGAAACCAAGCGCCTCCTCAAAAAGC
Source organism: Polaromonas sp. (assembly GCA_043772355.1). Classification (GTDB taxonomy): domain Bacteria; phylum Pseudomonadota; class Gammaproteobacteria; order Burkholderiales; family Burkholderiaceae_C; genus JAAFIP01. The sequence continues at coordinate 3,131 of JAYVGI010000257.1, forward strand.
ACAACAGCGCTGCCGTGCTGCAAGCGATGGCCGAGGAAAGTGTGAGCTTTGGCCGCATGCTGAAAGAGCCCGCCGCGCGCGAGGCCTTTGGCGCGTTCATGGAAAAGCGCAAACCAGATTTCTCTAAGGTATAACCCTTGAGATAGCATTCCGCAACGCTTGTGTGATTGCGAAACACGGGCAAAGTTGCTATTGTGGGGCTCTGTATGCAGACCCCACTCCCTCCCCCCAAATCGTCCCGCTACCGAAGCGCCTTCGCTGCCGGTTTATTTAAAACCAAAACCATCATCGTCACCGGCGGCGGCTCGGGTATTGGGCGTTGCACCGCGCACGAACTGGCCGCGCTGGGCGCGCAGGTGGTGCTGGTGGGACGCAAGCTGGAGAAGCTGCAAAGCGTGGCAGAGGAGATCATTGCCGATGGCGGGCAGGCGCAGTTTCACAGTTGCGATATCCGCGACGAAGCGGCGGTTAAAACGCTGGTGGCCGCCGTGGTGGCCACGCACGGGCGCATTGATGGACTGGTGAACAACGCGGGCGGGCAGTACATTACGCCGCTGCATGCGATCAGCGCCAAGGGGTGGGAGGCGGTGGTGAACACCAACTTGACGGGCGGTTTTTTGATGGCGCGTGAGTGCTATGTGCAGAGCATGCAAAAGCACGGCGGCGCGGTGGTCAACATCGTGGCCGACATTTGGGGCTCGATGCCCAATATGGGGCACAGCGGCGCGGCGCGCGCGGGCATGGTGAGCCTGACCGAGACGGCTGCGGCAGAGTGGGCGTGTAGCGGCGTGCGGGTGAACGCCGTGGCCCCCGGCTACATCGCCTCTAGCGGTATGGACCACTACCCACCCGAGGCCGGCGACATGCTGCGCGAGATGGCTAAGACGGTGCCGCTGGGGCGCTTTGGCAACGAGGCCGAAACGTCAGCAGCGATTGTTTTTTTGCTCTCGCCTGCGGCCAGCTTTATCAGCGGCACGGTGTTGCGCGTAGATGGTGCGCGCCCGCAGGTGCGCATGGGCTGGCCGATGCAGCAGCCTACGAGTGAGGTGATGGGGCGCGATGCGGTGAAACCGTTTGACGGGTTTCATCGGTATCAAATGCCCAAAGTCTTTTCCTGAGTTTTTTCAAATGCTCATCTTCATTTTATTTTGCTTTGTGCGTGGATTTTTTGCGCAGCCTTTGCCCCTGCTTGGATACAAGCCTCAGCGTGCAATCACCCTCACCCCTACCCTCTCCCAAAGGGAGAGGGAGTTAAGGCGGGCCACTTCCTGCTCCCGAGGAGAGTTAAGTCAGGCCGCTTCTGGCTCCCGAGGAGAGTTAAGTCAGGCCGCTTCTGGTTCCCGAGGAGAGTTAAGTCAGGCCGCTTCTGGCTCCCGAGGAGAGTTAAGTCAGGCCGCTTCTGGCTCCCGAGGAGAGTTAAGTCAGG
>JAYVGI010000258.1:0-30452 GCA_043772355.1 Polaromonas sp.
CAATTGTCGTAGCAAACTAATGTTTAAACACGCTGGCGATTGCCAGATTATGGTGCTGCATTGGTATGCGCAGCGACCCTCACCCCAGCCCTCTCCCGCCGCGCGGGAGAGGGAGCAAGAGGGCCCTGCGGATGGGTCAGTCTGCGATGAGCGCATCGGTGCCAAGTGAAATTCCCAATGATCGGTGCCTCGTCCTATAGGGATCAGGAAGTCTGAAGGTAGAGCAGAACTCTTCAAGCCCAACTGCTGGCGGTACCGCGTTCAGTACTGCGTCTGCGGCAGTCTAATCACCATGCCATCCATCGCTGCGGTTGCTGCCACTTGGCAACTCAGGCGACTGGTGGTTTGGCGGGGTTCGGCGGTCATCTCCAGCATGGACAGCTCGTCGGCACTGGCCGCTGGCAGCTTGTCAGCCCAAGCCGCGTCTACATAGATGTGACAGGTCGCACAGGTCAAACTGCCACCACAGTCCGCAGCTATTGAGCCTACACCGGCTTGGGTGGCTCCTTGCATCAAAGATTGGCCAATTTTTGCAGTGAAACTGCCCTTAGCCAGCGTACTAATTTCGGGAGAAGCTACGAAATAGATAGTGATATGGGTAGCCATGGGCAGTGCTAGTAGCGCGAAAAAACTTCGCGGCGCTGCCAGTCTACTTTGTCTGCAGCAGCCTCGTAGCGCGTAATCTCCTGCTGCTTGATTTGGCTGAAATAGTCGATAAAAGCAGGGCCGAAAGCAGCGCGCAGCGCAGTGTCTGTCTGCAAAGCTTGCAGGGCCTGCGCTAAGGTGCTTGGCAGTTTTTCGGCAGCGCCAGAGTAGGGCGTTTCGCAAGCCGCAGGGGCTGTCAGGTTGCGATTGATGCCGTCCAACCCGGCGTAGATTTGCGAGGCAAAGTACAGGTAGGGGTTGGCCATCGGTTCGCCCACGCGGTTTTCAATACGGGTGGCCTGGGGTGCATCGGGCGGGGCTATCACGCGCAGCATGGCACCCCGGTTGTCGTGGCCCCAGACGATGGACTGCGGGGCCAGCGCGTTGGGGGCAAAGCGTGCGTAGGCGTTGATGCTGGGGTTGCTTAAAGCGGTGCAGGCGCTGGCATGCTGCAAGAGGCCTGCGAGGTAGTGGCAGCCTCGCGGGCTGAGGTAGCTGGCAGCTTGCAGGGGCTGCGCAACTTTTTGTGCAAGTTCGGGCTGCGCCATGGCGCGTTTGTACCAGTCTTGGGTGGGCGCTTCGGGGGTGGACATGGCAAATGCGTTGCTGCCATCGGCACGCACCAACGACTGATGTAAATGCCAGCCACTGCTCATGATGTGCGGGAAGGGTGGCCTGCACATGAAGGTGGCGTGGTAGCCTGCGCGGCGCAAGGCTTGCTTGACTGCACTGCGAAACAGCACCATGTTGTCGGCGGCGGTGAGTGCATCGGTGGCTTCAAACACGGCCTCTACTTGCGAGGGGCCCATCTCAATCTCAAGCGAGGTGAGGGGCAGGCCCAGCGCCTGCGCAGTGCCCCGCACGATGCGCAGAGGCTCATGGGCCATGTCCATCCACTGCTCAGACAGCAGGCGGTAGCCGGGGTGAATCATCGACACTGCGGGCGGCAGGCCGGGCCAGTCGGCCAGCTCGGGGTCCAGCTGGGGGCGGGTGTTTTCTATTTTGTAGATATGAAACTCCACCTCCAGGCCGCAGCGCATGCCCAAGCCCTGCTCTTCGAGTTTGGCCAATGCGGTTTGCAAAACGTGGCGCGTGTCTAGCGGTGCGGTGCGGCCATCTGGGTAGTGTGCTTGGCCTTGCAGCCACGCCGTGCCTGGTGCCCAGGGCAGCTCTTGGTAGCTGTCCAGGTGGGGCCGCAGCAGCAGATTGGCGGCGTTGGCAAACTCGGGGAAGGCTGCTGTGCCGCCTGCTTCAAACACTTTGACGGCTGTGCGGTCGGAGCTGTCTTTCAGCGCCAGCGTGCCCACCAGGCCTATGCCATTGTTGAGCGCGTCTTCTACGGCCAGCGGCATCAGCGTTTTGCCGCGCAGGTCACCATGCAGGTCGCACCAGGCCAGGCGCACCTGCTGGATGTCCGATTCCGCCATGCGCTGGAGGGTGTCTTCTATGGTCATGTTGGGTTGTCGAGCAAGGGGTTGTAGATAACGCTGAAAGCGCCAAAAATTCGCAAAAAGCGCTAAAAATTCAAGGAAAATTTCCTGACTTTCTAAGATTCTCCGATGCTTCTAATTTCGCGTTTTTAGATTTCATTTTTTGTGTTTTTTGCGTTACCTCACCCACGCGGGTGAAGCAAACTATTGCCAAGGAGCAGCCGCCCGCTTGGCGTACGCCTGCGCCTGCCACCAGGCCTCCCAACTGGCGGCGGGGGCAAAGCCGTCGATGGTGTCGGGCCCATGCATCTGCGTGGCCAGCGCGCTGTCGGCCACACAGGGGGCGGTTCCGCCCGCTTGCACCGTCTGGATGGCTTTTTGCAGCGCGCGGCGGTTGGCGATGATGACGCGGTCGCTGGTGCCCAGGTGCTCGCGGGTACGGTCTTGCACCGCGCCCATGCTTTCTACCGCCCACTGGTCGTGCACGTTGATGTCGTCCTCGCCCATGCCCAGGTAGGTGCTGGCCTGCTGCTCGGCGGTGTTAAAGCCCCAGGCGTTCCAGCGGCCCGCTTTGGGCAGGTAGTCGGGCAGGGTGATGTACTGGGTGCGCTGTGCGCGCATGGCCTCTTTATCCACAGGCCCGGCAAAGCTGGTGAAGATGCTATACCAGTAGGTATGCGTGTCGTCGATGGGCAGGTGCATTTGCGTGATGGTCATCGTCTCGCTCAACGGAATCACAAAGGTGTGCGGGAAGATGGAATGGGTCACGCGCACGTGCATGGTTTTGTCGCTCAATTGGCGCAGCGCGGTGAGGCGCATGCCAGCGGGCGTGGGCTCCCAGCGAATGTCGGGGCGGTGCAGCTCGCGCATCACGCGGGTCATGGGCCACTTTTGCCCACCAATTTCGCCATCCACATCGCCCGCGCTGGCACTGCGAAACTGTTTACCGCTGGCGTTGTCGCCCACGTCGCCTAAAGCGGCATCGTTGAAAAAGCGGTGCAAGAAGGAGGGGTGGGCCGGGTCTATGCCCACCTCCACGCATTGCAGCCAGTTGGCCTGCCACTGGCCTTTGAAAGCGAAGGTGTGGCTGGCGGGGGCGGCGAAGCAGTCAAAGGCGGGGAAGGGTGGGGGCGTAGTGCCAGCATCGCCCAGCCAGGCAAACAGCACGCCCGATTTTTCCAGCACGGCGTAGCTGCGCTGGCGGATGCTTTTGCACAGGGGGCTACCTTCGGGCTCGGCCGGGGTTTCCAGGCAACTGCCATCGGAGGCAAACTTCCAGCCATGGAAGGGGCAGCGGATGCCCGCCTGCGGCTGGCCTGCGCTGTCTGGCGCAATCTCGTAGCGCGCAAAGCTCAGGTCGGCGCCCCGGTGCGGGCAGTCGCGGTCTAGCAGGCCGTAGCTGACGCTGCCGTCCGCCAGTGGTGCGTTTTGGAACAGCACAAAATCTTGCCCCAGCGCACGTACCGCTTTGATGGGGCGCTGGGTCATGCGTGCGTCCAGCGTGGGGTTAAATTCATCTACCAGGGCAATCGGCTGCCAGTAGCTGCGCATCAAAGCGCCGCAGGGCGTGCCCGGGCCGGTTTGCGTGAGGAGTTGGTTGAGTTCTTTTTTCACGGCCCCACTGTACCTTGTGAGGCCATACCCCTGCAATCGGGTTATCCTTATGCCTATGAAACTCTACAACTACTTCCGCTCCTCCGCCTCGTTTCGCGTGCGCATTGCGCTGGGCATCAAGGGCCTGCCCTTTGAGTACGTCAGCGTGCACATTGCCAAAGGCGAGCATAAAAAACCTGAATACGCTAATCTCGCCGCCGACACCTTGGTGCCGCTGCTGGACATGGGTGCCGACAAACTGAGCCAGTCCATGGCCATCATCGAATACCTGGACGAAACCCACCCCGCGCCCGCCCTGCTACCTGCCGACGCCCTAGGCCGCGCCCGGGTACGCGCCCTTGCACAAAGCATAGCGTGTGAGATCCACCCGCTGAACAACCTGCGCGTGCTGAAGTATTTGGTGAAAGAACTCAAGCTGGACGAAGAAGCCAAAAACGCCTGGTACCGCCACTGGGTGCGCGATGGCTTGGTGAGCTTTGAAAAACAGCTCGCCCAATTGCCCGCTGGCAAATTTTGCTATGGCGACACCCCCACGCTGGCTGACTGTTGCCTGGTACCGCAAATCTTTAACGGCCAGCGCTTTAACTGCGACTTCAGCGGGCTGCCGCGCACCATGGCGGCGTTTGAGGCTTGTATGCAACTGAGCGCGTTTGACAAGGCGCAGCCGAAGAACTGCCCGGATTTTGAGGCGTGACATATGCTGTGGCACGCAGCGCCAGCGCGTGTGCCGCAGTGCCAAAGTGCTGCCAAGCGGTCACGCAAACGGATTAACCACCGTGACGCCCTCTATCACCTGCCCAGCATTCAAATCTTCCGTGAGTAACTCCTTAGCACCGCTGCGCACAGCGGCGGCTACGATGGCGGCATCCCAGTAGGAGATTTGGTGCTGTTGGCTGATTTGTGCAGCCTGGGCAACCAGTGTGGCATCGACTGCTACTTTGGCGCGGGTGATGAATTGGCGCAGTAGGGTGTTGGCAGCTTCCACTGCAATGCCACCCGCCCGCTTTCGGGTGGCATTGGCATAGAACTCTTGCAGCACTTGCGCAGAAACCACCCAGTCCATAGACGCAACGATGTCTATGGCGATCTGTCGTTTGGCGGACTCGGCGGGGTTGGCCGAGATGGTGTAGAGCAGGATATTGGTGTCTAGAAAACGCTGCGTCATGGCGCAGTGCCCGATGCGCCTGCCTCAAACTCGCGCCGCATGGCTGCGCGGTCGTGGGTTTCCTCGCGGGGCAGACGATCTTTGGCGGAGAAATTACCTGTGCTTGCAGCCCAATCCAAAGTGGCCACTAACGCCGCACGGTCTGCGGCGTTGGGATCAGGCCGCAGGCTTTGCAGATAGTCGCGCACCAAGGCGCTCACGCTGGTGCCGCGCTCGGCGGCCACGATGCGGGCGGTGCGGTAGGTGGTGTCGTCCAGGCTCAGGGTGATGTTGCTCATTATCATGCACTATAACGCAGTTTCACTAATACTGTGTAACTGTGCGACACTGAACTTGAGATGGACAGCCTGTTGTTGGCAGAAAAAGGCATAATGCTATCAATGGCTAGCACTACGCTAGCGGTTGATAGCATGGAGTCCTCAATGGCAGTAGTTTCAACTGGCGCATCCGCCAAAGAGCAATTTAACGTGCGCGTGTCGCCCGAGCTGAAAGAGCGCTTGGACAACTACGCAGCGATGGTGGGCCAGTCTAAAGCCACGATTGCGGCTAACGCGCTAAGTGACTATTTGGATTGGCGTATTCCGCAGACGGAAAATCTCAAGTTGGCGATTGCGGCGGCAGATCGAGGGGAGTTTGCTACGGATGATGAAGTTGAAGCTACGTTTAAGAAGTACGGTGCCTGATGCGCATTGTATGGACGCGCATGGCCAACCTGATGCTGGATGGCGTGGGCGCGTATATTGCAAAAGACAATCCTAAAGCGGCCACCAAATTACTCAAGCAAATCCGCAAAAACGTCAAACTTTTGCAAACCCACCCGTTGATGGGGCGGCGCACGGAGTTTGATGGCGTGCGCGAACTGGTGGTGCATCCTAACTATTTGGTGTCTTACCGTGTGAGTACGGACACTGTGCAGGTGCTGCAGGTGTGGCATGTGGCGCAGCAGCGCTACCATTGAGCTGTGACTGCGCCGCCGCTCCTTCCAGTTGATTGGCCTGCGCCTGCCCATGTGCAGGCCGCGTTCACCAGCCGCGCTGGCGGCGTGTCTGCTGCCCCGTTTGACTCCTTCAATCTGGGTGACCATGTGCGGGACAAGCCCGCAGATGTGCTGCACAACCGCCAGCGTTTGCAGTCCAGCATCGGCGTGCGGCCTGTTTTTTTGCAGCAGGTGCATGGTGTGGACATCTGCAGCTTAGGTGCGCAAACGCCAGACGGCACGGTAGCCGATGCCTGCATCACCACGCAGCGCGGTGTGGCGTGCACCATCATGGTGGCAGACTGTTTGCCGCTGCTTTTCACTAACCGTGCAGGCAGTTTTGTAGCTGCGGCGCATGCCGGTTGGCGGGGGCTGGTGGGGCAGGGCGGTGTGGGCGTCATTGAGGCTACTTATTCGTCAATTTATGCATCATTTAGCACTTTAGCCGTCGGGAATGTTGCGGGAGCAGCTCCTAAAATAGAAGCAAGTGATATCTTGGCATGGCTGGGCCCCTGCATTGGCCCCACGCAGTTTGAGGTGGGCGGCGAGGTGAAGGCGGCGTTTGAAGTGGTGCAGGCTGGGGCCGCTCAACATTTTCAAAAAATCGCAGATGCGGCAGGCAGTGCCCCAGGCCAGCCAGACAAATACCTGGCCAATTTACAAGCCTTAGCCAGGGACCGGCTACAGGCTTTGGGTATCACCCATATTTACGGCAACGACGGCTCGGCCCCGTGGTGCACGGTGGGTAACCCGTCACAGTTCTTTTCGCACCGGCGTGACGCTGCCTTGCTGGGCAGCACCGGGCGTATGGCCGCTTGCATCTGGTTGGACTAGGCCGTCACCAGCGGGCGCGTCTACCAAAGCCATCGCGTTTTGCTGCGCCACCCACTCCGCACGCTCACGGGCTTTGCGAGCGCGGTTGCGGGACGGCGTGGCCATCAGATACGTCACAATGCTGATCGGCACCACGCCATAGAGTACAAAGGTGACGATGGCACCCAAGACCGTGCCATTGCTGGCGGTAGCCTCGGCCACAGCCATCATCAGAGCGACATACATCCAGGCAATGGCGACAAGGTACATAGTGGGCAAGAATAAACACAAAAGAGAGGCAAAATAGCGATGCAGAGTGACAATGCAGAGTGACAATGCAGAAGCTTATGAATAAATAATTGTTGCAGTGCAGTAATAAATCGTCAATAATTAGGGTTATCCCTGAATTAGAGCATGCACAGACATGCCTACACATAACGGAGACAACATGGATTTTCAATCACCTTGGGGCGATTTGGCCCAGCAATTTCAATTTGACCCTGCGGTTTTGCAGGATCTGCAAAAAACCTACGTCGAGCAAGCGCAGGCCTTGTGGGCGCAAGGCATGTCTGCCCACCCCGTCGTGGGGGACAGACGCTTCGCTGCCGAGGCCTGGTCGCAAAACCCAGCTTCGAGCTTTGTGGTTGAGCAGTACCTGCTCAACGCCCGCACCCTGATGGGCATGGCCGACGCGGTGCAGGGCGATGCCAAGGCCAAAGCCAAAGTGCGCTTTGCGGTAGAGCAGTGGCTGGCGGCCACATCGCCATCGAACTTTTTGGCGCTCAACCCCGACGCACAAAAGCGCGCTATCGACACCAAGGGCGAGAGCATTGCCAAGGGCATTCAAAACATGCTGGCCGACATCCAGCAAGGCCATATGTCGATGACCGACGAGAGCCAGTTTGAGATTGGCCGCAACGTGGCCACCACCGAAGGCGCGGTGGTGTTTGAGAACGAGATTTTTCAGCTCATTGAATACAAGCCGCTCACCGCCAAGGTGTATGAGAGGCCCTACCTGGTGGTGCCGCCCTGCATCAACAAATACTACATTCTGGATTTGCAGCCGGCCAACTCGCTGGTGCGCCATTTGGTCACGCAAGGCCACCGCACTTTTGTGCTGAGCTGGCGCAATGCCGACGCCTCGGTAGAGCAGAAAACCTGGGACGACTACATCGAGCACGGCGCTATCAAAGCAATAGCTGCTTGCGCAAGTATTACCGAGGCTAAGCAGATCAATGCCTTGGGTTTTTGCATCGGCGGCACGATTTTGAGCAGCGCCTTGGGGGTGCTGGCAGCGCGCGGCGAAAAGCCGCTGGCATCGCTCACTCTGCTCACCTCCATGCTGGACTTTTCAGACACCGGCATTCTGGACATCTTTATCGACGAGGCCATGGTGGCCTACCGCGAACAGCAGATCGGCCAGGGCGGCCTGCTCAAAGGCAAGGAGCTGGCCAGCACCTTCAGCTTTTTGCGGCCCAACGACCTGGTGTGGAACTACGTGGTGGGCAACTACCTGAAGGGCGAAACTCCGCCACCGTTTGACTTGCTCTACTGGAACAGCGACAGCACCAACCTGCCCGGCCCGATGTACTGTTGGTACCTGCGCCACACCTACCTGGAGAACAACCTGGTCAAGCCCGGCCACGTCACCGTTTGCGGTGAAAAGCTGGATCTGGGCAAGGTCAACCTGCCCACCTACATCTACGGCAGCCGCGAAGACCACATCGTGCCGATTGGCGGGGCCTACGCGTCTACCCAGGTACTGCCTGGCAAAAAACGCTTCGTCATGGGTGCCTCGGGCCACATCGCCGGGGTGATCAACCCACCCGCCGCTAAAAAGCGCTCGCACTGGATCGGCAAAGAGGGCTACTTCCCCGCTAGCCAACCTGACTGGCAAGCCGCTGCCAAAGAAGTACCGGGTAGCTGGTGGGACGACTGGTGTGCTTGGCTCAAACCCTATGCGGGTAAACAAATTGCTGCGCCTAAAAGCTATGGAAGTGCTAAATTCAAAGTGATCGAGCCTGCGCCTGGACGGTATGTGAAGGCTAAGGCTTAGATACCGAAAACCGAAAACCGAAATCGGACTTCCGGACGCAGAGGACGCAAAAGTTACGCAGAGGACGCAAAAAAGAAAGACAAAAGGAAAGACAAAAGGAAAGACAAAAAAGAGATAACAATTAATTTCTAAACATCCATGAGCTTTCAACAGCATTTTTTAGAATTTTAATTTTGGTATTTTTTTTGGTTTTCTTTTGCGTCCTTTGCGTAACTTTTGCGTCTTCTGCGTACCTGAAGTTCATCCCCCAAATCTAACCCTGCAAACCACCTAACCACAAAGAGAGAGAAAAAATGCAAGACATCGTCATCGTATCCGCCGTCCGCACCGCCGTAGGCAAGTTTGGCGGCTCCATCGCCAAGGTTCCCGCTACCGAGCTGGGTGCTATCGTCATCAAAGAAGCGATCGCCAGAGCCAAGCTGGACGCCAACCAGATTGGTGAAGTCATCATGGGTCAGGTGCTGACCGCAGGCAGTGGGCAAAACCCGGCGCGCCAAGCCATGATGAAGGCCGGCGTGGCCAAAGAGACCCCGGCGCTCACTATCAACGCCGTCTGCGGCTCGGGTCTCAAAGCCGTGATGCTGGCCGCGCAAGCTGTGGCCTGGGGCGACAGTGAAATCGTGGTCGCTGGTGGGCAAGAGAACATGAGTGCATCGCCCCACGTTGTCATGGGCAGCCGTGACGGCCAGCGCATGGGTGACTGGAAGATGCAGGACACCATGATTGTCGACGGCCTGTGGGACGTGTACAACCAGTACCACATGGGCATCACGGCCGAGAACGTGGCCAAGGCGCACAGCATTAGCCGCGAGGCGCAGGACGCGTTGGCACTGAGCTCCCAAACCAAGGCTGCCGCTGCACAAGCTGCGGGCAAGTTCGTGGCCGAGATTGTCGATGTGGTCATTCCGCAAAAGAAGGGCGACGCGATTGTTTTTAACGCCGATGAGTTCATCAACAAAAAAACTACCGCTGAAGTATTGTCGGGCCTGCGCCCCGCGTTTGACAAAGCCGGTGGTGTGACCGCAGGCAATGCATCCGGCCTGAACGACGGCGCCGCTGCCGTAGTCGTCATGTCGGCGGCCAAAGCCAAAGAGCTCGGCCTCACGCCGCTGGCCCGCATCGTTTCCTTTGGCACCAGCGGCCTGGACCCCGCCACCATGGGCATGGGCCCGGTGCCCGCCACCCGCAAGGCGCTGGAGCGCGCGGGCTGGAAGGCCGCTGACGTCGATTTGTTCGAGCTGAACGAGGCCTTTGCGGCCCAAGCCTGCGCGGTGAACAAAGAGCTGGGCATTGATGCCAGCAAGGTCAACGTCAACGGCGGTGCGATTGCCATTGGCCACCCCATCGGTGCGTCCGGTTGCCGCATTTTGGTGACCCTGCTGCACGAGATGCAAGCGCGGGGTGCCAAGCGCGGTGTCGCCGCGCTATGTATTGGCGGCGGCATGGGGGTTTCCCTCTGTGTCGAACGTTAGTATTTAAGCTAGATTAGCCACTAGCCCAATAAAATATTGCGCGAGCAGCTACTATTTTTATAGTGCTGATTAATTAACTTGTATGAGAGGAACATCATGAGTCAAAAAATTGCATATGTCACCGGCGGTATGGGCGGCATTGGTACCGCCATCTGTCAGCGCCTGCACAAGGACGGCTTCAAAGTCATCGCAGGCTGCGGCCCCACGCGCGACTTTGACAAGTGGATCAATGAGCAAAAAGCCCTAGGCTACACCTTCTACGCATCTGTCGGCAACGTCGGCGAGTGGGACAGCACGGTCGCCGCGTTTGAAAAAGTCAAGGCCGAGCACGGCCCCGTGAGCGTACTGGTCAACAACGCAGGTATCACCCGCGACGGCCAGTTCCGCAAGATGAGCAAGGCCGACTGGGACGCGGTGATCTCCACCAACCTGGACAGCATGTTCAACGTGACCAAGCAGGTCATTGAAGGCATGATCGAAGCAGGTTTTGGCCGCATCATCAATATTTCATCGGTCAACGGCCAGAAGGGCCAGTTTGGCCAAGTGAACTACTCCACCGCCAAGGCCGGTTTGCACGGCTTTACCATGGCGCTGGCGCAAGAGGTGGCCAGCAAGGGCGTGACGGTCAACACCGTAAGCCCGGGCTACATTGGCACCGACATGGTCAAAGCCATCCGCCCCGACGTGCTGGAGAAAATCGTCTCCGGCGTGCCCGCCAAACGCCTGGGAAGCCCGGAAGAAATCGCCTCCATTATTTCGTGGATCTCCTCGGAAGAAGGCGGCTACGCCACGGGCGCAGACTTCTCGCTCAATGGTGGTTTGCATATGGGCTGACCACGGCCTGCCTGCCAAGAAAAAAAGACCGCTTCGGCGGTCTTTTTTTCTTGGCAAGGTAAAATGCATCTACGTTGCGCAATGCTCTGTAGCCCCACGCCTTCATATCCAGAGCCATGTAGAGGACTACCATGTATAAAAACCTCGCTGCGACTTTGCTCGCCGCCTGTTTTTCTTTTTCCGCTTTCTCCCAGCAGCCCGCCGCGCTGCATTCGGTAGAGACCACTCCCGCCAATCCTTTGAAAATCGGCTTTGTGTATGTCGCGCCACTGACCGAGGCCGGTTGGGTGCGCCAGCACGAGGAAGGCCGCAAGGCCGTGGCCACCGCCTTGGACGGCAAAGTAAAAACCACGTATGTCGAAAACGTGCCCGAAGGCGCGGATGCAGAGCGCGTGATCCGCGACCTGGCGCAGCAAGGTCATAAGCTCATTTTCACCCCTAGCTTTGGCTACATGGAGCCCACACTCAAAGTGGCCAAAGATTTTCCGGATGTGATGTTCGAGTCCATCACCGGCTATAAAACCGCGCCCAATGTGGCCGTGGCCAATGCGCGTTATTACGAAGGCCGCTACCTGGCGGGCATCGCGGCGGGGCGCATGACCAAGACGAATATGGCCGGATATGTCGCAGGCTTTCCGATTCCTGAGGTGCTGCAAGGCATCAACGCTTTCACGCTGGGCATGCGCTCGGTGAACCCGCAGGCGCAGGTGAAAGTGGTGTGGCTTAACGCGTGGTTTGACCCTGCGCGTGAGCGTGAGGCCGCTATGAGCCTGATGAACCAGGACGCTGACGTGTTGGCCTTTCATACCGGCTCCAACGCCGTGATGGTGGCCGCCCAAGAGCGCGGCAAAATGGCGGTGGCCTACCACTCCGACATGCGTAAAGTGGCGCCAGATGCGCAAATTGTGGCGATTACCCACCGCTGGGGTGACTACTACACCCAGCGCGCGCAGGCGGCACTGGACGGCAGTTGGAAGAGCGGTGTCGTGTGGGGCGGTATCAAGCAAGGCATGATTCGCGTTGAAGGCTTTGGCCCCAAAGTACCTTTGGTTGTCAGGAACGAGGTGTTGGCGCGCCAGCGTGACATCGCCACCGGCTCGATGAGCCCCTTTGAAGCCAAGCGCCAAGCCGTGCTGGACAACGAAGGCAACGCAGTCATCGCCCCGAATACGACACTAAGCGACAAAGAGATACTGACGATGAACTACCTGGTAGCCGGAGTGCTGGGAAAGATAGCAAAATAGGGGCATGCAAGCCTACCGCGCCGCGCTCCTGCGTTTTAACGACCAACACCAAGCTGTCTTCGATGAAGACGGCCTGTTGGTAGTGGGGGCTGATGGCAAGGTGGTGGCCAGCGGAGCCTACCGGGCTTTGCATGCGCAGTATGTGCATCTGAATGTGCAGCACTGGCCAGGCCGCATCATCGCGCCGGGCTTTGTGGACATGCATGTGCACTACCCACAAATCGATGTCATAGGCTCACCAGCGGAGGGCTTGTTGCCATGGCTGGACAATTACACCTTCCCAGAAGAACAGCGCTACGCCGCGCCAAGTTACAGCGTGCAAGCAGCACCATTTTTTGTCAGCGAGTTGCTGCGCCATGGCGTGACTACGGCGCTCACATTTGCCACGTCGCATATGGCATCGGTCAACGCATTGTTTGAGGCTGCGCAGATCAGCGGCCAGCGCATCATCACCGGCAAATGCCTGCAAGACCGCCATTGCCCGGAGGGTGTGCGCGACGAGACCGAGCAATCATTGCTAGACACGGAAGCACTGATACAGCGCTGGCATGGCCAAGGCCGTCTGGGCTACGCCATCACACCGCGCTACGCGCCTAGCTGTAGCGATGCGCAAATGCAAGGCGCAGGCATGTTGGCCGCGAAGTACCCCAGCGTGTGGGTGCAGTCCCATGTGGCAGAAAACACCGACGAGATCGCCTGGGTGAAAGAGTTGTACCCCAAGGCGCGTAGCTACCTCAGTGTGTACGACAGCTTTGGCCTGCTGCGTGAGCGCAGCGTGTACGCGCACGGCATTCACTTTGACGGCGCAGACCGTGCCCTGATGGCGCAGAGCGGCGCCGCAGTAGCGGTGTGCCCCACCAGTAATTTGTTTTTGGGCAGCGGTTTTTTTGATTTTGCCAGCGCTCAAACCTCCAGCATGTTGCACGGACTGGCCAGTGATGTCGGTGGCGGCACCTCTTTCTCACCCTTTAAGACCATGCTGGCTGCGTATTACGTAGCACGGGCGTCCACGTTGACTGGGGGCACACCCAAGCAAGCAATCACCTTAAATCCGCAGCAGCTATGGTGGCAGCACACCGCAGGCGCGGCGCAGGCGATGGGGCTAGAGGGCGTAGTGGGCAATTTAAGCGTGGGCTGTGAGGCTGACTTCGTGGTGCTGAACCCGCAGGCCACACCACTACTGGCACGTCGAACTGCTCGTGCGCAGAACCTGGACGAGTTGCTTTTTGCATTGATTGTGTTGGGGGATGAACGGGCCGTGGAGCGCACTTGCGTGATGGGTGCTTTGGCCGATTAGCCCGCCGAAAAATGCGAGATGTAAGTGCGTCTAGAGAGCCAAGCTCAAAAAAATGTTGCGGGAAAACCCTAGTCATGCGATAATCGAAGGCTTCGCTGAATGTTAAGCGAATAATTGTGCATCTGCCACACACCATAGGCTCCGAGAAATTCATCAGAGCTACCGCGTAGTTAACCGTATCGGGACAAATTAGGTTCTGCATACAAGCTCACGCAAACTTGTTGGTTGGTTGATGTTTTTGTATCAACCGGCTTGCCCAAATGGGCACCGACCTTTAAAAGGACTTAGGTTCGCGCCCGCGATGATGGGTGCGCGCCTGTACGCGCAACATGAATGAAGATTTCTCTATGACCGATACTTCTGTGGACTCCGTAGTTTCACAGGGCTTTGATGCCCCAGCCCACGAAAATATTGCGCAAGCAGCTACTGAAACCATGGCGCATGACACCATTGAGCATACCGCTCACGATGTGCAAGAAGAGTTTGCCCAGGCGAACGCTGAAGCGAATGCGCAGCCCGAAGTGCCCGCTGGCCCGAACGATTTTGAGCTGATGGGCCTGGCCCCCGCCCTGGTGCAAGCCACCAAAGAACTGGGCTTTACCAAGGCCACGCCGGTGCAACTCAAGGCCATCCCTCTGGCCATGGGTTCACCCGATGGCAACAAGAAATTTGTCGACCTGATGGTCTCCAGCCAAACCGGTAGCGGTAAAACCGCTGCCTATTTGCTGCCCGTGTTGCACACGCTGGAAGCCGACATGCGCGAGCATGAGATGGCAGAAAAAGCTGCTTATGAGGCCGAAGTCGAAGCCGCCAAAATGCGCGGTGAAGTGCCGCCTAAAAAGGCCAAACGCAAAGACCCCACCAGCAACCGCAACTTCAAGCCCGCCACCCCCGGCGCGCTGATTGTCTGCCCCACGCGCGAGCTGGCCCAGCAAGTCGCCGACGACGCGATTGACCTGGTGCGCCACATGCGCGGTGTGCGCATTGCCTCCGTCATCGGCGGTATGCCTTACCAACTGCAAGTGGCCAAGCTGCAAAACGCCACCTTGATCGTCGCCACGCCAGGCCGTTTGCTCGACCTGCAGCGCAGCGGCCAAATCCGCTGCGACGAGGTGAAGTTCCTCGTCGTTGACGAAGCCGACCGCATGCTGGACCTGGGCTTTAGTGATGATCTGGCCGAGATCAACCAACTGACCATCAAGCGCCAGCAAACCATGATGTTCAGCGCCACCTTTGCGCCGCGCATTCAGCAGCTGGCCGCCCGCGTGATGCGGGAACCTCAGCGCCTGACGATTGACAGCCCGCAAGACGGCCACAAAAACATCAAGCAGATTTTATTCTGGGCTGACAACATGCAGCACAAGCGCAAGCTGCTGGACCACTGGCTGCGCGACACCACGATTGAGCAGGCCATCGTGTTTGCCAGCACGCAGATTGAATGCGACTCGCTGGCCAACGACCTGGCTGACGCTGGCTTTGTCGCCGCTGCACTGCACGGCGCACTGAGCCAAGGCATGCGTAACCGCCGCCTGGGCATGCTGCGCGAAGGGCGCATCCAGATCCTCGTGGCCACCGACGTAGCGGCACGCGGCATCGACGTGCGCTCGATCAGCCACGTGTTCAACTACGGCCTGCCGATGAAAGCCGAAGACTACACCCACCGCATTGGCCGCACTGGCCGCGCAGGCCGCGACGGCACCGCAGTAACGATTGCCGAGTTCCGTGATCGCCGCAAGATCAGCGATATCGAGTTCTTCACCAAGCAACCGATCAAGTCGGAAGTGATTCCAGGTTTGGAGCCCACGACGCGCGAGCGCGCTCCGCGCCCCAGCTTTGGTCCACGCCCAAGTTTTGGTGACCGTGGCAATGACAGAGGTGGTGACCGTGGTGGTGATCGCGGCGAGCGCAGCTACGGCCCACGCCCCGGCGGTTTTAACGACCGCAACAGCGGCGGTGGCGGCTTCGGTGGCCGTACCAAGAGCTTCAGCGATGGCGGCTTTGGTGGCCGTCCACCCCAGCGTGAAGAGTCACGCGGTTTTGACCAGCGCGGTGGCGACCAGGGCCAGCAGCAAGAGCAACGCGGGCAGGAGCAACGCGGCTTCGGCGGTGACAACCGTGGTGACCAGCGCGGTGACCCACGCGGTGACCCACGCGGTTTTGGTGCCCAGCGCCCCGAGCCACGCGGCTTCGACAACCGTGGTGACCAACGCGGTGACAACCGCGGCTTTGAAAATCGCAACGCCGACCGTGGTGGCGACCGCAACTTCGTGCCCCGCGCACCCTTCGGTGCCGACCGTCCACCCGTGCGCAGCCAAGACAATCGCGGCTTCGAACCGCGTGGCGACCAGCGCCAAGATGCACGCGGCGAGCAGCGCCCGTTTCAGCGCCCCGAGCGCACTGCTACGTGGGCACCCCGCCCAGGTGACGACAAGCGCCCAGCCAAAAAGCTGTTTAGCCCAGGTAAAACTGGCGCCAGCAGCTTCGCAAAAACGAGCAAACCCAAGGTCGTCAAGATCATAGGTCGTTAAAGACCAGCTCAACAGGCGGTCAAATTGATCGCCCGTTGAGTTTGAGCTAGCTGCTACACCGCAGCACCATTCTCAGCCGCCAAGTTGGCGATGATCGCCAGCAGGGTGCGACGGGTGGCGGCTATGTCAGCAGGGCTGACACCCGCTACGCCCACCTGGTTGGTATCCTGCGCCAGGGGCACTAATTTGGCTTGCAGTTTGCGCCCATCGAGGGTCAGGTAGACGTGCATGTTTTTGCGGTTACCCGGCATCTGCCTGCGCTCTATCCAGCCGCTGGCCTCCATGGCTTTGACGGCCGTAAAAGTGGTGGGCTCCATCACCCCAGCTTGGTCGCTCAGTTGCTTTTGCGTCAGGCCGTCTTGCGTCCACAAGATGCGCAAAAACGTCCAGTGGCCAAAGGGCACCGCATGCGCCGCCAAGCGCAGTTGCAGTGCGCGTACAAAGGCCCGCGCTGCATCCTTGACCAAATGTGCCAAGCGGTCATTGGGCACTGCCTCGCGCCAGTGCTGCAAAATGGTTTGTGCATCCTGGTTGCGTAGTTTGGCGGGCGCTGTTGTGCCCGCACTGCGGGGTGTACGGGTCTTGGGTGCTACCTCGCCTGATCCCAGTTTTTTTATTTTTGACGCCATACTTTACCTACCCCAAGCAACTTGATGTTGTAGCCGTATGTCGCGCTGTTCCTGGGAGGATTGCAGCAGGGCCAGGCAGGCCTCGGTGGTGGCCATGGCCCAAGCACCGTGGTGCAGGGCGGCTTGACCTTCGCGCAACGCAGCCCATACCTCGTCGACTACTTCGCGGCGCGGCACATCGGGTGCGGGCAGGGCATCAAAACGCTGCGCAGTGTCACCATGCAACCACACGCCATCGGGCATCAGGCGCAGGTCGCCACGCGTGCCGCAGACGATGACTTGGCCAAAGTGTTGGTGCGCGGCGGCAGTAGGCGCAGCGGCAAAGCTGCTGGCGCCGTAGTTGCGCTGCGCTTTGGCTTGGGCTTCTTGTTCGGCATCGGCCCAAGTGGCCAGCTTGGCCCGGGCTGCGCCGTAGTTGGCAGGGTTTTTAGCGGTACCCAGCTCGCCCATGTGGCCCATCAGCACATCGCTGTCAAAGTGGCCGTAGCCGCTGTAGCACAGGTTGGCCACACAGCCATCTTCAAACTGCATCAGCGCGTTGTAAGCGCCCTCGGTGGGGCGCACGGCATCCCAAGCTTGGGTATGGGCGCGCAGGCTGCGCACCAGGCCAGCGCCCAGCAGGCGCACCACATCCATCTGGTGCGCGGCCTGGCTGTGCACCACGCCGCCACCATCCTCAGTGCACAGCTCTTCGGGACGGCGAGCGCGGTATAAAAAGTCGGTGAACTGTAGGGCGTGGATCATCTGCACCGTGCCTATTTCCCCACGGTCTATCAGCTTGCGTGCATGCAACACCGGCGCGTTAAAGCTATGGCTGTGTCCTACGATCAGCGTTTTGCCTGCCTGCTGCATCGCCTGCACCATCGCGCTGCATTGGGCCATAGTGATGGCCATGGGCTTTTCCAGCAACACATGTTTGCCATACTGCGCGGCGATGCGCACATGCTCGGCATGGAACTGGTGTGGCGAGGCGATGTACACCAGCTCTACAGCGGGGTCTTGGCAGAGCTGTTCGATGTCTGCAAACGTAGGGCGATCAAAGTCGCACTCAAATTGCGCACGCGCTGCCTCTATCGGGTCGGTAGCCGCTACCAGTTGCACGCGGGCGTCCAGTTCAAAGGTGGGCAACATCAGCGTAAAAGCACGGCCCAGGCCGACGACACCGATGCCCAGGGCGTTGGGCAGTTTTTCCATGCGCTGGCTCATAGCCCCAGCACCAAGTGCGAGCCTGCCGCTGCCCGCGAGACGCAGACCATGATGTGGCTACTCTTTTCGTCATCGCCCAGCACATAGTCGCGGTGCTCACACACGCCACTGACCAAGGCGGTTTTGCACGAACCGCAGGTGCCGCTTTCGCAACTGCTGCGCACGGCGATACCTTGCGCGCGCAAGGCTTCCAAAATGCTGCTGTCTTTGCCAACCTGGATGGATTGCCCAGTACGGGCCAACACCACATCAAAAGCCTGGTTGCTTTGCCGCAGTGTGCTGTCCACACCAAAACTTTCAAAATGCACTGTGCCAAAAGGCCAATGGCCGCTCATGTCTTTCACCGCGTCCATCAGGCCGCGTGGGCCGCAGCAGTAGATGTGGGTGCCGCTTTGGGGTTTCTCTAGCAGCGGCCAAAAATCAAATGCTTGACCAATATCGCCATGGTCGTGGCGAACCGTCACTTTACCTGCGTAGTCTGCACCTTGCAGCTGCGCCAAAAACGCCGTGCTGGCTGCGTCGCGCGTGCAATACACCAGTTTAAATTTGGCATCTGGCATGGCCAGCACCTGCTGCACCATGGCCATGATGGGGGTGATGCCTATGCCACCCGCGATAAACAAAAAATGCCTGGCACGCGGGTGCAGGGCAAAGGCGTTTTCAGGCGCGCGCACTTGCAGGGTTTGGCCTTCCTGCAGGCTGTCGGCCATGCTGACAGAGCCGCCCCGCCCCGCCGCATCGCGTTTGACGGCAATGCAATAGCGATGCGTCTCACCCGGCGCGTTATGCAGCGAGTAGTTACGCCGCGCGCCACTGGGTGTTTGCACCGTGATGTGCGAGCCTGCGTCAAACGCGGGCAGCTCGCTACCCGCAGCACGGGCCAGTTCAAACGCAAAAATGCCTTGGGCAATTTCTGCTTTGTGCTTGACTTGCAGTGCCATCCATTCGGATTGCGGAAGGTCTGTATTTTGCATGGGTAGAAAATGCGTTAAACTTCCATTATCTTAGTTGACTAAGAATAAATTTGCAATCTTTCTCTCAAAAAAAGAAAGGCTACCCATGCTCACCCCTGAAGAAAACCAATTGCTCTGCCGTGTGGAAGGCGACGCACCTATGGGCCAGATCATGCGCAGACACTGGCTGCCCGCTTGCCTGAGTGAAGAAATCCCTACGTCGGACTGTGACCCCGTGCCCATCCGCCTGCTGGGCGAAGACCTGGTGGCCTGGCGCGACAGCGAGGGCGCGGTAGGCGTGATGGACCGCTACTGTCCGCACCGCCGCGCCTCCCTGCAATTTGGCCGCAACGAAGACTGTGGCCTGCGCTGTCTGTACCACGGCTGGAAGGTCAATGTGCTGGGCGATGTGATCGAGATGCCCAGTGAGCCTGCCGGGGCGTGCAGCCATGACGACGGCAGCCCCAAGGTACGGCACAAGGCCTATGCCACGCACGAGCATGCTGGTTTTGTATGGGTGTACATGGGCGTACGCTTAGGCTCGGGCCACTCAGTGCCCGCCTTCACGCCACCTGCCTGGGCACCGCATGCGCACAGCAAGGTCAGCGTGGCCAAAATTGCCATTGACTGCAACTGGGCGCAGATACTGGAGGGCGCAATTGACTCGGCCCATAGCTCCAGCTTGCACAGCACCGACATGACCCCCGCCAAGGTAGACAGCGCCAAAGCCACCGCCCAGGTGTGGCTACGCCCCAGCACCGACAGGGCACCGAAATTCTCCGTACAGCCCACCGACTACGGCTTTAAATACGCCGCCATCCGCAGGCCCATCACGAATGCCGCAACCAACGACTATGTGCGCATCTCCGTGTTTGTCGCACCCAGCACGGTGCTGATCCCGCCCAACAACCTGTACAACGTGGCCAATATCAATGTGCCCATCGACGACACCCACACCATGTTCCACTTTATCGCCTGGACGGCTGATGGCACGGGCGGCATTGACAGCGAAGAGTGGCGCAAGTTCTGCGCCGCGCAGGTGGGTATCGATGTGGACAAAGCCTTCAATAAAGTGCGCATGCTGTCCAACCGCTATCTGCAAGACCGCGCCAGCATGAAAATAGGCAGTTTTACGGGCATACGCGGCATTCCTAACCAGGACATCGCCATGTGGGAGACCATGGGGCCCATTGCCGACCGCACGCATGACAGGCTGGGTGCAAGTGATCAGGCCATTGTGGAGTTTCGCCGCATCATGCTGGCCGCCGCGCATGAGGTGGCGAAAACCGGCAACGTCATTGGGGAACATGCGTATGCCCGCTATGAGCAAGGCGTGCGATCATTTGAGGGTGTGGTGCCTAAGACAACTGACTGGCGCACGCTGGGTGTACCAGCAGCCGCAGCAAATTTGGCAGCACCCGCCGGGCAGGCCGCAACGGTTTAAGCGCAACAGTTTATCCATCACGATTGAACACAGGAGTTTTTTATGCAACGCCGTGAATTTATGCAAGCCGCTGGCACTATGACCGCAGCCTCATTGCTCGCCCCCATGGGGGCTTGGGCGCAGGCCGACTACCCCAGCCGAAGCATCAAACTGGTGGTGCCCTATAACGCGGGTGGCTTGCCCGACACGGTGGCGCGCCTGTACGCCCAGCGCCTGACGGCCAAGCTAGGCCAAAGCGTGGTGGTAGACAACAAGCCCGGTGCCAATGGCTTGGTGGCGGCCCAAACCGTGACGGGTAGTCCGGCGGACGGCTACACCTTTTTAGTCACTGATGGCTCGATGTTCTCAGTCAATCCACGTATCTATAAAACCCTGAGCTATGACCCCAACAAAGACTTTATCCCCGTGTCTTTGCTGGCGCGCGCACCGCTGTTTTTAGCGGTGAGTCCCAGCCTGGGTGTGAACACACTGCAAGAACTGATTGCCTTGGCCAAGGCCAAACCCGGCGTGCTCAACTACGGCACATCGGGTGTGGGCAGCACCCACCATCTGTGCCACGAAGCCATGAACCATGCACTGGGCCTGGACATCAAGCATGTACCCTTCCGTGGTACCGCGCAGTCCATCCCTGCCTTGGTGGGTGGCCAGGTGCAGCTGGTGTTCTCGGCCATGCCTTCGCTGGCGGGCTTTGTCAAATCCGGACAGCTCAAGCTCTTGGCGGTGAATTCTGCACAGCGCTCACCGTTGGCGGCTGACTTGCCCGCACTGAGCGAACTGGTGTCTGGTTTTGACTTTGCGCCCACGGTCGGTATCCTGGCTGGGCGCGCAACGCCAGTGGTCATCATAAACCGCATCAGCACCGAAGCGGGCTTGATCGCCAAACTGCCCGACTTCGTCAGCCATATGGGCAACGGCGGCATGGACGTGGTGGGCAGCTCGCCTGCGGATTATGTGAAAGCCATTGCCTCCGAAAACGAGCGTTTTGGCAAAGCCCTGACCACCGCTGGTATCAAACAAGAATAAGCAGCAGAATAACATTAAGAGAAAAGTATGTCCAAACTACGCCTAAGCTTTGCCTGCTGGAACTACGACCGCACCCGCGCCCTGATGGATGGCAGCGTGCAGCCCGACGGTATTGACCTGAACTACCTGAACCTGCCCGTCGAAGAAACCTTCTTCCGCCAAGCGCGCTTTCGTGAGTTTGATGTCTGCGAAATGTCGCTGTCATCCTACTGCGTCAGCCTGAATCGCCCAGATAAACCCTTCATCGCGCTGCCCATTTTCCCGTCCCGTTTTTTCCGCCATTCCTGTATTTACATCAACGCCAACTCGGGCATCAAAGAGCCCAAAGACCTGATCGGCAAGCGCATCGCCAGCCCCGAGTACCAAATGACCGCCCCCGTGTGGATTCGCGGTATTTTGAGCGACCATTACGGCGTGCCAGTGGACGCGCAGCCCTACCTCTATGGCGGTGAAGAAGAGACTGGCCGCATCGAAAAACTCATACTCGACCTGCCACCCAACATCAAAGTCAGCCCCATCGGCCCGGATCAAACCCTCACGCAGATGCTGCACACCGGCGAGCTGGACGCGTTGTACACCGCGCGCATGCCGTCGAGCTTTTTAAAGGGCGATGGCAAAGTCAAGCGCCTGTTTGAGAACTACGGCGAGATTGAGCGCGCCTACTATCGCCAAACCAAAATTTTCCCCATCATGCACACAGTGGTGATGCGCCGCGACGTGTACGAGGCCAACCGCTGGATCGCCCAGTCATTGACCAAAGCCTTCATCGAAGCCCAGCGCCGCACCTACGAAGATCTGAAAGAGACCGCAGCCCTCAAAGCCATGCTGCCTTGGTTGAACGACCACATTGATGAGACTATGCGCGAGATGGGCAGTGACTGGTGGTCCTACGGCCTGGACAAAAACCGCCATGTGCTGGAGACCTTTACCCGCTACCACCTGGAGCAAGGCCTGTCCAAGCGCCTGCTCACGGTGGACGAGTTGTTTGCGCCCGAGTCGCTGGAGTCGTTCAAGATATAGCGTGCCCTACGCCCTCTCCCGCATGCGGGAGAGGGCAGGGGTGAGGGCGGTAGTCACGGGTGTACATTAAAGCTGTGCCTTCAATTTGCGTAGCGCTTGCTTGTCCAAAATATCTTTTTCCCGATAGTCAGTTTTAGTTTTGAGCAAGCCATCAATATCCAGAGTTTGGATGGACGTGCCATCCACTTGCAAGATTTTGATGTGAGCCTGCAAACTGTCAAAAGTCTCTCCATTGGCCGCAAACAGCAAATCAATCAGTAGCTCGTCTGCTACGCGAATATTCTCAGGCTCTTTTGTGCTGGAGGCAAACCATTGCGCATCCAAGTCAATCGCACTGGGTAAAAAGCTCAGTGCACGGATAACGCGCCGGCCATTGTCTACAGAGTGCGGCAGCAGGATGTCAATGTCTTCGGTGTTGCGTAAAAATCCATTGAGTCGCACCGCTTGGCCGCCTACCAACACATATCGCACGCCCTCTTCCTGAAATCGTTTCAGTAGGTGGAGCAAGGCTGCACTGTGATCGCGTGGCGGGAGAGGCGCTGTCATGGCGTGCTTTTAACGGATGCGTCCGCAGGTTGGTTCAGTAGCCGAGCCTGAGCCAGCGCGCGCTGTGCATCCAGCCCATCAAAGTAGCTTGACGTACCGCGAAAGATGCCCCGGGGGTGCGCCAGCGTACCTGCGTTGTCCGATGCGCGCCAATCAAGAGCGCGCAAAAGCGCACGCTCTGGCACAAATTCCAGTTCACTGCGATGGTGATGGCCGACGATGCGCATAGATTGCTCAGTATTTTCTGTAGAGGCACCTGAATGTTAGCGCAAAAAGTACAGGTAGTGCAATCGGCAATCAGCGCGCTATCAGCCCGTATTGCGCAGCCCCGCTGCAATGCCGTTGATGCTGATGTGGATACCGCGCTGCACGCGCTCGTCGCGGTCTTGCACGGTTTTGCCGGCGCGAAAACGCCGGATCAATTCAACTTGCAAATGGTGCAAGGGGTCGATGTAGGGGAAGCGGTGTTGGATGCTTCGCGCAAGTGACGGGTTGTTGGCCAGGCGGCTTTTTTCGCCGGTGATGAAAGCCAGGGCTTTGGCAGTACGGTGCCATTCAGCTTCGATGTCGGCGAGGATTCTTTTGCGCAGCTTGGCATCCTGCACCAGCTCGGCATAGCGGGACGCTAAGGCCAGGTCGCTTTTGGCAATCACCATGTCCATATTGCTCAGCAAGGTTTTAAAGAAGGGCCAATCGCGCTGCATTTTTTGTAGCAGCTTGCGTTTGTCTTCTGTGGACTGCTTGCCGTTTTGCGCAATGAACTGCTCCACTGCGCTGCCAAAACCGTACCAACCGGGTAGCGTCAAGCGGCATTGGCCCCAGCTGAAACCCCAAGGGATAGCACGCAGGTCTTCTATGCGCTGGCTGGGTTTGCGCGATGCGGGGCGCGAGCCAATGTTCAGGCCTGCGATCTCGCGGATGGGTGTGGCGGCGAAGAAATAGTCTGTGAAGCCGGGGGTTTCGTACACCAGCTTGCGGTAGGCCTGCATGCTGAGCTGGCTCAGTTCAGTTGCGGCGTCCAGGAAGCTTTGCGGTGCGGGCTTGGTGGGCGTGAGCAGGGTGGCCTCCAAGGTGGCGGCCACCAGGGTTTCCAGGTTTCGTCGGCCGATCTCGGGGTTGGCGTATTTGGAGGCAATCACTTCGCCTTGCTCGGTGACGCGAATCTGCCCGCGCACGGTGCCCGGGGGCTGGGCCAGGATGGCCTGGTAGCTGGGGCCGCCGCCCCGGCCTACTGTGCCGCCACGGCCATGGAACATACGCAGGGTGATTCCATGAGAAGCCTTGAGTTCATCAAACAACGCAACCAGCGCGATCTCGGCGCGGTACAGCTCCCAGTTGCTGGTGAAGATGCCGCCGTCTTTGTTGCTGTCGCTGTAGCCCAGCATGATGTCTTGCTCGGGGCTGTGGTGGAGTGCGCCTTCTGAGGCGGAGCGGCGCACCATGTCGGCGATGCCGCTCAATGCGTAGAACTCGCGCATGATGGGCGCGGCATTGCGCAGGTCTTCGATGGTTTCGAATAGCGGCACCACGATGAGTTGGGCCGTGGCGGCATCGTCCAGCGTGCCGTGCATCAAGCCCACTTCTTTTTGCAGAAGCAGCACTTCCAGCAGATCGCTCACGCTCTCGGTGTGGCTGATGATGTAGTGCAAGATGGCGGCTTTGCCAAAGCGCTGGCGGGCGGTGCGGGCGGCTTCAAAAATGGACAGCTCGCTTTGTGCATGGGCGCTGTAGATAGCGCCCACTACGCGCAGGGGGCGCGTATCGTTCAGCAGGCCCAAGAGCAGGCTGCGCTTGGCTGCTTCGTCTAATGCAGCGTACTTATTCTCAATGCGCGCGGTGGCCAACAGCTCGGCTATCACTTCTTCATGCTTGTCCGAGCTTTGGCGCAGGTCCACCGTAGCCAGGTGAAAACCAAACACCTGCACGGCGCGGATCAAGCCGGTCAGGCGCATGCCTACCAAGTGCTCACCGTTGGTGGCAAGTAGCGAGGCCTCGATGGTGCGCAGATCGGCCAGAAATTCTTCAGCATGGGCATACGCATTTTGCGGTGCTACGGCATGGCGCGCGGCTTCGGTGCCCGTGAGCTCATGCAGTGTGGCAGCCAGCCGCGCGTAGACGCCAATCAATGCGCGGCGGTAAGGCTCGTCCAGGCGGTGCTCATTCACATCGGGGCTGCGGTCAGCCAGCTGCTGCATGCCTTCGCTTACGCCTACCAGCATCAATGACACAGACAACTCTGCGCCCAAGTGGTGCACCTCGGTCAAATAAAAGCGCAGCACCACTTCGGCTTGGCGTTTGAGGGCGTGGTTCAGCGTGGCGGCAGTCACATTGGGGTTGCCGTCGCGGTCGCCGCCGATCCAGTTGCCCATGCGAAAGAAGGCTTCGTCTACCTTGCCTACACGCTCTTCTACATCGGCGTAGAGCTTGGGTATTTCGCGCAAAAAGGTGGCTTCGTAGTAGCTCAGCGCGTTTTCAATCTCGTCCGCCACCGTGAGCTTGGTGTAGCGCAGCAAGCGCGTTTGCCATAGCTGGGTGACGCGGGCGCGCAGTTGCACGTCCAGCTGGAGCTTTTCGCGCGGTAGCAAATCGCTAGCATCCCGCGCAGTCAGTATCTGGGCTATGGCGCGCTCGGCATCCAAAATGCTTTTGCGCTGTACCTCGGTGGGGTGGGCCGTGAGCACGGGGGATATAAAGGCCTGAGACAAGGTTTTGGCAATGCCTTTGGTGGTGTGGCCGCTGGCGCGCAAGCGGGCGAAGGCTGCGTCCAGGCTGCCGTCTTGCACGTCGCCACGCTGCTCGTGCACCGTGCGGCGGCGGATATGGTGGCGGTCTTCGGCCAGGTTGGCCAGGTGGCTAAAGTAGGTAAACGCGCGGATCACGCTCACGGTTTGCTCGTTGGAGAGCGACTTGAGCAGCTTTTTCAGGCCCTCTTGCGCAGCCTCGTCGGCATCGCGGCGAAAGGCTACGCTGAGTTTGCGAATCTGCTCCACCAGCTCATACGCAGGCGAGCCGTCTTGCTCGCGTATCACGTCGCCCAAAATCCGCCCTAGCAGGCGAATATCGTCCAATAGGGGCCGCTCTTTGTCTTTTTTGCTGACGATGGCGGACGGCGGGTAGGTGACAGCAGTAGTTTTAGGCATGGTCTTGAGCACGGTTTTGGGCGCTGTAGGGGGCGCCACAGACAGCCTACATGCTAGCATTGGCGACAGAGTCATGATTACAGATTGGTTACGAGTCCATGGTTACGAGTTTTTTGAAGATCACGATCGCCACCCGCGAAAGCCGCCTGGCCATGTGGCAGGCCGAGCATGTGCAAGCGCGTTTGCAGGCCCTGGGCCACACGGTGAGCCTGCTGCCCATGACCACCCAAGGCGACCAAATTTTGGACCGCAGTTTAAGCAAAGTGGGCGGCAAAGGCCTGTTTGTGAAAGAGCTGGAGACCGCGCTATTCGATGGCCGTGCCGACATTGCCGTGCACAGCCTGAAAGACGTGCCCATGGAGATGCCTGAGGGTTTTGCACTGGCCTGCGTGATGGAGCGCGAAGACCCGCGCGATGCACTGGTGTCGCCCCATTACGCCTCGCTGGATGCCTTGCCCCACGGCGCGGTAGTGGGCACCTCCAGCCTGCGCCGGGTGGTGCTGCTGCACACCCTGCGACCAGACTTGAAGATCGAACCCCTGCGTGGCAACCTGGACACCCGCCTGCGCAAGCTCGACGATGGCCAGTACGCCGCTATTGTTCTGGCAGCAGCAGGACTCAAACGGTTAGGTCTAGGCCAGCGCATCGCCCAGACTTTTGAGCCTGAGCAAATGTTGCCCGCAGCAGGACAGGGCGCACTGGGCATCGAGATTTGCAGCGGACGCGACGATTTGGTAGCAGCCTTGGCACCGCTGGCCCACGCACCCACCTGGACGGCAGTGAGCGCAGAGCGCGAGGTGAGCCGATCTATGGGCGGTAGCTGCTCCATGCCGCTGGCCGCCTTTGCGGTGTGGCAGGGTGCGCAACTGCACTTGCGCGCCGCCTATGGCGACCCAGAGGGTGCTAAAGCGCTGGTTCGCGCGCTGGGCGATGCAGCGGTAACGCATGCAGACCAAGCCCGCACTCTGGGCGCGCAGGTGGCTGCGCGGCTCAAGGCGGCTGCGGCGTAAATGGCGATGGCCCCGCCGCTGCGCGCCATCGTCACCCGCCCGGCCGGTCAGGCCGCGCAATGGGTAGCAGGGTTCAGCGCGCAAGGCATTTCGGCGCACAGTTTTCCACTAATAGACATAGCCGACGCCTTAAGCGATGTAGAGCGCCAGGCACTGCAAGTACGTGCTGCACAGGCTGATGTGTGTATGTGGGTCAGCGCCAATGCGGTAGCTTTCTTTTTTAAATCAAATCAGGTGTTAGCCATGGAGAATATTGCCGAAGTTGCTATCAGTAGCGTAGTGAGCAGTACGATCCTGAGGCACTGGGCTACCGGCCCTGGCACGGTGGCCGCGTTACGGGTGCACGGCGTGCCGATGGACCGCATTGACGCACCCGACGCACACGCAGCCCAATGGGACAGCGAGGCCCTGTGGCAACGTGTGGCTGGGCAAATCAAGCCTGGTCGTACCGTATTGATCCTGCGCGGCACCGACGTGGGCACCCCCAGCGCCAGCCGTGACTGGCTGGCAAGCCAAGTGCGCGCAGCGGGCGGCGCGGTAGAGTGTGCCGCCGTGTACGAACGCCGCGTCCCGCGCTTCAGTGCTGCCCAGCTAGCCTGGGCGCAGCAGGCCGCTGTGGATGCCAGCGTGTGGGTCTTTAGCAGCTCACAGGCGCTTACGCATTTACCGGTGATCGAAGGTGGCTGGCAGCATGCCCGCTGCATAGCCACCCACGAGCGCATAGCCCAAGCGGCACGCGCCAAGGGTTTTGCTGTTGTTTGCACGTCACGCCCCACTATGGAAGATGTAGTGCGGTCTATAAAATCTCTACCATGACCGAACCTGTCAGCCCCGTCGAACCCGCCGCCGCAGCCCCTGCTGCGCAAGCGGTAGTGCGCGCCGGGCTGCCGAAGGTAACTATTTTTTTGATAGCTGTTTGCGCAATATCCTTGCTGGCTAGCGGCATGTTGTGGATGAAACTGGGGCATATTCAAGAAACCTTGGCCCGGCAAAGCGCAGATGCCAACGCCGTGTCCATAGAAGCCAAAACTTTGGCCAAATCTGCGCAAGATGCGGTGCGCGAAACCTTGTCGCGCCAAACCGTCTTGGAGGCCAAGGTCAGCGAGGTGGCTTTGCAGCGCACGCAACTGGAAGAGCTGATGAAAAGCCTGTCCCGTTCGCGCGATGAAAACCTGGTGGTAGACATTGAGTCTGCCCTGCGCCTGGCGCAGCAGCAGGCTAGCCTGACCGGCAGCGTAGAGCCCCTGCTGGCCGCTTTGCGCAGCGCCGAACAGCGCATCGCCCGCGCCGCCCAGCCGCGCCTGAACCCCTTGGTGCGCGCCATCAGCAAGGACATCGAACGCATCAAAGCGGCTCCCTTGGCCGATACGCCTGGCCTGCTGGTCAAGCTGGACGAACTTATTCGTATGGTGGACGACTTGCCGCTGGCCAATGCGGTGGCGCAGCCTGCTAACAACGCTGCAGTCAAAGCCGCTATAGCCAACAAACCGGCCACAAAATCTGCAAACAAAGTCGCCAATGGTGCCAGTGGTGCCAGCAGCGCCAGTGGAGTCAGTTCCGCAACCGTCAGTGCAGCCACCAACGCTTTAACTCCCTGGCCTCAATGGCTGCAAAACATTGCCGGTGCCGTGCGCGACGAGGCACGCGGCTTGGTGCGGGTGAGCCGCATTGACCTGCCCGAGGCCGCGCTGCTGTCGCCTGAGCAAAGCTTTTTTGCACGCGAAAATTTAAAGCTTAAGATTTTGAATGCCCGTCTGGGCCTGTTGGCCCGCCAGGTCGATGCCAGCCGCGCCGATCTGGAGCAGGCCTCTGTCACGCTCACACGCTACTTTGATGGCAATGCCCGCAGCACCCAGCAGGCGCAAGCGGTGTTGGCGCTGTTGCAGTTGCAAGTCAAAATCATCGAGCTGCCGCGCATTGACGACACTCTGGCCGCACTCACTACCGCAGCCGCTGGCCGCTAGCAGCAAACAGAGCCAACACCCATGCGCGCCGCTTTGTGGTTTTTAGCAATTTTTGCCGCAGCGGTCGGCATAGCTTTGTTTGCGTCGCAACCCGATGGCACAGTCACCTTGTTTTGGCCTCCGCATCGAGTGGACATCTCGCTTAACCTGGTGTTGCTGTTGTTGTTGGCCGTCTTCGTACTGCTGCATTTGGCGCTGCGCGCTATCGCCGCCTTGATTGAGCTGCCCTCGCGTGCCAAGGCATGGCGCGCTACCCAACGCGAGCGCGCCATGCACACCGAGCTGCACGATGCGATTGCCCACCTGCTGGCCGGGCGCTTTAGCCGCGCCCGCAAGCTGGCCGAAACCTCCGCCCAGCACGCCGCCTCCCTGGGCAGCGCCGTACCGCAAAGCCTGCACGTCAAAGCCATGGCCCACTTGGTAGCCGCCGAGGCCGCCCAGTCCCTGCAAGACCCCGCAGTGCGCGATGTGCAGGTGCAAGCCGCGCTGGCCGTAGAACTGCCCAAAAGCGCCGTCCACATCCGCGAGGGCGTGCATTTGCGCGCTGCCCGCTGGGCGCTGGACGACCGCGACCCCGCAGCCGCCCTGACGCGTCTGGCCACCTTGCCGCAAGGCACGCAGCGCCGTACTTTAGCCCTGCGCCTGAAGCTGCGCGCCGCCCGCCAAGCCCGCCGCAATGCCGACGCGCTCGACACCGCCCGTTTGTTGGCCAAGCACGGCGCATTCTCGGCCACCGCCGCGCAAAGCATGGTGCGCAGCCTGGCCACCTACACCCTGACTGACGCACATGACGCCCATCAGCTCATGCGCGCCTGGGACAGCCTGACGGCCTCTGAGCGCGCGCAGCCCGAGGTAGCCACCCACGCCGCCCTGCGCTTGGTCAATGTATCTGCCAACACGCCGGATGCCAGCGCCCAGCAAGAGCGCGCCCGGCAGTGGCTGCGAACCGCGTGGGACCACTACCCCAGCCTGGGTGACGGTGCCCAAAGCCGTTTGGTGCAGGCCCTGGAAGCCACCTTCGAGACCATCGATACCGCCTGGCTGGGCAAGATAGAAGCCGCCCAACGCCAGCTCCCCCGCGACGGCCGCCTGCAATACCTGGCCGGCATGGCCTGCATGAAGCGCGAGCTGTGGGGCAAAGCCCAGCAACTATTGACTCTCGCGACGGAAGATTTGAAAGACGAGCCGCTTAAACGGTCTGCATGGCGCGCGCTGGCCTTGCTGGCTGAGAATCGCGGTGATGCGGCAGCGGCCACCAAGGCTTGGAGAAGTGCTGCGGGGGGCTGACGGGTGCTTTCAATACTCTTGTCGTCTAAGCAGGCCAGCGGGGTACACCGGCAAACACCCATATTTTGTCGCACGGCGCGGTTGGGAGCATGTCGATGCCTCTGGCGGCTTGAGGGCCTGCCAAAAACCGTGAATGTGCTGCCTGGAGCGCCACGG
>JAYVGI010000259.1:0-8675 GCA_043772355.1 Polaromonas sp.
AGCGGGTGATGGCGTAGAAATTGTCGGTGCCGGCGATGTACTGCGGCGCGCCGTCACTGCCGTTCTGTAGCTCTACCAAGGCCAATGGGCCGGGGTGCGAAAGGGCATCGCCTTGCAGCACAGCGCCCAGCTCGGTAAAGCGCTCGACCGTGAAGGAGGGCAGGATGTCGGGGCCGAGCAGGGTGTCTTTGTCCAGGCGCGCTGGGTCAAAACTGACCGGGTAGTGCGTGGGCAGGCCGGGTTTCCAGTTGAAGGACTTGAAGTAGTTTGCTACCGAACCTATAGCGTCTGCCGGGCTGTTGAACAGGTCTATCTTGCTGTCGCCGTCAAAGTCGATGGCGTATTTGGTCCAGCTGCTGGGCATGAACTGGCCCAGGCCCATGGCACCGGCGTAGCTGCCGCGCAGGCTCAAGGGGTCGATGTTGCTGCGGTTGGCCAGGGTGAGCAGTTGCTCCAGCTCATCTTTAAAAAACTGGGTGCGGTCGCGCTTCTCGGTTTTGGGAAAGTCAAAGGCCAGGGTGGACAGTGCGTCGATGACGCGGAAGGTGCCCATGTCGCGGCCGTAGATGGTTTCTACCCCAATGATGCCGACGATGATCTCGGCGGGTACGCCAAACTCAAGTTCCGCACGGGCCAGGGTGTCGGCATTCTCACGCCAAAAGCGCACCCCGGCTTGTATGCGCACGGGGTCGATAAAGCGGCTGCGGTACACGCGCCAGTTTTTCACAAACGTGGTGGTGGCCGGGCGCATGAGGCGCTGCACGCTGGGGATAAAGTGGGACTGGCCAATGGCCTGGCGCACCCATTCACGGTCCAGGTTGCGCCGCTCGGCCAAGTCGTCGGCAAACTGCATGGCTTCCTCGCGGCTGGCGTAGGCATCGCCTACCGGCTGGGCGCGACTGACGCTGGTACTCGCTACCTTTTTGACCGGTTTTTTGGCATGGGCCAAGGGAGGTATTGCGCAAGCAGCTATTAAAAATAGAGCGGGAAGCAGCGCAGAGATTGGCGCACAGAGTAGTGCAGAGAGTGGGGCTGCTTGGCGGTGCAAAGAGCGCGTCAAGGATGGAATTAGTCGGTTCACGGGGAAAAACAGAGTCACTGGAAAATTACTTGGCGGGTTACTTGGTAGCTTACTTGGCAGCTTACTTGGCAGGTAAGGGCAGTGCAGGCAGTTGGGCAAATTGTGCACGCAGTGTAGCCAATGTGGCGGCTTGGCTGCTGGGGGGCGCGTAACGCAAGGTTTCCAGGCGCAGCAGCCAGTCGTGCAGAGCCTGCGCAGCGTCTGCGTGTGTGGCCCCCCAGTGGGCGCGGGCGCGCTGGGCCAGCTCGCGCGGCGGGGTGGCATCGTCGCTAGCAATACCTGCCTTGCTCAGACTTTTGCGTGCGGCGTGCAGCAGGCGCAGCCACGGGTCGTGCTGGTGGCGGGTGTACAGCGTCCACGCAGCACCGATCAAGCTCACGCTAACGATGATGCCGATCAGCACGTAGCTTAAATCTTGCCAGCTGGGGGAGCTAAAGCCGATGTTTTTCAGCAGGTCGAGTTGCTTGCTTTGGCTGTAATTCAGCACCCATTGGTTCCAGCTGTTGTTGACCGCCTCCCAGGCTGCTCGCAGTTGCGCCGTGACGGACGGACTGAGCACGGTGCCAAAAGCGCTGGCTACCACGCTTTGGGGCGCTGCCAAGCGCTGCAATTGGCCAATACGCCCTGGCGACACCGCGCTGGTGGGATCTACCCGCAGCCAACCTTGCCCAGGCTGCCACACCTCGGTCCAGGCGTGGGCATCGCTTTGGCGGATGGTCCAAAAACCGTCTACGGTATTGAGCTCGCCGCCCTGGTAGCCCGTCACGATGCGCGAGGGTATGTCCAGCGCACGCATGAGGATGACGAAGCTGGAGGCGATGTGCTCGCAAAAGCCTTCTTTTTTATCGAACCAAAACTCGTCTGCCGTATTGCGGCCGTACAAGCCGGGCTCTAGCGTGTAGGTGTAGCCACCGGTGCGCAGGCGGCGCATCACCTCGGGCACCAGCACGCTGGCGTCGGCCTGGGCAAAGCGTGGGTCGCGGCGGATGTCGGCGGCCAGCTGCAAGGTGCGGGGGTTAAAGCTGGCGGGCAGGTCAATAAAGTCTTGCAAGCCCAGCACTGCTTTGGTGGGCCCATGGCGAAAATCCACGCTGCTTTGCGCGCTGTAACGCAGCAGGTCGGTGACGGGTTTGTTGCTCAGCCATAGCAGGTCGTTGGTCATTATCAGGTCGTGGCCGGGCACGGCGGGCTTGTCACTGGCGGCGTCCAGCACAAAAATCCAGGGGCGATTGTTTTGCTCTAGCGTGACCTGGTATTTGAGGGGCGTGCTGAGGGTTTGCAGATTACTGGGTACTACAAAACGGCTGGAAAACTGGGAGCTACTGGGCAGCCAGTCTTTGCCATTGAAGAGGGAAAACACCGGCCCGCGAAAGTACATATCGCTCTGCGCAGGCGGCGCACCCTGAAACTTGATGCGCATGGCGATCGAGTCGTCCAGCGCCAGCGAGGCAATGGTGCCGACTTGCATGCTGCCCGACAAACCGCTGCGCCCGGTCATGCCGTCGCTGGGGATGCCCCACAGCGGTGCCAGGCGCGGGAACAGCATGAACAGAACGACCATGATCGGCGCGCCCAGCAGCACCATTTTGGCCGCCACAGTGGCCGACTGCACCAAGGGCGGCTTACCCACCTGCATGTGGGCGTTGACCAGGGCGGTGAGCAGGCCCATCAGCGCGATCAGCATGGCCGCTGCGGTAAGCAAGGATTGGGAGAAGAAAAAGTTGGTCAGCATGGCAAAAAAGCCAAGGAAGAACACCACAAACGCATCGCGCCGGGCACGCAGCTCCAGCGTTTTAAGGCATAGCAGTACCACGGTGAGGGTCACGCCTGCGTCCCGGCCAAGCAAGGTTTTGTGGGTAGCCAAGGTGGCCGCGATGGTAACGGTCAGCAGGCCGACGCGCCACCATACCGAGGGCAGGGGCGCGCTGTCCCAGGCCAGCTTGCCGCGCCATAGCAGCACAGCCGCAGCCAGCGCGGTGCACCACCACGGCAATTGGCCCACTTGCGGGCCGATTACCCAGGCAATCACGCACAGCAAGAACAGCGTGTCGCGGGCATGGCGGGGCAGGTGCTTGAATCTGTCTAGCATGGGTGGTTCAGCATAAAGCCAGCGCCTCCAGGCACTGCCGTTTATGCCCCTCACCCGTGGCGGGTTTGATCTCGCGCCCCGGCAGGCGCAGGCCAAAGCTCGATCCCAGCTTGTCTGCGGCCAGCACCCAGGCGGTGAGGCGGCTGAGCTTGCGCTCTACGTCCAAATGGCCGCAGGCGCTGTAGTCCAGCCACAGCTCATAGCGCTGGGCCTGCTGGGTGTCGCGGCTGACCAGCTCGTCGCTGCCGCGCGCTACGGCCTGGGCGACTTTCTTCCACACCACCAGCTTCATCGGGTCGCCGCGCCGGTAGCCGCGCACACCGTCAAACTCGCCACTGTTTTGCGCCTGCGTGGCTACGCCGCCGCCTGCGCGTGGCTCGCCCACCGGCAGGGGCGGTGCATGGGCCTCGGGGGCGGGGTAGACCAGCACCTCGGCTTTGGGCCGCCATACCGTCCATACCCGAAAGGTGCCCAGCGGAAAGCGTGTCTCGGCGGTTAAATCGGGCAGGCGGTGCAGGCCGCGCCTGGGCGGTGTAAAGCCCACTTGCACCACGGCGCTGCCTTGGCCCTGCACGTCTGTCCACGACCAGTGCTTGGTGTCCAGCAGGCTCAGGCCAATGCTGGGCCGGGCGGCGCTGCGCTCATGGCTCAGGCGTATGTCAAACTGGGCAGTAGCCCCCGCATATTGTGCGGAAGGCGCTATTAAATGCATAGTCAGGCCGCGCAGGTTGCCGTGGCACACATGCATGCCTACTACCGCTGCACCGGCGAGCATAAAGGTCAGCAGGTAACCTAAGTTAAGCTGGTAATTGATGGACGCTACCAGCAGCACCAATAGCGTCAAAGCCAGCATCCAGCCCGCGCGGGTGGGCAAAATGTAAACGTTGCGCTGGGTGAGCAGAAGGGTATCGGTCAGCGGCAGCTTGCTTTGCCACCATTGGCGAAAGCGTTTGCGGGCCCAGCCTATAGCCATGCGCCAGCCCCTTAGATAAACGGGTTGACGATGCGCAGCCCGTCTATCACCTGGCCGTGTTGCATGTCTTCCGTCAGCAATCGTTTGCAGCCCGCGCTGACCGCCGCTGCGACGATGAGGGAGTCGTAAAAACTGAACTTGAATCGCTGGGCAATACGCAGTGCGTCGGTGTACAACGCGGCGCTGGGCATGACGCGCATGAGCGGAATGAGGATGTTGTTCAGCACATCCTGCACATCCAGTTCTTGCATGGGTATCGGTAGTTTGCGGGTCAGTACATTGAGGGTTTCTTGCACGCCCTGATAGCTGATCATGGCGGAACGGGTTGTCAATGCACTTGCGACAATCTCGCGCGCGATGGCTCGTTTTTGCGGGTCTGTTCTATCGAACTGATAAATCAGAACATTGGAGTCCAAAAAATCAGCGCTCATTCATCTCGTCCCGGGTAAATTTGCGGCCATCGGTACCGGTATAGCTGGCAATGCGATCCAGGATCTCCATGGCCCGTTCAGCCGCTTTTTTGCGCTGTCCATAGCTCTCCAGCCAGTTGCGAAACTCGGCGTTCAGCGTGGTGTGTTCATCCGCCGCCCGCTTGCGGGCGGCCTCAATCAAAGGCTCGGGGGCGCTTAAGGTGATGTTTTTCATAACTTCTTGATTGCACTGAAGTAGTGCACACTGGTGTAGTGTAGTGTAATTGAGGCCAAATGCAAGGCCTCCGATCAAGTGGATAGCCAGTCGATAAACACAGAACGATTCAATGGTTTTTTAAGGCAACCGGTAACCTGGGCTAGAACACTTCGCACAGGGTTGAGGCTGCGGTGGTGTCGTTTTTTGCAAAAGCCACGGTGGGCGTGCCTTGGTGAAAGCGCAGTTGCCAGCCCAGTTCATCGTATTGCCACATCGACGCGCGCTGGGCGTGCAGGCTGAGTGCGCCATCCGCGCCGAGCTGGGCCGATTTATAGACCAGCAGGGCCACGCTGTAGGCGGGCATGGACAGCGCAAAATCTTGCGACCACACTGTGCCGTGGCTCTTTTGGCTGAGTAGTTGTTCAATGATGTCGCTGCGATAGTAGCTAGTGCCTGAGCGGCCAATCTCAAAAAAATCAGCATGCAAGAGCTTTTCAAGCTGCGCTTTGTCCGCGCGCACTGCGGGTGCATGCAAACTGGTCTCCAGGCTGCACATGAGCTTGAGAAGCGCGGGGGAGGGTTGGACAAGGTTCATAGGCTGCAGATGGTGAGCCCAGGGTAGCCAGGCTGCTTGGATGGTATTTTAAGGCACTGGCGGGTGTCGAGTCACCATGGAAACACGGCTACTCACTAAATCGTAGCACTCTTTCTATGTAGGACGGTGGGGTACACGGGTAGAAGCTAAATATTGGCATTCTGTCAGTGGTGCAGCCGGTCCAGCCCATGCGCAAGCCGCTGGAAGCGCCTAAACGCTCAACAACAGCAATTTTGAAGCACTTTTAAAGTGAAATTAGCCCTTAGCCATGAGAAAACATACCGATGCAGCTACGCAATATATAGCGCGTGGATTCATTTGAGCTGACGCTTTGGTGGCTCAGACGATTCTGACGGCGCAAAAAGCGGCCAGCTGAATCCACACCCTGCCTGGACTTGAGATTTTTGGTGTTACCCTGTGTACCCCACTGGCCTGCTTAGATAGTGTGCTATGTATTTGTGACTAAGCCGACGGCCAATACTGCCGCAGAGCAATGCAATGCAGCGCTCAAACTCAAGGCAGCGCCACTGACTGCACCATCGCCCGCACCTGCTCCACCGCACCGCGCCCGGCATCGGCTACCGGAACCATGCGGTGGGCGATGGTTTGCGGCAGGATGGCTTGCACGTCGTCCGGGGCCACATAGTTGCGCCCGGCCAATAGCGCCTGCGCCTTGGCAGCGCGCACCAGGGCGATGCCTGCGCGCGGGCTCAGGCCCTGCAAAAACCAGCGGCCCGAACGGGTGGCGGCGATCAGGTCTTGCACGTAGTTGAGCAGCGGGTCGGCGGCGTGCACGGCTTGCACGGCGGCTTGCACGGCTTTCAGGTCAGCGGGGGTCAGCACGGCGGGCAGCGCGTCTACCAAATCGCGGCGGTCGTGGCCTGCCAGCAGCGTACGCTCGGCCGCGCGGTCGGGGTAGCCTAGCGATATGCGCATCAAAAATCGGTCCAGCTGCGATTCAGGCAGCGCGTAGGTGCCTAGCTGGTCGTGCGGGTTTTGCGTGGCGATGACGAAAAACGGCTGGGGCAGGGCGCGGGTCTCACCCTCTACCGTCACTTGCTTTTCTTCCATGGCTTCCAGCAGGGCCGACTGGGTTTTGGGGCTGGCGCGGTTGATCTCGTCGGCCAGCAGCACTTGGGCAAATATCGGGCCGGGGTGGAACTGGAAGCCGCCACGGCCCTCGTTGGCACCGCGCTCGTAGATCGACACGCCAGACAGGTCGCTGGGCATCAGATCGGCGGTGAACTGCACGCGCGAGAACTGCAGGCCAAAGCTGCGCGACAGTGCATGGGCCAGCGTGGTTTTGCCCACGCCGGGCACGTCTTCGATCAACAAGTGCCCGCCGGCCAGCAAGCATGCTACGCAGTCTTGTACCTGTGCGGATTTGCCTACAATGACGGTGTTAAGCTGCTTTAATAGCGTTTGAAGTAACTGATTGGTTTGATTGGTATCCATCCGCTGACGATAACCCAAAACACTTGTTTTTTATGACTACAGGCTATTTCACCCACACCGATTGCCGCCAACATGAAATGGGCCCCGGCCACCCCGAGTGCCCCGAGCGGCTGGACGCTATCAACGACCGCTTGATCGGCACCGGGATGATGGACCTGCTGGAAAGCCACGACGCACCGCTGGCCGAGCTGGAAGATATTGCGCTGGCGCATGGCCCTGACCTGATAGACAGCGTGAGTGAGCTCAACGCGCGGCTGCAAGCCTCGGCCACTGCCCGCTACGCGCAGATAGACCCCGACACTTCGCTGAACCGCCACACCTGGAACGCGGTGCGCCGCGCCGCCGGTGCCACCATCGCCGCCACCAACGCGGTGATGGCCGGCCAACTGCAAAACGCCTTTTGCGCCGTGCGCCCGCCCGGCCACCACGCCATGTACAACCGCGCCATGGGTTTTTGCGTGTTCAACAGCATCGCGATTGCCGCCAAACATGCGCTGGAGCGCCACGGCTTGGA
This sequence comes from Polaromonas sp., assembly GCA_043772355.1. Classification (GTDB taxonomy): domain Bacteria; phylum Pseudomonadota; class Gammaproteobacteria; order Burkholderiales; family Burkholderiaceae_C; genus JAAFIP01. The sequence goes on from JAYVGI010000259.1 coordinate 7,335, forward strand.
GCGGGTAGCCGTAGTGGACTTTGACGTGCACCACGGCAACGGCACCGAGGATATTTTGTCGGGCGACCCGCGCACCTTGATGGTGGGCATTTTCCAGCACCCCTTCTACCCCGGCAGCGGTGCCAACAGCCCGGCTGAGAACATGCTCAACCTGCCCGTGCCCGCCTACACCAAAGGCGACGCGATCCGCGAGCTGATCACAACCCACTGGCTGCCCGCGCTGGACGCCTTCAAGCCGCAGATGATTTTCATCAGCGCAGGCTTTGATGCGCACCGTGAAGACGACTTGGGCCAGCTAGGCCTGGTAGAGGCCGACTACACCTGGATCACCCAGCAAATCTGCGCGGTGGCGAAGAAGCATGCGCAGGGGCGCATCGTCAGCTCACTCGAAGGTGGCTACAACCTGAGTGCGTTGGGGCGCAGTGTGGAGGCGCATCTGCGGGTTCTCGCAGGGGTATAGATGCTATATATTTAGCAGCTGCTCCCGCATTGTTTTATGGGGCTAGAAGTGAATTTCTTAGGCTAATGATGCACGACATAGACAATCTGAACGAAGCCCAGTTGGTTGACCTGTACAACCGCAAAACCGTCACCGTCATCACCGACGCAGGGATGCAATGGACGATGGCCCCGTGTTTCTGCGCAAAATAACCAGCCCCACCGTGGTAACGCAAGTGCCATAGGCTCCTGGGCCGCGAGCGCCTTGCCAAAGGCCCGCGCTCAGCGCCGCTTGGGCCGGTGCAGTGGTTGCTGGAAAAAGCAAGGCCAATACTCTGAGAAGAGTGTGGGTAGTTGTGTGCCACCCGAAACGGAAAAGAGCCGAATTTGGAGGAAAAATGGCCTTGTTCAGGTACCAACTATTTTTGTACCCATGCAGGATTACTTCAATAGCACTTAGTGCTATGATTTGATCAATCGGAGAAAAATGTGGCGGTTTACAAAACCAAATGGTTTGATCGTTGGGCGGGCAAGCAGGGCATTAGCGCAAAGAATCTTTGTGATGCCGTAGTTGAGATGTCAGTTGGCTTGTATGAAGCCGATCTGGGTGGGGGGTCTGCTCAAGAAAAGAATTGCTCGTCCCGGCCAAGGCAAGAGTAGCGGCTTTCGCATATTGGTGGCTACAAAAAAAGCACCCGTTGGATTTTCGTCGTTGGCTTCCCAAAGAACGAACGTAGCAATATCGACAAAGATGAGGAAGAAGCGCTGAAGAGTTTGGCTGCCCACCTGTTGTCATTGCCAGATAGTGATTCCATTTCTACATCATTAATGTCTAGGCGCGGAGCCGCAGACAGTGCTCTAGCACGGCAAGGCGACGCAACAACGACAGTAATGATTTAGAAA
>JAYVGI010000260.1:0-4360 GCA_043772355.1 Polaromonas sp.
TTTCTAAATCATTACTGTCGTTGTTGCGTCGCCTTGCCGTGCTACAGCACTGTCTGCGGCTCCGCGCCTAGACATTAATGATGTAGAAATGGAATAAGCATCTGCAGTGCTCACTTTGGGGGGGGAATTTAGAAACTCGGCTTCGCCTCAGACATCTAAATTTCTGATCCCCAAAAGCTGCGCGCTTCGAGCCCGGGGCTCTCATCGGGTGGCGTAGGCATTGCACCGCAGCAGCGCGCTTTGGGTGTGCCAATATTGAACTTACACGCTACCATTTCAGTAGCTACTTAAGCCGTATTTTATTGGTCTCCGACTCTATTTAAGATAATATCACTACTTGCTGTCGAACTGTCCATGCAAGACGCACTCCCACAGCCGGATCCCGTCAATTAACCGACTTCAAACGAAATCCAGCCCCTCTATTAAGAAGAACGCCGTTCGGAAGATAATTTAAATAATCAGTTTCGAGGACTGCATCTAAATCTGGTGAGTAAACGATCCTTCGTACTTGCTTACCAATACCGCATCTTCCGGCAGACCATTGCCTATTCATCAAGAGTTCAACTGCCTTAATTTCGGTCTCCTTCCCTGAAATCATAAGTTTGTACTTGATCTCTTTAGGTGTAATTTCGTATTCGACAGTCCCTGATCCACCACCACAATTATTAGATGCCTGAAAGGTCTCTTTTAGCTTTTTCATTGACGCAAAGTCGTTTCCAACTGGCATCCAGCGGAATAGCCGATCATCTGGCACTTTTTGAATCTGGCCGTCTGCCGTTTTCACCTCAATAATTGTGTGCGCAGAATCAGACTTCTCAATTCTGCCGCTACTGTAGGTAACGATTCGCCCCTCTGCGGATACAACAATTTTGGCCGTGACAGTAGTAGTTGTTTCAGCGTAGAGTTCAGTGCCACGCATGCCATATCGCAGTACATCAGCGGTCAGCTTGTCGCCAGTTTTAACTTGCATTGACGATTCAGCCTGTGCAAACGCGCCATGGCTTACGAAGATGAGACTGGCTAATAGCAAGTATTTGTTGAGCTGCATTTCAATTCCTTATAAAAATATTCAAAATATAGTTCACTGCAAACTTCCAACACAGATATGCCAACCTTAAGAATGAAATCTTCAGCATACCCAAAGTGAGCACTGCAGATGCTTACCGCGAAGCGGGCCGGGGCTCGGGTGGCGTGGGCATTGCGCCGTAGTAGCGCGCATGCTTGTACTCCGCGCAACGCTTCAAGCTAAGCCGATGCAATTCAAGCAAAGCGAATCTCTCACATCCCCTTTGCTACCATTGCATCTTTTCACCGCACAAGAAGCACTCCCATGGCACAACACAATCGTTTTTACCTCGCTGGCGTGATGGGTCAGCCTGTGATGCATTCACGCTCTCCGATGCTGCACAACTACTGGTTTGCGCAGCAGGGCATGGCAGGTACGTATGTTCCGCTCGCCATCAAACCTGAGGGCTTGGCGGCGGCGTTGCGCGCTTTGCAGCCGCTGGGGTTTTCGGGCTGCAACCTGACGATTCCGCACAAGCAGGAGGCGATGCAAATTGTGGACGAGGTGGACGCTGCGGCCCGCAAGATTGGCGCGATCAGCTGCGTGACGGTGCGTGCGGATGGCACGCTGCTGGGCAGCAACAACGATGCGTTTGGCTTTATCCGCAATGTGCGCGAGGCGCAGCCTGCCTGGCGCGCGGATGCGGGGCCTATCGTGGTCATCGGCGCGGGCGGTGGGTCGCGCGCGGTGTGCTACGGGCTGATGCTGGAAGGGGCCAAAGAGATTCGGCTGGTGAACCGCAATGTGGAGCGGGCAGAGGGTATTGCGCAAGATTTTGGCAGCCCCATCCAGGCCTACCCTTGGGCGCAGCGCCACGACATTTTGGCGGGCGCGTCCATGGTGGTGAACACCACCAGCCAAGGCATGGTGGGGCAAACGCCACTGGACATTGCGCTAGACAAGCTGCCAACCACCGCGCTGGCGGCGGACATTGTGTACATCCCGCTGGAGACCCCGTTTTTGGCCGCCGCCCGGCTGCGTGGTAACCCGACCGTCAACGGCCTGGGCATGCTGCTGCACCAAGGGCCGCTGGCGTGGAAGGCGTGGTTTGGCATTGAGCCTGCGGTGACGGCGCAGCTGCGCTCGCTGGTGGAGAAAAGCCTTTAAACGCACTTGGCTTACTGGCCATCGATCATGGCTGACGCTCCTATTTATATAGCTGCATGCGTATATTTCTTGATGGCTACCAGCGAATATTCATCTGAAAACAGGTCGAAATCATAGGTCGAGGACGCTCAGGATGTCTTGGAGTTCTACAAATCGGCAGAAAACCGAAAATCTAGCCGCTGAAGAGCCATTTATAGTGCCTGTTGCGCTGTAGCCAGCAATAAATATGCGGGAGCAGCTATGCAATAAAGAGCGACTGTGGTGTGAAAATTGGTCTGAAAGCGGTCTCGCAGCGGCCTACCGACGGTCTACCGCCACGCTTTTTGACGTGCAGTAGCGCTGGTGCGTGCAGATCGCCATCTTCAAACGGATCAACTCGATCAACTGGCAGGCTGCAAATGCACATGGTGCGTTCCGTCGCCATGCGTGTGGCTTTTGCCCCCACTGTCCATCGTCACGGGCACGATGTTGACTGAGCCGTGGCGCACGCCCGTCAGCGCCACCACGCGGTTGGCAAACTGGCGCACCTCCTGCGTGCGGCCGCGCAAAAAAGCCACTTCCAAACAATTTTCATGGTCCAGGTGCAGATGCATGCTCGACACAGTAAGGTGGTGGTGCTCGTGCGCGATGTTGGCGATGCGCTCGGCCATGGTGCGGTCGTGGTGCTTGTACACATAGCCGATGTGGGCAATACAATGCTGGCTATCGTCCTGGCGCAGGGCTTCTTGCGAGTGCCAGCCGCGAATCAAATCGCGCAGCGCCTCCGAGCGCGAGCTGTAGCCGTTTTTTTGCGTCAGCTCGTCCAGCACCGTGGCCAACTCGGGTTGTAGTGATATCGTGATACGTTCCATCTACTTGTTCCTTGCTTTTCAGGCTGCCCACCGCGTATGAACCTCATCGATCCGCCCGCTGCGACCGACCGTCGTATCCCAGTGTATCTGCTGACCGGCTACCTGGGCAGCGGCAAAACCAGCCTGCTCAAGGCCTGGTTGGCGCAACCTGCGCTCAAGGATGCCGCACTGGTCATCAACGAACTGGGCGAGGTGGGGCTGGACAACCAGATCCTGAGCGCCGCCAGCGAGTCGGCCGCGCTGGTGGCCAACGCCTGCGTGTGCTGCACCGGCCTGCCCGGCTTGGCCGAAGCGCTGGAAGATCTGTTTTGGGCCCGGCTAGAGCGGCGCATACCGCGCTTTCCCCACCTGGTGATAGAGACCACGGGCCTGGCCGAGCCGGGGCCGGTGGTGCAAGCCCTGAATGAAAGCGACCTGCTGCGCGAGCGCTACCGCATCGCCGGAGTCATTACCTGCCTGAGCGCCGCCACTGCCGACGCCGTGCTAGGCCAGCACGCCGAGGCACGGGCGCAACTGGCAGGGGCAGATGTGCTGGTGATTACCAAGACGGATTTGGTGGAGGCTGGGGCGCTAGAGCGATTACAGCAGCGCCTGCAGCATCAGCTAGATCATGAACGAAACCAACCACTGGAGCATCCTCGGGGACATCCGCTGGAGCCACATCAGAAAAATCAATCGGAGCTACAGATTAGGGGGGCGGTCCAAGTGCGTGTACTCACATCCGCCCACGCCAGCCTGACGGCACAGCAGATGCTGCATGCCTTGCCCCGTGCAGCCGTCAGAGCGCCAGCCGCCAGCGCGGCTGACCACGCCCAAGCTAGCGAGCATGCGCACGCTGGCGTCCATGGTTCTGTGCAAAGCCAGCAACAATCCGCCGACGCAGCGCATGCGCTCTCACACCGCAGCACCGGGCATGCAGGCCACCCTGCGCACCCGCAACAGAGTGCTGTGCACCCAGGCCATCCGCCCCACGCGCATGCCCACTCCGCACAAGCCTACTGGTGGGCCCTGCCGGGCACTGTGGCAAGTGCGCAGTTGAGGGCGCAGATCCGTGATTTACAAACTAGCCTAGGCGCCGCGCTATTGCGCCTGAAGGGGCGTGTGCGCACCGAGCAGGGCGCTTGCGTGGTGCAAATGGCCCCGTTTGAGTCGGCACCCTCGGTGCAAGCGGACACGCTGGCCCAAAGCGCCGGGCAAGCCACCGGTTTAACGTTGATCGTCGCGCAGCCGCTGGAGCCTGCGCAGCGCCAAGTGTTGGATGTCGTTTTGGGCAGTGCTTGAGAAGTGAACGAGGTGTTTTGCGTGTCACGATGGCGGGTTTTCGGCGACTACGACT
>JAYVGI010000261.1:0-5844 GCA_043772355.1 Polaromonas sp.
CCCGTTAAACCAAGGTAATCGTTCCCGTTCAAGCGCACGGCATTGCTACTAGGCGTGCGACCATGCAAAAGTGATCGTCCACCCCATAGATTGTCCCAGCGATCCGTAAATTCACGCTGAATCCTTTGCGCCAAATGATCAGAGATTGCAGGATCTGGTGCGTGAGATTGTCTTGTGTGTTCAATAGTGTGCATAAATACCTCTTTTAAAAGACACTATTGGAAACAATCTCAGAGATGTTTGCGTAGACACCCCTGTTAAATTTGACGAGATTTAACCCCTATATAAGCTAAAAATTCACATGTTTAACGCTATAAATAGCGTTTGTGCAGCGTATTTGGACGAGTTGGCTACCTTGCCCATGGCAAAGTGTCCAAGCACCCTTTGCCATGCCGATGTGCTGTATTTTTGCAACACCCATGCGAACAGGCGTGTCTTGCCAAGTCTTGGCGTTGCGCGGGGAAGAGTTGCGGCGTTTCAAAATGGTTGCTGCGTCCATGACGCAATAGGCCTCATGCCATTAAACCCAATGGGATATGGCGCCTGGCTCGGTCAACCCAAAAGCTTTTGCAGTCGCCGTGCTGGGACAGTGCTACCTATAGGCAGCCGAGCAACATGGCGCGCTGTATCGCAGCCACCTTGCTGTCCACCTTCAGTTTACCCATGGCGTTGGTGATGTGAAAATTCACGGTTCTTTCAGAACACTCAATCTTGTCAGCAGACTCGCGCGCCGTCAGTCCGGCAAAGGCCAATCGCAAGCACTGCAACTCCCGTGGGCTCAAGGGCGATATCACGGCAGACAACTTTTGTTTGAGCTCGGGCCATATGTTCAGCGCAGACCAAGCGACCATGCTGGGTTCGTTGCGGGTTTGCCAATTACTTGAGCTGAATAAATAGCATTCAAACGACCGTTGGTCGGGCACCTCAAATGCCACCCGCACAAAACTCTGACAGCCGAAGCTGCACCAAAGGTTGCGCCAGCTGGCGGCATCAACCCGGCCAGAAGAAGACAGTGTTTGCCACACCACCAGTGGCGAGCGTGAAGCCGACCATGTGTCACAAAAATCTTTGCTATCTGCCAGTTGCTTGGCGGCATCCAACAAACGCGGCGGGTAGACGGCAATGGCGTGGCGCTGCTGTTTCTCACTGAAAATAACCGGCGCCAAAACCACAATCCCCATTATCGAAAACTCCTTGAGAGCCCACAGCCAGTCAGTAAACATCTCATCAAGTTCATCATTCTCAAAATTAGCGGGGGTACCTGTCAACATCTACACATGGTAGTGGAGATTAAGTTGGCATCTGGTACAGAATCAATAGTTACGTGTACAAATTCAGATTTTGCATACTAATTTGACCTTGCACACCACAGATTGAACACATACTCTATTCATGCTTTGGAAAACACATTCAATGCGCCCTATGTTGCACGCTATCGTGAACGCGTTTCGCGCGCCACTGGAGCCAATTTTGCACGCCTCGAAATTTAGGCTTCAGTCGCTTGGCCTGTTTGTATTCTTGGGTCAACCGTTCTTTGGCTGGATGTGGCTGCACGTTTTTCCGCAGTCCTATGAAAACATGTATCTGCGAATTGTGGCCGGCGCCCTGGGTTTGATTTTACTTTTAAAGTACCTTTCGGACAGGCCAAATTCCAGGCAAACCGAATTGATATTTTCTTTCATCATGTGGATAGAGCTGCCATTGCTATTTATGGGCTTGTATTTTATGAACAGCACGGGTCCAGCCTGGTTTGGCAGTATTCTGGTCATGCTAATTGTTTATTACCAACTAACCGATTGGCGTATAGCGACACTAGGATTGGTCAACGCAGCACTGGCAAGCTACGCATTTGTGTCAGTTTTTTTTCCATCAATATCAATCTCTGTTGACCTTCTTTCTGCGCAGGGTGTTGTATTACTTTTTGCCTGGACATCAGCGCTGGAACTTGCAATTTCTTCGGCCAATCTGCGCCGAAAAAGACTGGAAAACTCGCTGACCACCATGGGAATCATCGCGCATGAACTGCGAACACCATTGGCCACACTGTCATTGCTGGCCGACGCACTGCGCGGCGCGGCAAGCGACAAAACCTCACCCGTAGACCATGCCAAAATCGACAACGTCGTAACCCGCATGTACGCCTTGGCGCGTACCATGAACCGCCAGATTGACATGCAAATTGCCAACAGCAGCCTGTTGCACTTGTCGCCCGCCAAAGAAGAGGTTTCGGCAGGCACAATGGTGCGCTCGGCAATGACACAATACCCCTTTAAAAGCCGAGGTGAACTGGAAGTTGCTGACGTTTTTGTGTTGTCAGATTTTGATTTTTTAGGCTCTCAGCCGTTGTTTGAACAGGTCATCCTGAATTTGGTAAAAAACGCCTATCGCGCAGTGGCCTTAACTCAAAAACCTCTTAAATATGCAGATGTGCACATTGAAGTGACCGGCGCCGGCGAGAAAGGATTCATTAAAATCTTTGATCGAGGCGCTGGCATTGATCGTGCCATGCGAAATAAAATTTGGGAACCATTTTTTTCTACCCAATCTGACACGGGGCATGGCTTGGGCTTGGCGTTTTGCAAAGCGGTAGTCCATGCGGCCGGTGGCAAAATATCGGTAAGCTCTACCAGCGAAACAGGAACCTGTTTTACGATTGAGCTACCGACCCACAAACCCAAACAAAGCTGGACTGGCTTTCAACTATGAGCATTGTATTTTTTCACTTCCCAGGTTGCGTGGCCGTCCTGGATGACGACGCGGCTTACCTGGAGAGCCTGGCCTTGGTGATGTCGGGCAAACGGCACATGGCCTTCTACGCCCGGCAGCAGCCATGCATAGACCGCATTCTGGCCGAACGCGTCGAGTGGCATATGCTGATGCAGCAAAAACATGGCTGGATCAACCATTGGCGCGCAGGGCGACCCATGTTGGCCAAGATACTGGCTGACTCCATTGCCTCCAGACCACCCTACGGACTGGTGAAGGTGTTGGTCGTAGACTATGCCATGCCGGGGAAAAATGGCCTGCAGGTATTGCAGGAATTACCCAATTTGACCGCTGACCGCATTTTGCTTACCGGACAAGCCGATACGCAAATAGCGGTGGCAGCATTTAATTCGCATTTGATCGAGCAATACATTCCCAAGCAGAGCGATAACGTTGGCCAGCGCATTGCCAAATCCGTAGACGACATGCTGCTCAACGTGGACGTCAAAAAATTTGACGTCTGGCAGGCCATCTTCAGTGCCGAGCAATTCGCGGTATTGAAACAGCTGTCTTACGATAACCAACTGCACAAACTTTTGAAGACGCGCTGGGTGGAGTATGTGGTGCTGAGCGAGCCGTTTGGCGTGCTTGGTTTCAACGCCCAGGGCCGCGCTGGCTGGCTGCAACTAGAGACGGCCAGCAGCCTAAAGGACACGGCAGAAATGGCACTGGCGCAGCAGGTGCCAGCCGAGTTCGTCGCAAAGATGCTGCATGGTGACATTTTGCTGGCGCTGGAGTTAAAGCAAGCTCTTGGACTTGAGGAGATCGAACTGGCCAGCCGTGCCCTGAGGATAGATGCCCGGTCCCCAGTATCTGCCGCCTGGTTTGATCTGCCCGAGAGTTGCTCGCGCTCGATGGCTGATTCATATTCCCATTTTTTGCGGGCCTATAAGCCAAGCATCATTGACTAGAGCGGGCAACGCGCGCCTTGCGCGCAATCGCCCAGTCCCAGGGTTTTATCTGCGGCGCAATTTCTGCGGCAACCTCTATCACATGGTCTATCTCGGCTTGTGTCAGCCCGGCGGTCACGGTAAATCGCACCAAGGCGCGATTGCGGCTGGTGGCAGGCGCACAAAAAATTGCACCGAATACGCCACGCTCTTCCGTCGCATCACGCAGGGTCATGGTTTCAGGCTCGGTGCCAGCCTCCAGCGCAATGATCTGCTCTGAGCCCTGGTGGATGGGGTAGCCTAACTCACTAAGCCTACCGCGCATTTGCTTGGTATTGGCATGCAATCGGATACGCGCCTGGTCGCTTTGCTGGATAACTTTTTGCGTTGCGGTCAGTGCCGCTATTTCGTGCGGCAACATGCAGGAGCTGAAGATATTGGGGAAACTTGTACTCAACACGTAATAGCGAAGTGCTGTGGGCATGGTGAAAAATCCGGCCCGCCCGGCAAATGCCTTGGCCAGGCTGGCGGTAATAAAGTGGACGCGATGGGCCAAGCCCAGTGCGGCGACCAGCCCCGCGCCTTGCGGGCCATGGGTACCCAGCGAATGCGATTCGTCCACCAGAATCATGGCACCGTGCTTTTCAACCACTTCCACCATTTCAACTAATGGACAAATAGCCCCTGTAGTGCTGTAGACCGAGTCCACCACCACCACACCAGCGCCATGACGCGCGAGGGTTTTGTCCAGATGCTCGGGATCGTTGTGCCGAAATGGGAAGGCAGGTGCTCGTGCGGTATGGGCTCCTTCCCACAACGAGGTGTGGGCCATGGTGTCAATGAACACAGGTGTCTCGGCATTGGCGATGCATTGCAGCAAGCCCACGTTGGCCGAGTAGCCCGACTGGCACAGGAAACCATCTTCCTTACCCATCCACTGCGCCATGGACTTTTCAAAATTGCGGGAAGGATGCTGGTCTAGCAAAAACGCTCCCGATTGGATCACAAAGTTGTTGTCCTGGCGGATGCTGGCGATTTGCGCCTGACTGATTTCGGGGTGGCCTGTCAGGCTGAGGTAGTCGTTTCCATCAAGCCGAACTGCGTTAGGTGAAGCGGGACGACCATGTAAAACAAACTGCCCCTTCCAAGTGTCATTCCAGCGCGGGGAGAAATCTGTCTCGATGCGTTTCATTAGTTTGGGGTGCAGACAGGGGTCTTTTGCCGCGTCTGTCACGAAGTAGTTGTCGTGCTGGCTTGTGGTCTGGATGCTGCGTGCAATGTCGAGAGTTTCCATTTGAGGCTCCAATAAAGTTGAACCCCGATTGAAGTTGACCTGTGCAGAACCACCATGCGCTGCCCTCGTAAAAGTAACAGGTCATGCCTGAAAAAACGACGCTATTTATGTAAGAAAAAAGCTATCAACTTCCAAATGAAATGATGCGACTCCAAATATTTGAAAAAAATCAAACGTAATGAATGCTGATTTATTACTGTGTCCACGCGGAAACGTAAAAGTACCCGCCGATCCACTACCTTTGTGTTCCCGAACCGTTTGAGTCGCTGAGCAGCCACAAGCACTTAAGGGAGACGGAAAAAATCAATATCCCGTTGATCGATCCTCTCTGCCGCCCTTATTTTGGGTCTATGTGATTTGCCGTAGGTTGCGCCGTGGTGGGGACATCAGTGGGCGAACTGCTTCACCTTGACCCGCGCATCCAGATGCCTCTGCTGGTCTGGCTTGGCGGCTTGCTAGAAAACATCGTTACTCACTAAATAATAGCACTCCGTCTAAGCAGGCCAGTGGGTTACATGGGTAAAGATTAAAAATAGGTCATCCTGTACCTTGGGTAGCCGATGTTTGCCGAAAACCAGCCAGAAAGGCTTCTTGCAGCGCATTTTTGAACCGGATGGAACTCTCTATTCCATAGCTACTGCGACTTTATTCTAGATGGCTACAGACGGATATCTATCTAAACTGGCGGCGCTCCCAGCAGCAAATTCGCGGTTTTTGGCCGATTCAAAAGCCGCCAGAGGCTTCGCAACGGCTCCAAACCGCACCGCACGACAAAATATGGGCGTTTCCCTGTGTACCCCACTGGCCTGCTTAGACGGAGTGCTACTATTTAATGAGTAAGTGGTTTTCCAAGCGACCCTTGCGCAGGCGCGCGCTGCGAGGGCTGTGCGGGCC
>JAYVGI010000262.1:0-22886 GCA_043772355.1 Polaromonas sp.
CATTTCTAAATCATTACTGTCGTTGTTGCGTCGCCTTGCCGTGCTACAGCACTGTCTGCGGCTCCGCGCCTAGACATTAATGATGTAGAAATGGAATTAAAGTGTGTGGCAGGCTGAACTGCTCGTTGATTCGAATAGTTTTTCTCACAGTTGGCGTGTATTTTGCCTTAGACTTAATTGAGGTGGGGTGCTAAAAAGTACCTCACCGCCCCATTGCTATTCTTTCCAAGGAGAGTTGATGACCTGGTCTATCGTTGCGCGCAGTGCCTATGGCGATTTCGGTATCGCTATCGCCAGTAAATTTTTTGCCGTCGGTGCCCTGTGCCCGCATGCGCAAAGCGGTGTCGGCGCACTGGCCACGCAGGCCTTGGTTAACCCTTTGTTGGCTGCGCCCGCTTTGCAGGGCATGGCAGAACAACGCGAGCCTTCGGAATTGTTGGACGCCTTGCTGGCTGCGGACGAGGGCAGCGTACATCGGCAGTTCCATATGATCGATGCCGCCGGGCGCGGTGCGGCCCACACGGGCAGCGACTGTGTAGGCTGGTGCGGGCATACGCTGCGTGAGGGCTTCTCCGTGGCGGGCAATATGCTGGCGGGTGCGCAGGTGATCGAAGCCACCGCCGACACCTATGCCAGCCGCGCCGACCTGCCCTTTGCGCTGCGCCTGATAACCGCCCTGGCTGCGGGCGAGGCAGTCGGTGGTGACAAGCGCGGCAAACAGTCTGCCGCGCTCTTGGTCTACAGCGGCCAGGACTATCCGGCACTGGATATGCGGGTGGACGACCATGTAGAACCCATCACCGAACTGCAGCGTTTGTATGCCGTCAGCCTGGAGCGCTTCCAGCCCTTTGCGGCCTGTTTACCCAGCCGGGCGCAGCCTTCGGGCATTGTTGACCGCAGCGTGATTGAGGCGCATGTCGCGCGTTTTCATGCGGATCGTCTGCACGCAAGTGGTGCGCAGGTATGAGTGCCTTGCTGGAGGTGCGTGGCCTGAGTACGCGTTTTAAGGTCGACGGCGGTGAATTTACCGCCGTCGATGGCGTGAGTTTTTCATTGCAGGCGGGGCGCACCCTGGGCATTGTGGGCGAGTCCGGTTGCGGCAAAAGCGTCACCTCCCTGTCCATCATGGGTTTGCTGCCAAAGGGGCAGGGGCGCATCGCTGCGGGGTCGATCCATTTTGATGGGGTGGATCTGGCGCAAATGTCCAGCGCCGACATGCGCGCCCTGCGTGGCAAGCGCCTGGCCATGATTTTCCAGGAGCCGATGACCTCGCTCAACCCGGCCTTCACCATTGGCGACCAGTTGATCGAGGGCATACGCTGCCACAGCGACATGTCCTACGCCCAGGCCCGCCAGCGGGCCATTGAGATGCTGCACCGCGTGCGCATTCCTTTGCCCGAGAAACGCATTGATGACTATCCGCACAAGCTCTCAGGCGGCATGCGCCAGCGCGTGATGATTGCCATGGCGCTGTCGGGCGAACCGGCCCTGCTGATCGCCGACGAGCCTACTACTGCACTGGACGTGACGATCCAGGCCCAGGTGCTGGAGCTGATGCGCACGCTGCGCGAAGAGACCGGCACCGCCATTATGCTCATCACGCACGACCTGGGCGTGATCGCCGAGTTGGCCGACGAGGTGGTGGTGATGTACGCTGGCCGCATTGTCGAGCGCGCCAGCGTAGAGCAATTGTTTGCCCAGCCGCAGCACCCCTACACCATTGGGCTGCTCGGCTCCATCCCCAAACTGCATTTGGTGCAAGACCGCCTGGCAGCCATTGAAGGGCAGGTACCCACGCCCGGCAGTAATTTGCAGGGCTGCCGCTTTGCACCGCGTTGCCCCTTTGCGGTGGCGCAGTGCCATAGCAGCCAGCCCGAGTTGATCGACTTGGGCGATGGCCACGAGGCGGCCTGCTGGAAAGCGCCTTTGCATATCGATGCGGAGGCCACGGTATGAGCCATCCTACTGCCACCCCTTTATTGCGGGTGGACAACCTGGTGAAGCATTTCCCGGTGCAGACCAGTCTGTTTGGCCGCGATACCGCCGTGGTGCATGCGGTCGATGGGGTCAGCTTCACGCTGGCCGCTGGCGACACCATGGCCCTGGTGGGTGAGTCGGGTTGCGGCAAGTCCACCGTGGGTCGGCTGGTGCTGCGTCTGCTGGAGGCCACTGCGGGCAAGGTGTGGTTTGACGGTGAAGACCTGACGGGTTTGAGCCCGCCCGCACTGCGTGCGCGGCGGCGTGACATGCAGATGATTTTTCAAGACCCGTATTCGTCACTCAATCCGCGCATGACAATTGCGCAGACCCTGACCGAGCCGCTGGGCCTGCATGGTCTGGCACCACAGCGTCACCAGGAGCGCGCCGCCGAGCTGTTGGACTTGGTGGGGCTGGCACCGCAATACCTGCAACGCTATCCGCACGAGTTCTCGGGCGGGCAGCGCCAGCGCATTGGCATCGCCCGCGCGCTGGCGGTGGAGCCCAAGCTGATCGTGTGTGACGAGCCGGTCTCGGCGCTGGATGTGTCCATCCAGGCGCAGGTCATTAATCTGCTGCAAGACTTGCAAGGGCGGCTGGGGTTGTCCTATATTTTTATCGCCCACGACCTGGCGGTGGTCAAGCATATTGCCTCGCATGTGGCCGTCATGTATTTAGGCCAAATCGTCGAATACGCTGACAAGCAAAGCCTGTTTGCCCAGCCGCGCCACCCCTACACCCAGGCCCTGCTGTCGGCCATCCCGCTGCCTGAGCCAGGCCTGCAGCGCAACCGCGTGGTGTTGCAGGGCGATGTGCCCAACCCGATCAATCCGCCCTCGGGCTGCCGCTTCCATACCCGTTGCCCCCATGCGCGCGAACGCTGCGCGCAGGAGGTGCCCGTCTTGACGGCCCACGAGCAGCACAGCGTGGCCTGCCATTTTTGGCAAGACATTGCGGCCGCTGCGCCCGCCCAGAGTAATGCCTATGTACCGCGCCCCAATGCAAGGCGGCAAAAACTGGAAGCTGCTTTTCGACCCCAAGCAGAGGCACACATTGCATGAGGGCGTAGCATAGAAGCTTGCCCCGCATTCTCAATCTTTAACCGACCCTTGCCACCATTTTTCCATTCACCTTAACTAGCCCGGAGACACCACGCTATGACTGCCATCACCACGCCATTCTCAAACCTCAAGCGCGGTGCGCTTCGACTGGGCGCAGCCTTGGGCATCGCGTCCAGCGTCATGCTGGCGGGCGTGCAGGCCCAGACCCTGCGCATCGGCCTGGCCGAAGACCCCGATGTGCTCGATCCCACCATGGCGCGCAGCTTTGTCGGCCGTATCGTGTTTGCATCCCTGTGTGACAAGCTGCTGGACATCGACGACAAACTCAACATCGTGCCGCAACTGGCCGTCTCCCATGTCTGGTCGCCCGACAACAAAATTTTGATCATGAAGCTGCGCCCGGGCGTGACCTTCCATGATGGTGAAAAATTCGATGCCGCAGCGGTGAAGTTCAATATCGAGCGGCATAAAAATATGGCTGGCTCCAACCGCCGTGGCGAGCTCGCACCCGTGACCAGCGTCGATGTGCTGGATGATTTGACGGTGCGGCTGAACATGTCGGCCCCCTTTGCGCCCCTGCTGGCGGTGCTGGCCGACCGCGCGGGCATGATGGTCTCGCCCAAGGCCGCGCAGGAGAACCCGACCGGCTTTGGCAGCAAGCCCGTGTGCTCGGGGCCGTTCCGCTTTACCGAGCGCGTGGCGCAGGACCGCATCGTGCTGGAGCGCTATGCCAACTACTGGAACAAGGCCAACGTCCATTTCGACAAAGTTGTTTACCAGCCCATCGTGGATGCCACGGTGCGCCTGGCCAACCTGCGCTCGGGGCAGCTCGATATCATTGAACGCGTTGCGCCGTCTGACATGCCCCAGATCAAAGCCGACAACCGCCTACAGGTGGCGCGCATCACCGAACTGGGCTACCAGGGCATCACCATCAACACCGCCAAGAGCGACCAGGCGCAGCAAAATCCGCTAGGCCGCGACCCCCGGGTGCGCGAGGCCTTTGAGCTGTCGCTGGACCGCGCGGGTATCGTGCAGGTCGCCATGGACGGCGAGGCCACAGCGGGCAACCAGTGGGTACCCCCCAGCAATTCGTTTTATGCCAAAAACGCGCCTATCCCCAAACGCAATCTTGCCCGGGCCAAAGCCCTGCTGAAAGAGGCTGGCGTCACCAATCCCACATTCACACTGATGACCCCCACCACCTCAGATGCCCAGCGCATGGCCCAGGTGGTGCAGGCCATGGCCAAAGAGGCCGGGTTTGATGTGAAGATCCAGTCCACTGAATTTGCCACCTCGCTCAATATGGCAGACAAAGGGCAGTTTGATGCCTATATGCTGGCCTGGAGTGGCCGCGCTGACCCGGATGGCAACCTGTTCAGCTTCTACGGCTGCAAGCAGCCGCTGAACTACTCGGGCTATTGCAAACCCGACGTGGAAGAGCTGCTCAGCCGCTCACGCAGCACGCGCGACCCGGCCGAGCGCAGCAAAGTGTTTGAGCAGCTTGCCGCGCAAGCCGCCAAAGACCGTCCCATCGTGTACTTGTTCCACCGCAACTGGCTCTGGGCCTATAACAAGAAGTTGACTGGCGTGCGTGCCATCCCGGACGGGCTGATGCGCGTGCAGGGCTTGCAGTTCAAATAAAACTATCACCACCAGAACGCTGCGGGTACCACCATGCTCAATTACTTTCTCAAGCGCTTGCTGACCCTGGTGCCCACGGTGTTCTTTGTCACGGTCATTATTTTTGGCTTGCAGCAGTTATTGCCAGGTGACCCGGCCATCATGCTGGCTGGCGAGGACCAAGACCCGACGGTGATTGCCTACCTGCAAAAAAAGATGCACCTGGACAAACCCCTGCCCGTGCGCTATGCCTACTGGATGGGCGGCGTGCTGCAAGGCGATTTGGGTGAATCGCTGCGCATCCAAAAACCGGTGCTGGAGTTGATTCAGGAAAAGCTCCCGGTCACCCTCGAACTGGCGGGCCTGGCCATGTTGATAGCTCTGCTGATCGGGATTCCAGCGGGGATTATTTCGGCGGTGACCAAAGACACGCTGTGGGACTACGTGGCCAATGGGGTGGCACTGTGGGGCTTGTCTACGCCCAACTTCTGGTTGGGTATTTTGCTAATCTTGCTGTTCTCTGTGTCACTCGGTTGGCTGCCCGCCTCGGGCTATGTCAGCCCATGGGAGGACTGGAAGGCCAATCTGGCAGCGATGATCATGCCGGCCTTTGTCTTGGGTAATGCCATCGCCGCCGTGCTGATGCGCCACACCCGCAGCGCCATGCTCCAGGTGCTGAGTGTTGACTATGTGCGCACCGCCCGCGCCAAGGGCCTGAGCGAGCGCGTGGTGGTGCTCAAACATGCGCTGCGCAATGCGCTCACGCCCATCATCACCCTGGGTGCGCTGGAGTTTGGCACCCTGCTGTCCGGGGCGGTGCTCACCGAGCAGGTGTTTTCCATCCCCGGTTTTGGCAAGCTGATTGTGGACGCGGTGTTTAACCGCGATTACGCCGTAGTGCAGGGGGTGGTGCTGTTTACCTCCACGGTATACATCGTGCTGAACCTGCTGGCCGACATGGCCTACTTTTTAGTCAACCCGCGTCTGCGAGGCTAGCCATGCACACCGCCTCTACCCTAGCCCTGGCGCAGGCCACGCCCCGCGAACCCACCCCTGCCCGGCGGGCTTTCTTGCGCCTGCGCCGCCGTCGGGGTGCCATGCTGGGCCTGCTGATTGTTTTTCTGTTTGTCATGCTGGCGTTTTTTGCGCCCTGGATAGCGCCCTTCGATCCGCTGGAGACCAGCTGGAGTGCGGTGCGCAAGGCTCCTAGTGCGGAGTATCTTTTTGGCACCGACGAAATTGGCCGCGACGTCCTGTCGCGTGTCATCTGGGGGGCGCGTGCGTCCCTGCAAGCGGGCTTGGTGTCGGTATGCATTGCCATGGCGCTGGGCGTGCCGATTGGCTTGCTGGCGGGCTACGCTGGGGGCTGGGTGGATGCGCTGATTTCGCGCATGACGGATGCCATGCTGGCCGTGCCGTTTTTGATTTTGGCGATTGCACTGGCGGCCTTCCTCGGCCCCAGCTTGACCAATGCGATGATCGCCATTGGCGTGTCGTCCACCCCGATCTTCATCCGGCTGACGCGCGGCCAGGTGCTGAGTGTGAAGGTGGAAGATTTTGTGGAAGCCGCGCGCGCCGTGGGCAACCCGCACTGGCGCATCGCGCTGCGCCATATTTTGCCCAATATTTTGGCCCCCTTGATCGTGCAGGCCACGCTGGCGATTGCTGCGGCCATCATCGCCGAGGCCAGTTTGTCTTTTCTGGGTTTGGGCCAGCAGCCTCCCGCACCCAGCTGGGGCAGCATGCTCAATACCGCCAAAAATTATGTCGACAACGCCCCGTGGATGGCCATCTGGCCAGGCTTGTCGATCTTTTTGCTCGTCCTGTCGTTTAACTTGCTGGGCGACGGCTTGCGCGATGCACTGGATCCCCGCCACAAATAGCCCCATCTGCAAATTACCGTATTCACCCTAAGGTACCTACCCCATGCTGTCCTTTGATGCCCAACACTTTCCCTATCCCTCGCGGCGCAACGTAGTGTATGCGCGCAATGGCATGGTGGCCACCTCGCAACCCCTGGCCGCCCAAGCGGGTTTGCGCGTTCTGCAAGCCGGGGGCAATGCCATTGATGCTGCCATTGCGACGGCGGCGGCCTTGTCTGTTTTAGAGCCGAGTGCCAACGGCATAGGCGGCGATGCCTTTGCCTTGGTCTGGCATGGCGGCAAGCTGCATGGCCTGAACGCCAGCGGCCCCGCTGCAGCGGCCAGTACGCTGGACAGCCTGACGGCGCTGGGGCATCGCAAGATGCCCAAATACGGGCCGCTGACTGTCACGGTGCCTGGCACGCCAGCGGCCTGGGCGGCCTTGGCCCAGCGGTTTGGCCAATTGCCGTTGAGGGAGTCGATGGAGAGCGCCATCACCTATGCCCGCGAAGGTTTTCCCGTCTCCCCCTCGGTAGCCTATGCTTGGCAGCAGGCGACTGAGCTGTTCCGCAAAGAACTGCGGGAGGCGCACTTCCAGTCCTGGTTTAACACCTTTGCACTCAAGCGTGCGCCGTTGGCCGGAGAAGTTTGGCGCTCTGACGCACACGCCCGCACATTGCAGTCGATTGCAGAGGACGGGGCTGCCAGCTTTTATCGCGGTGCGCTGGCCGAGCAGACGGCAGCCTTTATCCAGGGCTCGGGCGGGCATCTGAGCGTGGCAGATCTGGCGGCCTACCAGGTGGACTGGGTGGACCCGATCAGCGTGAACTACCGAGGCTTTGACGTATGGGAGATTCCACCCAACGGCCACGGCCTGGTGTCGCTGATCGCGCTGAATCTGCTCAAGGGGTTTGATTTTGCCGAGCGGGATACGGTGCTGACCTACCACCGCCAGATTGAAGCCATCAAGCTGGCCTTTGCCGATGGTCTGGCGCATATTGCCGACCCTGCCCATATGCGGGTATCGGTCGCCGATCTGCTGTCCAACGCCTATGCCGACGAGCGGCGCAAACTGATCCAGGATACGGCCAGCCAGCCACAGCCGGGCACACCGCCCGCAGGCGGCACGGTGTACCTGAGCACGGCGGATGCCCAGGGCAATATGGTCTCGATGATCCAGAGCAACTACATGAACTTTGGCAGCGGCATGGTGGTGCCCGGCACGGGCATTGCGCTGCATAACCGGGGGCATAATTTCTCGCTTGACGCGGCGCACCCCAACTGCATCGCCCCAGGCAAGCGGCCCTACCACACCATCATTCCGGGCTTTTTGACGCAGGGCGGCAAGGCGGTGGGGCCGTTTGGCGTGATGGGCGGCTTTATGCAGCCCCAGGGCCATGTACAAATGGTGATGAATACGGTGGACTTTCACCTCAATCCACAAGCCTCTCTGGATGCACCGCGCTGGGAATGGGAGAGCGGTACCAACGTGCATATCGAGCGCAGCACGGGTGAGCATATTTTCAGAGGCTTGGCAGCGCGTGGGCATGAGGTCAACTGGCAGAACAACCGCCTGGCTTTTGGACGCGGCCAGATCATCTGGCGCGATGCCGCTGGCGTGTTGTGCGGCGGCACCGAGCCGCGCACGGATGGGGCGGTGGTGGGTTGGTAGAGCAGGTGTTTTACCGAGAGATGATCCGCTATGCGGCGAAGTGATTTGCATCGCTGTTTTGTGCAGCTACTGTCTCGTCCCAAGTTGCTGGGTTGCAGCCCACACGCGTGACGTTGATAGTGGCCGCAGCCACAGCGTGCTTCAAAGCGCTTTGCAATACTTGGGCAGATTGCGCAGTGTGCAAAGCCTGCGGCGACAGCACGCCTTGGTGCTGTAGATACGCCAATAACGCAGCAAAAAAACTATCTCCTGCGCCCACGGTATCGGCCACTGGAATGCTCTGCGGGCTGGCCTGGAAGTACTGCGCGGAAGGTGTGATCAGCCATGCGCCCGCAGCGCCCAACGTCAACGCGATCAAGGCGGGGCTCAGCCCCTCCGGCATTGACCCACTCACCGCGCCCCGCGCCAGCACACCGCGCGCAGCCCCTACCGGGTCACTCGCTACCAGCGCAGCGTCGGCCCCCAGTGCCAGCAGATCATCGTCGCTCACCTTCACCACGTGCGCCAGGGCGCAAGCAGCCAGCACGCTGGCGCGGTAGGGCACCAGATCGGGGCAAACGGCGGTGCGCAAATTGGCATCCACCGTGATGCACGCGCCCTGGGCTGCGGCCGCTTGCACCACGGCGCGGGTGGTGGGCCAGTCTTGTGGCACCAGCATCAGGCAGCCGGTGTGCAGCGCTTGGGTACCAAAGGGCAGGGCGGCTATGGCCTGCGCGGCGCTCAGGCTGCGGTCGGCCACGGCCTCGCGGTGGAAGGCGTAGCTGGCTTTGCCTGCAGCGTCTAGCTGCACCACGGCAATGGAGGTAGGCAGCGTGCTGGGTGCGGCGCTGGCCAGCGCCACGCCCTCGGCCAGCAGCAGCTGGCGGAACTGCGCACCAAAACTATCGTGTGACAAAGGGTTTAAATACGCAGTGGCTAAACCCTGCCTCGCCGAGGCAATGCAAAAATTAAACACCGACCCACCCAAGCAGGCTTGTGAACCGGTGCGTAGGCTAGTAGGTGAGTAAGGACTCACGATAAGGTCGATCAAGGCTTCGCCATAACAGGTCATCATGGCTAAATTAAACCCGAATTCCATGCGCCCAAGATTAGGGTTTACGATAAATAAAACAAATTGATTTATTAAATAAAACCGTGAATAATTCACACAGCCCAATCAGGGGCTCAATTGTCCCAACCCTTGTTATATCCCTCCTAGGAGACCCGTATGTCGTTCACCATGAAAGTTAGCTTGGCCTTTGCGGGCCTCGCATTTGCCAGCGGCGCAGCCCTGGCGCAAAAGCAACCCGTGATCGGTTTGATCACCAAAACCGAGACCAACCCCTTCTTCGTGAAGATGAAGGAAGGCGCGCAAGCCGAAGCCAAAAAGATGGGTGCCAAGCTCATGACGGCATCGGGCAAAAAAGACGGCGACACCGCCTCGCAAATCACCGCCATCGAAACCATGACGGCTGCGGGCGTGAAAACCATTTTGATCACCTCGACCGGCGACGCGATCATTCCCGCTGTGAAAAAAGCGCAGGAAAAAGGCGTACAAGTCATCGCCCTGGACAGCCCGTTTGAAGGCGCAGACGCGCTGTACGCTACCGACAACTACAAAGCCGGCATTTTGATTGGCGAATACGCCAAAGCCGCCTTGGGTGCCACCCCCGCCAAAATCGCCATGCTCGATTTGTTCCCCGGCCACCCGGTGGGCGCGCAGCGCCACAACGGCTTTATGAAGGGCTTTGGCTTGGCTGCGAACGATGCCAAGTCCAACGATCTGTCCAAAACCGCAGAGACCGTATGCGCGGGTGACACCGATGGCAACCAGGCCAAGGGCCAAACCGCTATGGAGAACTGCCTGCAAAAGAACCCCGACATCAATGTGGTCTACACCATCAATGAACCCGCTGCTGCCGGTGCCTACAACGCACTGAAGAAGGCTGGCAAAGAAAAAGGCGTGATCATCGTCTCAGTAGACGGTGGCTGCGCAGGCGTGAAAGACGTGTCCAAGGGCGTGATTGCCGCCACCTCGCAGCAGTACCCGCTGAAGATGGCCGCCATGGGCGTGGCCGCAGGTGTGGAATACGCCAAGACCGGCAAAAAAGCCACTGGCTATGTGGACACGGGTGTGACCTTGATTGCCAACAAAATGATCAAAGGTGTGGATGCCAAAGACGTGAAAACCGGCACCGAACTGTGCTGGGGCAAAGCGTAATTTCAGCAGCTTGAAAGCCCAGGGTACTGAAAAGCAATGCAGAGCGTGATCCCATGACAACCCAAACAAGTTCCCCGTGGGCGGCAGTCCCTTGGGCGGCATTGGGGCCGTGGATCGCGCTCTTGCTGGCCAGTGCCTTTTTTGCGTCGCAGAGCGACCGTTTTCTCACCGGAGAAAACCTCTCTTTGGTACTTCAACAGGTCATGGTGGTGGGGGTGCTGGCCATTGGCCAAACCCTCATTATTTTGACTGCGGGTATCGACCTGTCCTGCGGCATGGTCATGGCCCTGGGCGGCATTGTGATGACCAAGTTTGCCACCGAGCTGGGCCTGCATCCTGCCTTGGCCATGGTGTGCGGCATTGCCATCACCTGCCTGTTTGGTTTGGTCAACGGCCTGCTGGTCACCAAGGTCAAGCTACCCGCTTTTATTGTGACCCTGGGCACCATGAACATTGCCTTTGCCGTCACCCAAATTTATTCTGAGGCACAAACGGTAAACGACTTGCCGCCCATGCTCACGGCTCTGGGCCAAACCTTCTCCATCGGCAGCACCGAGGTGGCTTGGGGCACTTGCCTGATGATTATTTTGTACGCCCTGGTGTGGCGCGCCTTGGTCGATACCGCACCTGGACGCCATGTGTACGCCGTGGGCAACAACGCCGAGGCCGCGCGTTTGTCCGGTATCTCGGTAGACAAAGTGCTGATCGGTGTGTACGTGCTGGCCGGTTTCTTCTATGGCCTGGCCGCCGTGCTCTCAGTTGCGCGCACCGGCGTGGGCGACCCGCAGGCCGGGCAAACCGAGAACCTGGACGCCATCACCGCCGTGGTGCTGGGCGGCACGTCCCTGTTCGGTGGGCGTGGCATATTGCTCGGCTCCTTGGTGGGCGCCATCATCGTCGGCGTGTTCCGCAATGGCCTGACTTTGATGGGTGTGGCTTCGGTGTACCAAACACTCATCACCGGCATCTTGGTGATCTTGGCCGTGACAGCCGACCAAATGTCGCGCAAAGGAAGCCGCTGATGGGTGCACCGCAAGTGATCTTCAAAGCCACCGGCATCGTCAAGCGCTACGGTGGGGTGACGGCATTGGACGGCGTAGATTTCGAGCTGCGCGCCGGTGAAATACTGGCTGTGATCGGCGACAACGGCGCGGGTAAAACCTCGCTCATCAAAGTGCTCTCGGGCGCGATCGTGCCCGACGAAGGCGCGCTAGAGCTGGACGGCAGGCCGGTGCGCTTTCGCTCGCCCATCGACGCCCGCAAGCACGGCATAGAAACCGTCTACCAAGAGCTGGCCGTCGCGCCCGCCATGACGATTGCCGAGAACCTGTTTTTAGGCCGCGAGATCATCAAGCCCGGATTCTTGAGCAAGCTGCTGCGTTTGATTGACAAAAAGCAAATGCTCAGTGACGCCACCACCCATATGGCCGACTTGAAAATTGGCCTGCGCTCCATGGGCCAGGCGGTCGAAACCTTGTCCGGGGGCCAGCGCCAAGGCGTGGCCGTAGCCCGCAGCGCCGCCTTTGCCAAGCACGTCGTCATCATGGACGAACCCACCGCCGCGCTGGGCGTGAAAGAGGGCAATATGGTGCTGGAGCTGATCCGCCGGGTGCGCGACAAAGGCCTGCCCGTCATTTTGATCAGCCACAATATGCCGCATGTGTTTGAGATTGCCGACCGCATCCATGTGCAGCGCCTGGGCAAGCGCGCCGCAGTGCTCAACCCCCAAGCCATCAGCATGAGCGACACCGTGGCCGTGATGACCGGGGCCCTGCCAGTAGAGAAAATTCCAGAGGCCGCACTTGCTTAAAAATATCGACCCCTTGCTCAGCCCTGAGTTGCTCAAACTGCTGGCCGAGATGGGGCATGAAGACGCTATCGTGCTGGCAGATGCTAACTTTACCGCCATGCGCTACCGCGCCGGAACCACCTCGCAAACCGTGGTGCGCTTGCCCGGCATCAGCTTGGCGCGGGCCGCCCGCGCCGTGCTGTCGGTGCTGCCCTTGGGCATCGCTCAAGAAAATCCTGTCGCCTATATGCAGGTCAGCGGCTCACCCGCTGGCCACGCCTCGGCCGTGCAGCAGGAGGTGATCGATATCGTGCACCAGGCCGACAGCGTGCATGCGCAGCTCAAGGCCGAGGCCGTAGAGCGCTTTGCGTTTTATGAGCGCGCGCAGAAAGCCTATGTGATTGTGCAAACCGGCGAGCTGCAACCTTTTGCGAATTTCATTTTTAAAAAAGGTGTGCTGAGCCAGGCCACAGGCGGCTAAGCTTTTTGCCCCAAAAGCGTTGTACCATCCACGGACGATCAGTACGGCAACACATAAAATATTCATCATACCCATGCGCCTGACTATCAGCTTCTTTCCCTGCGTTTTATTCATCCTGGGCATCGCATCTGCTCAGGCCCAAGTCAACGTCAACCTGGAGTTTGACAGTGTCTATGGCAACAACGGTCGGGGTATGGCCTACGGCGGCAAGGCCGAACTCAATGCACTGAAAAGGTGGGGTTCGCATTATTTCATCGCTGGCCGCGCGTCGTATCTGCGCAGGCGCGACGCTACATCGGACGTGGACGACTTGTGGGCGCAGGTGGGCACCGACACCGTGGCATTCAAGCTGGGCAAGCTGGAAGCGGCGGATTTATTCCCTCTGGTGCGTGATGCACTTGTAGAAAACGCCGGAGAAACCGGCTACCGCGCAAGGACCTTGCGTGGTCGCGCCAAGAATGTGTTTCATGGTGTGTTCAACCTCACGATGGGGGGCGGTCTGGGGTTTGAGTTGGGCCTGATAGAAACCCACAACGAGACCCTCAACAAGGGCCTGCGCCCGGTGGTGACCTACAGCAACGGCCCCTGGAGTGTGGCGGCGGGTTGGGAGGCGATCCGGTATGGCAACGGGGCGGGGCGGGGTTTTCAAGCGCGTAGTGGTGCGGGCCTGAGCGCAGGCTACAAGCTCGGTTCGTGGAAGCTCACTGGGTCTGCGGGCAGTGGCAAAACCCGCATTGGCGACGCTGCCCACAGCGGGGTCGTGACGCTGAACCACGATGCAGGCTTTACCGTGGGGCTGATCCAGGATACCACCCGATTGCCCATCGGCTCCAGCAAGTCCACAGCGGTGTACGCTGCTTACACGGTGCCATTTTTTGACCTGCGGGGTGCCACCGCCACATTAGCCGCATCGGCGGCCAAAGCAGGCGGCATCAACACCGCAGCCAATGCCAACGGATTGAAGCTGCGTTTGAACTATGGTTTTTAGTGCCGCAGCTGACCTGCCAATGGGCCTTGCAACGGGTGCCGACCCACACCACTTTGCGTTAACCCGATGGGGGCACCGCGATGATTGAGTTGTCTTTACCGCCCGCCGATGTGGAGGCGAAAATCAGCGCGGCGGCCACGCCGTTCAAGCCACGTGGCTCCAACCAGATCGGCATGCGCCAGTACAACGAGCGCGTGGTGCTGCACGCCATTCGGTTGCACGGCAGCCTGCCCAAGGCCGACCTGGCACGCCTCACGCAGCTCAGCACCCAAACCGTCTCCCTCATCATCGACCGCCTGCATGCCGACGGCCTGGTGGTCAAGCAGGCCGCCGTGCGCGGCAAAGTAGGCCAGCCCAGCGTGCCGATGGCGCTCAACCCGGATGGCGCGTTTTCTATCGGCATCAAAATTGGCCGGCGCAATTGCGACACCTTGCTGCTCGACTTTACCGGCCAGGTGCGCGAGCGCGCCAGCTTGTCCTATGACTTTCCCGATCCGCAGGTCTTGTTTGCGCACCTGCAAGAGCAGCTCAGCAGCATCCCCGCGCGCCTGGGCCCCGTGTTGGCCGAGCGTATTGCCGGCGTAGGCATGGCCGCGCCGCTGTCATTAGGCGGCTGGCACAGCCTGCTGGGCGTAAGCGCCGCGCGCACCCATGCCTGGGACACGATAGACATCGCCGCCCAGGTGCAGGCGATGACCAGCGTGCCGGTGCAGTTGGTGAAAGACACGGCAGCCGCCTGCGTGGCCGAGCTGGTGGCCGGGCGCGGGCGCAGCGTGAAAAGCTTTGTGTATTTGTTTATCGACACCTTCATCGGCGGCGGCGTGGTGATCGACAGCCAGTGGCGCTCCGGTCTGCGCGGTAACGCGGGGGCCATTGGCTCTATGCCGCTGCATGCGGCGGGGCAGGGTGGACGGACAAGTGCAGCCGCTCTTAGCAGCCTGGCTAACGTGCCAAGCAGTGAGACTGTAAGGGAGCCGGGCAATGGTGCATCCAGCGGTGCCACCATCGGCACCGCGCCGCCCGCCCAGGTGCTCAGCGTGGCCTCGCTCTACCTGCTGGAGCAGCGCTTTGCCGCTGCGGGCCTGGACGCCAGTGCCTGCTATGACGACCGCGCCCTGACGGGCGACTTCGCCCAACATACCCAAGCTTGGCTGCAAGAGGCCGCGTCCGCCATCGCCCTGGTAGTGCAAAACGCCGCCTGCGTGCTGGACATGGACGCGGTCATTATTGACGGCTCGCTAGGCCGCAGGCTGCTCAGCGCCCTGCGCCAAACCCTGGCCACCGCACTGCAAGCCTACAGCTGGGAGGGCATCAGCCAACCCGAGGTCCTGCTAGGGGCCATAGGTGCCGACGCCCGCGCCATGGGCGGCGCACTGCTGCCCCTGTACAGCAGCTTTGCACCCGACAGAGAGCTGTTTTTGAAGCTGGACCGCGTGTAGCGTGTTCTGCTTTTGGGTACAACCTGCCCTACCGACCGCCAGCATACCCTTTTCAGGCTTCCTGATCCCTCCAGGGCGAGGCTGTGATCATCAGGCATTGCGCGTGGCACCGATGCCGCCATCGCCAACCCGCTGGTCTGCACTATCCAATGCCTGTATTTCGTCTTACGGTACGGTGGGGAGCATTGCCAAGCTTCTGGCGGCTTGCGCATCGCCCAAAAACCTTGAATTTTCGGCATCCAAGCGGCTGGCGCAGGTGCAGGATGCCAATTTTTAACCTTTACCCATGTACCCCACTGGCCTGCTTAGACGGAGCGCTACTATTTAGTGAGTAACGATGCTTTCAAGCGCCCCGCTCCTGCGCAAACCACGCTAGCACGGGCACCGTGC
Organism: Polaromonas sp.; assembly: GCA_043772355.1. Classification (GTDB taxonomy): domain Bacteria; phylum Pseudomonadota; class Gammaproteobacteria; order Burkholderiales; family Burkholderiaceae_C; genus JAAFIP01. The sequence continues at coordinate 15,483 of JAYVGI010000262.1, forward strand.
CAGGTAACACCGGCGCAACAGTCACCGGCAGTTGCTGCCAGGCGAAGGCTTGCCCCTCGTGCATATGCAGCTCACCCGCCCAGTCAAACACCTTGCAAAAATGCAGGCGCACCAAGGCGTGCGGGTAGTCCACCAGCTCCTGCTTCCACTGCTGCACGCGGCCTATGGTGATGCCGATTTCTTCAGTCAACTCGCGGCGCAGGGCCTGCTCCACCGTCTCACCCGCCTCGAGCTTGCCACCAGGAAACTCCCAATAGCCTGCGTACACCTTGCCCGGCGGGCGGGTGGTGAGCAAAAAGGCTCCGTCGGGGCGGATGAGCACGCCCACGGCCACTTCTACGGTTTTGCGGTCGCCGGCGCCTTCACGCGGCAGGTGACCGTCAGCTTGCAGCGCTGTCACTGCACATGCCGCCCTGCGTAGTCGCGGGCAAACTGGTAGGCCACGCGGCCACTGCGGGAGGCGCGCTCTAGGGACCATACCAATGATTCTGGCTTGGCGGACTCGATAGCCGCCTCGGGCACGTTGAAGGAGCGCAACCACTGGGCCACGATGGTCAGGTACTCGTCCTGGCTGAACGGGTAAAAGCTCACCCACAGGCCGAAGCGCTCCGACAGCGAAATTTTCTCTTCCACGCCTTCACCCGGATGTACTTCGCCGTCCGCCGTGTGCGTGTAGGTGAGGTTTTCTTTCATGTACTCGGGAAGCAGGTGGCGGCGGTTGCTGGTGGCGTAGATCAGCACATTGGCCGAGGCCGCAGATACGCTGCCGTCGAGCACCGACTTGAGCGCCTTGTATGAGCTCTCGCCATCGTCAAAACTCAGGTCGTCGCAAAACACGATGAACTTCTCAGGCCGCTCGGCCACTACGTCCATGATGTCGGCCAGGTCGACCAAATCGGCCTTGTCCACTTCGATCAAGCGCAAACCCTGTGCGGTGTACTCGTTCAAGCAAGCTTTGATGAGGGACGACTTGCCGGTGCCGCGTGCGCCTGTCAGCAGCACGTTGTTGGCAGGCAAGCCCTGTACAAACTGCAAAGTATTGCGCTGGATTTTTTCTTTTTGCTGCTCGATTTCTTTCAAATCGCCCAGCGCCATTTTGCCGATGTGGCGCACGGGCTCTAGCGCACCGTGGCCCGAGGCGCGCTTGCGGTAGCGCCAGGCGGTGGCTTGGCTCCAGTCAGGAGCCGTGAGCGGCTGGGGCAGGATGGATTCGATGCGGGCCAGCAAACTTTCGGCACGCACCATCAGGTGTTCAAATTTTTCATTCATAAGAAATATAAAACTGTATTTTTTGCGTTTTTCTTCTTCTTTTTGCGCTTTTTGCGTTACCTTCTTCCCGCACCAAAAATCGCAAATCGTTATTCTATTTCCAGATCGAGCCTACGAGAGTGCTGTAGCACGGCAAGGCGACGCAACAACGCATCTTATTGATCTGGAAATAGAATTAGCTACGGTAATCTGCATTGATCTTCACATAGTCATACGAGAAATCGCACGTCCACACGGTGTCCGTCACGTCGCCGCGACCCAAGCCAACATGGATGGTGATTTCGCTTTGCTTCATCACGCGCGCACCGTCTTCTTCGCGGTAGCTCGGGTTGCGGCCACCGCCGATAACGACACTCACGTCGTCCAGGTGCAGGCTGATTTTGTTTTGGTCCAGGTCGGCAATGCCCGCGTAGCCTACGGCGGCCAGGATGCGGCCCAGATTGGGGTCGCTGGCGAAGAAGGCGGTTTTGACCAAGGGGGAATGGGCGATGGCGTAGGCCACTTTGCAACATTCGTCGGTCGTGTTGCCGCCGCTGACCTTGACGGTGATGAACTTGGTGGCGCCTTCGCCGTCGCGCACAATGGCTTGGGCCAGTTTTTGCGCCACACCCATCATGGCGGCTTTTAAGACTTGCCCTTCAGCGCTAGCCCAGGTAGATAATGCGGGATGCGCTACTTTGTTAGTAGCAATTACCACGAATGAATCGTTGGTGGAGGTGTCACCATCCACCGTCACGCGGTTGAACGAACCATCAGCCAGGTCGGCGGCTAGCTGTTGCATCAAGTGTTGCGGTACGGTGGCATCGGTGGCCATAAAGCCCAGCATGGTGGCCATGTTGGGGCGGATCATGCCCGCGCCTTTGCTGATGCCGGTGACGGTGACTTTTTTGTCGCCCACCAGCACCTGCGCGCTGAACGCTTTAGGCAGGGTGTCGGTGGTCATGATGCCTTGGGCAGCGCGCAACCAGTTGTCTTCTTTGGCGTCTGCCAGCGTCGCCGGTAGACCCGCCTCGATGCGGTCAGCGGGCAGGGGCTCCATGATGACACCGGTGCTGAAAGGCAAAATCTGCTCGGGGGTAAGGTTCAGTCTGCGGGCCAACGCCACACAGGTAGCGCGCGCGCGGGCCATGCCATCGTCGCCCGTCCCCGCGTTGGCGTTGCCGGTGTTGATCAGCATGGCGCGAATGCCTTTGCCGCCTTGACTGCTCAGGGCCAAGTGCGCACGGCAGATTTGCACGGGCGCGGCGCAGTAGCGGTTTTGCGTGAACACACCAGCTACCGAAGCGCCTTCGTCCAACAGCACTACGCTCAAGTCTTTGCGGCTGGCTTTGCGGATACCCGCCTCGGCTACGCCGATTTTGAGTCCTGCAACCGGGTGCAGGTTCATGGGGTCAGGGGCTAGAAGGTTAACGGCCATACACACTCCTTAGAGAACAATTTTTATGCAACAACAGGCTGCAGCCCCATAGAATATTGCGGAAGCAGCTATTAAATTAATACTAAATCAATGAGTACGGTCAGTGGCATCAAGCCAGTTTGCCATGGCAAAGCTTGAACTTTTTACCGCTACCGCAAGGGCATGGGTCGTTACGCCCAGCGCGCGGCATGCCGGGCACGTTGGCAATGGCGCGGTTGCCCAGCGTGCCTTCGTCCACGGTGGTTTGCACCTCACCCGTCTCAGTTGGCGCGGTGTAGGTGAGGTTGGAGATGCTCTCGGCGCGCTGCTCCATCTCGTTGGTGGCCTGGGTGATTTGCTCGTTACTTTGTACTTTGACAGTCATCAAAATCTTGGTGACTTCGTTTTTCACCAAATCAAGCAACTGGCCAAACAGCTCAAAGGCCTCGCGCTTGTACTCTTGCTTGGGCTGCTTTTGCGCATAGCCGCGCAGGTGGATGCCCTGGCGCAGGTAGTCCAGCGCGGAGAGGTGCTCGCGCCAATGCGAATCCAGGCTTTGCAGCAGCACCATGCGTTCAAACTGGGTGAACTGCTCGCTGCCTATTTGCTGCACTTTCACGTCGAAAGCGGCATGCGCGGTCTCAATGACTTTCTCTAAAATTTCTTCATCAGTGATGGCGCTGGCATTGCTGACCATGGTTTTCAAGTCCAGGTCCATCTGCCATTCGCTGGACAGCGCGGCTTCCAGCGCAGGAATGTCCCACTGCTCTTCGACCGACTCCATCGGCACATACTGGCGTACCAGGTCGGTGAATGCGCCTTCGCGCAGCGACTTGATCTGCTCACCCAGTGTCTTGGCATCCAGGATGTCATTGCGCTGCTGGTAGATCACCTTGCGCTGGTCGTTGGACACGTCGTCGTATTCCAGCAGCTGTTTGCGAACGTCAAAGTTGCGCGCCTCGACCTTGCGCTGCGCGCTCTCGATACTGCGTGTCACAATGCCCGCCTCAATCGCCTCGCCCTCGGGCATCTTCAGGCGCTCCATGATGGCCTTGACCCGGTCGCCGGCAAAAATGCGCATCAGCGAATCGTCCAGGCTCAAGAAAAAGCGCGACGAGCCTGGGTCGCCCTGGCGGCCTGAGCGGCCCCGCAATTGGTTGTCGATGCGGCGGGACTCATGGCGCTCGGTGGCGATGATGCGCAGGCCGCCCAGGGCTTTGACGGCCTCGTGGTGGGCTTGCCATTCGTCTTTGAGCGTGGCAATTTGCGCCTGCTTGGCGGCATCGTCCAGCGACTCATCGGCTTCGATGGTTTTGGACATGTTCTCCACGTTACCGCCCAGCACAATGTCGGTTCCCCGGCCTGCCATATTGGTGGCGATGGTGATCATCTTGGGGCGACCGGCCTGGGCCACGATATCGGCTTCGCGCGCATGCTGTTTGGCGTTGAGCACCTGGTGGGGCATACCCACTTTTTCCAGCATGCCAGAGATCAGCTCGGAATTCTCAATCGAGGTGGTGCCCACCAGCACGGGCTGGCCGCGCTCGTAACATTCTTTGATGTCCAGGATAGCGGCTTCATAGCGCTCTTGGCTGGTTTTGTAAACGCGGTCCAGCTGGTCATCGCGGCGGCTGGGGCGGTTGGGCGGCAGCACCATGGTCTCCAGGCCGTAGATCTCCTGAAACTCATAGGCCTCGGTGTCGGCAGTGCCCGTCATGCCCGAGAGCTTGCCGTAGAGGCGGAAATAGTTTTGGAAGGTGATGGAGGCCAGGGTTTGGTTCTCAGCCTGGATCTGCACGCCTTCTTTGGCCTCGACTGCTTGGTGCAAGCCATCGCTCCAGCGGCGACCCGTCATCAGGCGACCAGTGAATTCATCGACGATGGTGATCTCACCGTCTTGGTTGACGTAATGCTGGTCGCGGTGGTACAGGTGGTTAGCCCGCAGCGCTGCGTTCAAGTGGTGCATTAAGGTGATGTTGGCTGGGTCATACAGCGAGGCCCCTTCGGGGATCAGTCCCAGGCTGAACAAAATGCGTTCGGCATTCTCATGGCCTTGCTCAGTCAAAAACACCTGGTGCGATTTTTCGTCCACCGTAAAGTCGCCCGGCTTGGTCACGCCTTCGCCCGTGCGCGGGTCGGCTTCGCCTTCTTGCTTGGTGAGCATCGGCACTATTTTGTTCAGCGCGATGTAGGTGTCAGTGTGGTCTTCTGCTTGGCCGCTGATGATCAGCGGCGTGCGGGCCTCGTCGATCAAAATCGAGTCCACCTCGTCGACGATGGCGTAGTTCAGGCCGCGTTGCACACGGTCTGCCACTTCATACACCATGTTGTCGCGCAGGTAGTCAAAGCCAAACTCGTTGTTGGTGCCGTAGGTAATGTCAGAGCGGTAAGCCACCTGCTTTTCTTCGCGCGGCATGTTGGGCAGGTTCACGCCCACGGTCATGCCCAGGAAGTTGTACAAACGGCCCATCCACTGCGCATCGCGGTTGGCCAGGTAATCGTTCACCGTCACGACGTGCACGCCTTTGTCGGACAGGGCGTTCAAGTACACCGCCAGCGTCGCCGTCAATGTCTTGCCTTCACCGGTGCGCATCTCGGCAATCTTGCCTTGGTGCAGGGCAATCGCGCCTTGCATTTGCACGTCAAAGTGGCGCATCTTCATGATGCGTTTGGAGCCCTCGCGCACGACGGCAAAGGCCTCGGGCAACAGGGCGTCGAGTGTTTCGCCTTTTGCTACGCGCTCTTTGAACTCTTGGGTTTTGGCCTTCAAAGCCTCGTCGCTCAGGGGCTCGAGGCTAGGCTCCAGCTCCTTGATACGCTCCACAGTTTTGCGGAAGGTTTTGAGCAAGCGGTCGTTACGACTGCCGAAAATGTGGGTGAGAATATTAGTAGCCATCCATGCAGCCCTACCCGACAAGCCCCATGGCCCGCAGAGCAGGACGAATCCTTTGCGTTGTGCTGATCAGAAACTGGGGGTGTTGCCCACAAAATCAAGCGGGCCAAGCGCCCAACCAGTTTGTGTGCGTTTTCCGCCAAACCCAGTGATTTTAGCGGGTAGTGGGCGGGGAACTGGGCACCCCCTGTTTCGCGGGGGGGGTTTAGCCCATACTTATCTGCCAAAGCAGGCTATCCGGTGCTGGATTTTGACTTTGCTTTGGATTGTGATTTTTGCGCGGGCTCGACCATCTTGGCGACAGGTTCAATTTTCTCACCCGCCGTCAAGAATTTTTGGGGGTCTTGGGGCACGCCCTGTACCAGCACCTCAAAGTGCAAATGCGGGCCGGTAGAACGTCCGGTGCTGCCCACAGCGGCTATTTTTTGCCCGCGCTTGACTAAATCGCCTTTTTTGACAAACGTAGCTGAGGCATGGGCGTAACGGGTAATCAAGTCGTTGCCGTGATCCACTTCCACCATGTTGCCATAGCCCGCATGCGACTCCTGAGTGACCACCACGCCGCCTGCAGCAGCCAAAATGGGGGTGCCGCTCTCTGCCTGAAAATCCAAGCCCGTGTGCAATGCGGAGCCGCCGTTGATCGGGTCAATACGAAAGCCAAAACTCGACCCCAGCACGCTGCCAGGCACGGGTTGTGCAGTCGGCACCATCAATTTGCGAATTTTTTGGTCAAACAAGCGCGACTCCACCACGGTCAGCAGGTCTACTTTTTGGTTGCTCAAAGCTTCCAGATCGGCCAGGGTGTCTTGCAGCTCTTTCATGCTCAGCGGTCGGCCGGCCACCAGTACGCCACCGCGCCCGGCACCCGGGGGCAGCTTGGCCGTTTCAGGCACAGGCAGCCCCGCCAAACCCGATACCCGCTCAGTGAGCGACTCCAACTGGACAATTTTGGCCTGCATCTCACCGACCTTGATCGCCATGGCATTCAAGTTCTCGCGCAGATACCTGTCGCGCAGCTCAAACTCGTCCTTGACCACCAGCTTGACCAAGCTGCCCACAATCGGCCAGCCCTCGCGTGCGCCTTTGAGAAACACCCAGTGGTACAAACCCGCAGCCACCACCATGAGGGCCAGCGACATCGCCAACCCGGCCAACACCAGCTTGGTGCCACTTAAATGGATCGGCCGCGTTTTGGCAAGCCAAGCGTCCGTGATAATCATGTGCATACTATTCTCCGTCACCATTTGGGTTGCCACCAAATGCTTGTGTTAAGTTACCCGATCAGATTTGATCGTTTAAGTTGTCATCGCTGCATCGCGCATTGAGTTTGCGCCTTACCATTGCTACTGTATTGAACCGACCGGCCACCATGTCCACTGTCACCCACTCGCCACGCTATCCGCGCGCTGCACAGCCTACACAGGCGCTCAGCGTGCTACAGGCCGTTGAAGGGGCTCCTACCTTAGCACGTTTGGCAGCCATTGGCCGTCAATCGCAAGACTGGCTGGCTAAAATTGCGGCGCTGTTGCCGCCGCCCCTGCGCACAGGGATTCAAGCCGGACCCATTGAAGACACAGAGTGGTGTTTGCTGGCGGCCAATAGTGCGGTAGCTGCCAAGCTGCGCCAACTCAGCCCCGCCCTGTGCGCCCATCTGCGCACCCAAGGCTGCGAGATTGCGGGCATTCGCATCAAAGTGCAAATCTAGTCGGGCAGATTAGCGAGGCAGATTCAAAGCACTTGTCGGAATCGAAAAATACGCTGTAACTCTCATGATTGCTAGGTTTTGAATTCGAAAAATATAAAAGTACCAACAAAAATACCAACAATAAAACGGATGACTCCCTAA
>JAYVGI010000263.1:0-13185 GCA_043772355.1 Polaromonas sp.
GAGGGCACTGCGGATGGGTCAGTCTGCGATGAGCGCATCGGTGCCAAGTGAAATTCCCAATGATCGGTGCCTCGTCCTATAGGGATCAGGAAGTCTGAACTTGCGATTACTACTGACGCGGTCGCGTGTTCTCGTAAGTTTTTGACAGCGCAAATTCCTCCATCGCCGCAATGTGACCAAGGCAGAAAGGAACTCTTCAAAACCTCAGCCTAGCGAGCCAACCGCGCAAATCTTCAGCCCCCAGCAGTTCCCGCATCTCCACATCACTAAACCCCGCAGCACGCCGCGCCGCCTCGTTAAACGGTGGCCGCAACTGCGGGGCATCGTACTGCTGCATCAACAGTTTGAAATGCGCCACGGGCTCGATGCCGTCACGCTCGCACAGCCAGCGGTACCAGTGGTTGCCTATAGCCACACGGCCTACTTCGTCGCGCAGGATGGTGTCCAGAACGTCCACTACTCTCAAAGCATCTGCGCTGCCTACTTTGCGCAGCTTGGCTTGCATGGGCGGGGTGGCGTCCAGGCCGCGCGCCTCTAGGGTGCGGGGCACCAGGGCCATGCGGGCGGTGATGTGGTGTTTGGTTTTCTCGGTCATGTCCCACAGGCCGGTGTGGGCGGGGTAGTGGCCATAGTCGCAGCCCATGCTTCGCAGCTGCGCCCAGAGTAGGGAGAAGTGGTGTGCCTCCTCGGCGGCTACGCGCACCCAGTCCAGGTAGTACTGGTGCGGCATGTCTGCAAAGCGCCATGCGGCGTCCAGGGCTAAATTGATGGCGTTAAATTCGATATGGCAGACGGCGTGCACCAAGGCGGCCAGGCCATCTGGGGTGTAGGGGGAGCGTTTGGGCACGTTCAAATGCGCCATCAGCACGGGTTTGTCGGGGCGGCCGGGGATATTGGCAGGCTCTGGCAATTCGCCAGTTGCTATGCATAGCGTAGCTGCTCCCGCATGTAAATTCAAGGCTAATGCCACTTTTTCTTGTGGATTTGGCTCTTGCAGGGCCGCCAAGGCCAAACTGCGCAGCTCGGGGATTTGCGCGGCGGGTGGTGAATTGTTATAATTAATGTTATAACTTTTGGAGTTAGTCATGCATGCACTCAAAATCACCCAAATCGGCAATTCGCTGGGCGTTATTTTGCCTAAAGAAGTCTTGGCGCGGCTGAAAGTGACCAAAGGCGATCAAATATTTATGACGGACGCACCGGACGGGATGCGGGTAACGCCGTACAGCACCAACACGGAAAGCCAGCTCAACGCAGGCAGGCAGTTTATGCATGACTATCGTGAGACTTTTCGTGAGCTGGCTAAATGAATGAGCCACAGTATTGGCATTGGGTAGACCGTGACGTGCTGCTCACGCTGCACGACGAGAGCTTGGCCGAGCACGGTGGTGGCAGCGGGATTCGCGACGAAGGACTGCTGGATTCAGCGCTAGCGCGGCCGCTCAACACGGCCGCTTACGGCCAGCCGGATGCCGCTGAATTGGCAGCATCTTACGGGTATGGTTTGGCTAAAAACCATGCGTTTGTGGACGGCAATAAACGCGCCGCCTTCTTGGCCGTGGGCTTGTTTTTGTATATGAATGGTTTTCGACTTACTGCCACCCAAGCCGACGCTACGCGCGCGGTGCTGGCTTTGGCTGCTAGCGATATTGACGAAGCGCAGTTTGCGCAGTGGGTGCGCAGCAACATGCGCGCGATGTAACTCAACAGGATAAATTTACCATGGCAATATACGAACTAGACGGCATTCAACCCACCCTGGGCGAAGGCGCCTGGGTGGCCGACAGCGCTACGGTGATCGGCAATGTGGTGCTCGAAGACGGTGCCAATGTATGGTTTGGCGCGATACTGCGCGGCGACAACGAGGTGATGCGGATTGGCAAAAACTCCAACATACAAGACGGCTGCGTACTGCACTCGGACGCTGGGGCGCCTTTGAGCTTGGGCGAAGGGGTGTCGGTGGGCCATCAGGTGATGCTGCATGGCTGCACCATTGGTGACGGCTCCTTGATCGGCATCCAGGCCGTGGTGCTGAACCACGCCAAAATTGGCAAAAACTGCATTGTGGGCGCGGGCAGTGTGGTAACAGAAGGCAAAGAGTTCCCGGACAACTCGCTGATCATCGGCGCGCCTGCTAAAGTGGTGCGCACCCTGGGCGAGGCGCAGGTGAAAAAAATCAACGCCATTGCACAGCACTATGTGGACAATGCGCGGCGCTATGCCAAGGGATTGAAGAAGATCGCCTAAAAAGACTGTCTAAGGCACCCTACCCCATGTCTGAACTGCATAAATTTATCTTCGACGGTCTGCCAGTGCGCGGCATGATTGTGCGGCTGACCAGCACTTGGCAAGAGGTGCTCAAACGCCGCGCCGCCAACACCACCACCGGTGCCTACCCGCCGCGCGTGAGCGAGATGCTGGGCGAGATGCTGGCGGCGGGCGCGCTGATGCAAAGTAACATCAAATTCAACGGCGCTTTGGTGCTGCAAATCATGGGCGACGGACCGGTCAAAATGGCCGTGGCCGAGGTGCAGTCTGACCTGAGCATGCGGGCTACCGCCACGGTGCAAGGCGAGGTGGCGATAGATGCCAAACTGAGCGAGATGGTGAACGTGCTGAACAAAGGGCGCTGCGCCATCACGCTAGACCCGAAAGACAAACACCCCGGCCAGCAGTCCTACCAAGGCGTGGTGCCACTGCATGGCGACCACAACGAAAAGCTCGAAAGCCTGAGCCAGGTGCTGGAGCACTACATGCTGCAGTCCGAGCAGCTAGACACCAAGCTGGTGCTGGCCGCTGATGAGCATGTGGCGGCAGGCCTGCTGATCCAGCGCCTGCCTGTGCAGGGGGAGAGGAACCTGGGTGGAACGAGAGCCGCCGGGCCGCCCCAAGGCGCAAGCGCCCCCTCGGCGGGCACCGACTGGTCTAGGGAAGACGAAATCGGCATCAACGAGGCCTTTAACCGCATAGCATTGTTTGCAGCCAGTTTAAAGCGCGACGAGCTGCTGAGCCTGGACTGCGAGACCATCTTGCACCGCCTGTTTTGGGAAGAAAAAGTACTGCGCTTTGAACCCTCACACCCGCGCTTTGCCTGCACCTGCAGCCGCGAGCGGGTGGCCAGCATGCTGCACAGCCTGGGCGCAGCCGAAGTAGAGTCGATACTGACCGAGCGCGAGCAGGTAGAGGTGGGCTGCGATTTTTGCGGTGTGCAGTACCGCTTTGATGCGGTGGACGCTGCGGCTATTTTTACGCAACCGCTAGACCAGTCGCCCGGGCCGACCACGGTGCAGTAGGCGATAAGCTCAGTCAGAACGAAGATTTCGAACCTCGTCGGATGGGACCATCAACTGGCTAAATAAGCGGTGCTCACACACCGGGTCTGAGCATTTGTCGCATACCCAAGCCCATTTTTTAGAGACATTTTGAGCTGTAGCCCCTTGGAATATTGCGGGAGCAGCTATGCAATGCATAGCGTTTTTCAGACGCTGCTCACCCAGGCCGTAGACCACCTGGTAGCCAATCTGGGCATCGTCTAGGCGCAAACGCAGCAGTGCGTCTACCGGGCCACGGGCGTGTGCGCCGTCGCGCTGGATGCCATCGGCCTGCCACGGCATGTCCAGCCCGGTCAGCAAAGTGATGTCTATGCTCTGCTGCGCAGCCAGCGCCTGCGCGTAGAGCGCGGTATCTGCAAACACATACTCGCTGTACACCGCCGTCATCACGGCCGTGGTGTCGGCCACTACCACGCGGTGCTGGGCGCTAGCTGCTGCAATGCGCTGGCTTTGCGTCGCGGCAATATGCGCTTGCTCGTGTATGTGCGGTGTGCGCTGGTGCTGCTCACACCATTCGCGCAAGTATTCGTCCACCGCCACTGCATCTGTGCCCAAGCTTTGCAAATGCTGCGCCAGCGCATGCGCCAGGGCCGACTTGCCCGTACTCTCAGCGCCTAAGAGCGCAATGATCATGCTGCGCCCGGGGCTTGCTGCGCACGCAGTTGACCGCGCCAAGCCTGCCAGCCAATGACCGCCATCACCGCAAATACACCGTACAAGCCGACGGTCAGCCACAGCCCTTTGTAGGCAAACAGCGCCATGCCCACGATGTTGACCACGATCCACAGCGGCCAGTTTTCAATATATTTGCGCCCTAGCATTACCGTGGCGACAATGCTCAGCGCAGTGGTGAAGCCGTCCCACCACGGCACATCGGTGGACGTAAATTTCAAAAGAAACAGGCCTGTAAGCCCCCAGGCAATTGCGCAAGCAGCTATGAGTTTAATAGTATTGGAGGTGGAGAGGGCTTGCACCCGCAACACTTGCCCATCCGGCCGCACACCGCGCAGCCACTGCGCCCAGCCCCAGATAGCCATGGCAGCAAAGAATATTTGCAAGGCTCCATCGCCATACAGCTTGCTGCCCCAGAAGACTAGAAAATACAGCGCTGAGCTGACGAAAGCCAGCGGCCAGCCCCAGTGGATTTGCTGGATGTTGCACACCACCATGGCAATACCCAACACCGCACCGATCAGCTCGGCCCAACTAGCGGGGCTGCCAAAAAGTTGGAAGGCGGGGCTGTTCAGTAGGTCAATTACGTGTGTGAGCATTTAGCAAGCGGAAGAAAAATTCGGACTTGACCGGACGCAGAGGACGCAAAGGTTTCGCAAAGGGCGCAAAAAAGAGGGAGAGAAAATTCAAAAACAAAAAGTAGATTTAACAATCAACCTTTAAAGTTTGGTTTTTATTTTGGCTTTTATTTTGTATTTTTTTGGTCTTCTTTTGCGTCCTTTGCGCATCTTTGCGCCTTCTGCGTCCGGTCAAGTCCGATTTCGACCTACGCTTAACTACTTCATATACTGCACATAAATCTCATTGGGTTTAACCATACCCAGCTCAAAGCGGGCTTTTTCTTCCACCATCTCCAGGCCTTCTTTCAGGTCGCGCACCTCGGCGCTGGACTGGTCGTTGACGCGCTGCGCATCTGCATTTTTAACCGCCAGCGCATTGAGCTTGCTTTGCATCTGCGCCACATGGCCAATGCTGCCCCGGCCAAACCATAGCTGCGCGTGCACAATCACGAGCAGGGTAATCAGAATGGCGGGGATGAAGCGGGAAGACATGTTGCTGTCGATTGTGCAGTATTTAGCGGATGCTGTAAAACGCTGCGCGGCCTGGATAGGTAGCTACTTCGCCCAGATCCTCCTCGATGCGCAAGAGCTGGTTGTATTTGGCCATGCGGTCTGAGCGGCTCAAGCTACCGGTTTTGATTTGCCCGGCATTGGTACCCACGGCGATATCGGCGATCGTTGAGTCTTCGGTTTCGCCACTGCGGTGGCTGATGACGGCTGTGTAGCCTGCGCGCTTGGCCATCTCGATGGCGGCGAAGGTCTCGGTCAGGGTGCCAATCTGGTTGATCTTGATCAGGATCGAGTTGGCGATTTTTTTGTCGATACCTTCTTTGAAGATTTTGGTGTTCGTCACAAACAGGTCGTCGCCCACCAACTGCACCTTGGAGGCCAGTTTGTCGGTGAGGATCTTCCAGCCGTCCCAGTCGCCTTCGGCCATGCCGTCTTCGATGCTGATGATGGGGTATTTGTCCACCCAGGTGGCCAGCATGTCGGTCCACTCGGTGCTAGTGAGCTGCAAGCCTTCGGCTTCCAAATGGTATTTACCGTCTTTGTAAAACTCGCTCGCAGCGCAGTCCAGGCCCAGCACGATTTGCTCGCCTGCGGTGTAGCCAGCGTTGCTAATGGCTTCCAAAATCATCTGGATCGCGGCTTCATGGTTGGCCACCGTCGGTGCAAAGCCACCCTCGTCGCCCACCGCAATGCTCATGCCTTTGTCATGGATGATTTTCTTGAGTGCGTGGAAAATCTCGGCACCCCAGCGAATCGCCTCGCGAAAGCTCGGTGCACCCACGGGGATGATCATCAGCTCTTGCAAATCAAGGTTGTTATTGGCATGCGCACCACCGTTGATGACGTTCATCATCGGCACCGGCATTTGCATGCCGCCCATGCCGCCAAAATAGCGGTACAGCGGCAGGCCCGCCTCTTCGGCTGCAGCGCGGGCCACGGCCATCGACACGGCCAGCATGGCGTTGGCACCCAAGCGCGATTTGTTCTCGGTGCCGTCCAGGTCGATCAAAGTCTTGTCCAAGAAGGCTTGCTCGGATGCGTCCAGGCCCAAAATGGCCTCGGAGATTTCGGTGTTGATATGGCCCACGGCCTTGAGCACGCCCTTGCCCAGGTAGCGGCTCTTGTCGCCATCGCGCAGCTCAATCGCTTCCCGGCTTCCGGTGGATGCGCCGGAGGGCACAGCGGCGCGGCCCATTACGCCAGACTCCAGCAACACATCACATTCCACAGTCGGATTCCCCCGGCTGTCCAAAATTTCACGACCTACGATATCGACGATGGCACTCATTACGGTTAACTTTCTGAAAGATTAAAAAGATGAATAGGGGGAGATTATCCATGCGCTTGTTTTAGCATGCTGGCCTCACGCGAGGTTTTCAAGGCTTTATCGCGCGCCCACATTTTTTCAATGCTGGCAATTTTCTGTTCCCAGGTCATTTGCTGCGCATGGGTGCGCCACGCGGCCTTGGTAGACGCAATGTAGTTTTCCATGAAAACGGGATCGAGCACGTCCAGGGTTTGCATACGGGCGGGCTGTTTAGGCGTAGCGGCGTACATAGGTGCTCCAGCGTTCTTGCAGTTGGTAAGTTTCGATCAGGCTTTTAAGTGAAGTACTTTCCACTGCGCCCGCTTCCATCAAGCTGTAAATGCGTTGGTAGTCTTTGGCACGCCCCGTTTGCAAGGCAATGGCGCATAAATAGTCTGCGCTGACGACGGGTACTGACAAATCTTCAAACGGGCGATCTACTGCAGCCAGTACCGCCGCCTCTACCAAGGGCGTGTAAGCAGGCAAAATCTGCACGGGCCAGCCGTGCAAGAGCACATGCTCGTTCTGCACTACGCCGCCCAAGGCTTTGAGCTGGTCGTATAGCGGCGTGAGAACCAACAAGCCGGAGGCGCTGGGTTTTAAAAACGCAAAGATGTCCAAATCTTCTGTAGCAACTGCTTCAATGTAAAAGCTCGCTGCCACCGCGCCACCCACAGCAAACTGCGCCAGCGCGCCATCGGCACGCAGTTGCAGCAGGGTTTGCAGGGTTTGGCGCATCGAGGCTACTTTAGACTGGCGCGGCCACGCCCTCGACCAGCACCATGTTGAAAAATTCGGTCGCACCCTTGCGCTTGGCGCGCGCTGCGCGGTACATTTCGCCGTCGTAAAAAGCCTTGGCTTTTTCGTAGCTGGGGAAACGCAGCATGGCCACGCGCTTGGGGTTCCACTGGCCTTCCAGCGACTCGAATTTGCCGCCCCGCACCAGGTATTCGCCACCTGCGGCAGCCACTGCGGCGGGCGCTGCGGCCATGTACTGCTTGTACTGCTCCATGTCAGAAATTTGCATATCCACAACGATGTAGGCGACGGTCATGGGGTTCTCCTGATGTGATGAAAGGTGGAAGGGACAAGATGGGGCGAGAAGTCAGCAGAGAGATTAAGCGGAGAAATTGTCTTCCAGAAAACCATGCTTTTTGGTAACGGCATCCAGCTCCAGCAGGCTCTCCAACAGCGCCTTCATGTGCTTGAGTGGCACGGCGTTAGCGCCGTCTGACCACGCCTGCGCGGGGTCAGGATGCGTCTCCATGAACAGGCCGGCTACGCCCACGGCCACGCCTGCGCGGGCCAGCACGGGCACCATGTCGCGTGCGCCGCCGCTGCTGGTGCCCAGGCCGCCCGGCTTTTGCACCGAGTGGGTCACGTCAAACACGACCGGAGCACCCGTGTTGCGCATCTCAGCCAAAGACGTCATGTCGGCCACCAGATTGTTGTAGCCAAAGCTCACACCACGCTCGCAAGCCAGAAAGTTGTCTTGGTTGAGACCTTTTTCTGCGGCTGCAGAGCGGGCTTTGTCGATCACGTTTTTCATGTCCCAAGGGGCAAGAAACTGGCCTTTTTTGATATTGACGGGTTTGCCCGATTGCGCCACAGCGCGGATGAAATCAGTTTGGCGGCACAGAAAAGCTGGCGTTTGCAACACATCCACCACACTGGCTACTTCAGCGATCTGATCGACCTCATGCACGTCGGTGAGGATGGGCAATTGAAGCTGCTTGCGCACTTCGTCCAATATCTTCAAGCCCGCCTCCATGCCCACGCCGCGCTTGGTATTGCCCGACGAGCGATTGGCCTTGTCAAACGAGCCTTTGTAAATCAAGGGAATGCCCAGCTTACCAGTGACTTCCTTGAGACGGCCCGCTACATCCAAAGACATGCCCAGCCCCTCTATGGAGCAGGTGCCCGCGATGAGGAAAAAGCGATTGCCTAAGCCCGCATCAAATCCGCACAATTTCATGCTGTAACTTTCTCAGCCACCACAGACTTCAATGTCTTGCCCGCCGCTTTGTGATCGAGCGAAGCCTTGACGAAGGAGTTAAACAGCGGATGCCCATCCCAAGGTGTGCTCTTAAACTCAGGGTGGTATTGCACGCCAATAAACCAGGGGTGTACATCGCGCGGCAGCTCCACAATCTCGGTGAGCTGGTCGCGCTGGGTGATGGCGGAGATGACCAAGCCGGCTTGACGCAGGGCATCCAGATAATTCACATTGGCCTCGTAGCGGTGGCGGTGCCGTTCGGTCACCATGTCGCCATAAATGCTGTGGGCTAGGGAGCCTTTCACCACGTCGGACGACTGTGCACCCAAACGCATGGTGCCACCCATGTCGGACTTTTCGCTCCGGGTTTTGATGCTGCCGTCGGCATCTTTCCACTCGGTAATGAGCGCGATGACGGGGTGCGGGGTGTCGGGCGCAAACTCGGTGCTGTTGGCATCTTTCAGCCCCGCCATGTTGCGGGCGTATTCGATGGTGGCCACCTGCATCCCCAAGCAAATGCCCAGATAGGGCACCTTGTTTTCGCGGGCGAATTTAGCCGTTTGAATTTTGCCTTCCACACCGCGCGCGCCAAAGCCGCCGGGCACCAAAATGGCATCGTATTTGGCGAGCTGCGCAGCGCTGGCCGCGTCAATCGTCTCGGAGTCGATGTACTCGATGTTGACCTTGGAATGGTTTTTCAGGCCGGCGTGTTTGAGGGCCTCGTTGACGGACTTGTAGCTGTCGGAGAGTTCCACGTATTTGCCCACCATGGCAATGGTTACCTCGTGCTGTGGGTGCTCTACCTCGTGCACCAACGAGTCCCAGCGCTTGAGGTTAGCGGGCGGTGTGTTCAGGCGCAGCTTGTCGCAGATCAGGCCGTCCAGGCCCTGCTCGTGCAGCATGCGCGGCACTTTGTAGATGGTGTCCACGTCCCACATGCTGATCACGCCCCAGGGCTGCACATTGGTGAACAGGGAGATTTTTTCAGCCTCTTCGGCGGGAATAGCGCGGTCAGCGCGGCACAGCAGCGCATCGGGCTGGATACCGATCTCGCGCAGCTTTTGCACCGTGTGCTGGGTGGGCTTGGTTTTCAGCTCGCCAGCGGCTTTGATAAAGGGCACGTAGGTCAGGTGCACAAAGGCGGTGTTGCCCACGCCCGAGCGCAGGTTCAATTGGCGTGCTGCTTCGAGGAAGGGCAGTGACTCGATGTCACCCACCGTGCCGCCGATTTCCACAATCGCCACGTCCACCGCATCGGGCGTGCCAAAGCCTGCGCCGCGCTTGATGTAGTCCTGGATTTCATTGGTCACATGCGGGATCACCTGCACGGTTTTGCCCAGGTAGTCGCCCCGGCGCTCTTTCTCCAGCACCGACTTGTAGATTTGCCCGGTGGTGAAGTTGTTGGCCTTCTTCATGCGGGTGTTGATGAAGCGCTCGTAGTGGCCCAGGTCCAGGTCGGTCTCGGCCCCGTCGTCGGTGACAAACACCTCGCCGTGCTGAAACGGCGACATGGTGCCGGGATCGACGTTGATGTACGGGTCCAGCTTGATAAGGGTGACTTTGAGGCCGCGCGACTCAAGGATGGCGGCGAGGGAGGCGGAGGCGATTCCCTTGCCCAGGGAGCTCACTACACCGCCAGTCACGAAGACGAATTTGGTCATGTCTATAGCCCAGAGTGCTTACTTCTGGGTCTGTGGAAATAGAGATTATAGGAGAGCTGGGCGGCTAAATCGCTTTAGCCTGGCAACTTGAACGCATGCAACTGCAATTGGCTGCGCTTTCAATGCCGTAGTGTCCTTGTTTATCGTGCACACCCCATCCGCTCCTTGCATCCCCTGCGGAGCGGTTGGTGCCTCCCATCCAAGCCAACTCATGTTGCCGGGCAGAGGTGAGTTGGTTAACTTGCCCACCCCCGCTTTGCAACATTTATTCGCTGATTACTCTTGCGGCAACTAGCGAATCTGTCCTCGAATTTCACCGCCCGGATAGGCTACGCTGTGGGCGTTGAAGTACAGATTACCCGCATTCAGCGTGGTCACCTGTGCATCCGTCATGCTGGCATCTGCCGCTGCTACCCACACACCACTGCCTGATACCGCCTCAGTAAGCGGGAAGGTCACACCTCCATTGACGCCCACCACGCCCGTGTGGATATGCGCTGCCGTGGCGGTCATGCCAGTCACCGTGACACTGGCGCTGAACTTTTTAGTGACGGGGTCGAGCACCAACAAGCCTTTGCCTGTGGCGGTGCTGGCATTGCTGGGCACTTCTTGCGCGGACAACATATTGACAGCAAACACGGTGCGGCCAATTTGCCCGCGTACTTCACCACCGGGAAAGGCCGCGCTGTGGGCGTTGAAATACAGACCACCCGCGTTCAAGGTAGCGATCTGGGCATCCGTCATCGTGGCATCTGCGGCTGCAACCAACACACCGCTGCCCGGTGCTGTCTCGGTCAACGGGAAGATCACGCCGCCGTTAGTGCCTGCCACGCCCGTGTGGATATGCGCCGCTGTGGCGGTCATGCCAGTCACCGTGACACTGGCGTTGAACTTTTTAGTGACGGGGTCGAGCACCAACAAGCCTTTGCCTGTGGCGGTGCTGGCATTGCTGGGCACCTCTTGCGCGGACGATATATTGACAGCAAACACGGTGCGGCCAATTTGCCCGCGTACTTCACCACCGGGAAAGGCTGCGCTGTGGACGTTGAAATACAGACCACCCGCCAACAATGCATCTGCCTGCGACTGCGTGAGCACGGATCCATTAGGGACAATCCATACACCACTGCCGGCAGGCGATTCTGTCAAGGGCACGATGACTCCACCATTCGTTCCGGCAACGCCAGTGTGGATATGCGCCGCCGTCGCAGTAATGCCATTGACGGTGATGCCACCGCTGATAGCCAACGAGGGCGAGGAAAAAGTCAAAGACCCGGTGCCCGCACCACTGGTTGTCGTGGGCGGAACCTCTTGGTTGCCCGATAACGCAACCGCAAACACGGTCGTGGTGAGTGTCGGTGCCGGCGGTGGCGCTACGGGGTCATCGTCACTACCACCACAGGCCACCAAGGCCCATGTCAGAACCAGCGTAAATGCCCATGCCCACAGAGGCATTTGCCGAATGTTGCGAACGAATTGCATGTCTATCTCCTGTTATTTTGGGTATATGGTGATGAATCGCGTAGGTTGACGAGAACCCATAACACACGACAACCGCCCGGCTTTGAGGCAAACCGCTCTGGCAAGTTCAACCACTTTGTCAACTTGTGTAACTAACGCTCAGCCGCGCGGATGGTGCTTTGCGTGCACCTGCTTGAGCCGCTCGCGCGCCACATGGGTGTAGATGGTGGTGGTAGAGATATCGGCATGGCCCAGCAGCATTTGCACGGCGCGCAAATCCGCCCCATGGTTAAGCAAATGGGTGGCGAAGGCGTGACGCAAGGTGTGCGGCGACAGGGTAGACAGGGGGATGCCAGCCGCCAGGGCGTGCTTTTTCACGATCATCCAGAACGCCACCCGCGTCATCCCACTACCGGCATGGGCACCGCGCGCGGTGACGAATAAATCGTCCGTCTGCTGACCCTTCAAAATCTCAGGCCGCGCCCGGTGCAGGTAGCGCTCCAGCCAGTCACTCGCATGCTCGCCAAAGGGCACGATGCGCTCTTTGCTGCCCTTGCCAAAGGTGCGCAGCACATGCTCGTTCAAGCTCACGTTGAGCACCTTCAGCCCCACCAGCTCACTCACCCGCAGGCCGCTGGCGTAGATCAGCTCCAGCATCGCGCGGTCGCGCAGGCCCAGCGGGCTGTCCACATCGGGCGCGGCCAACAGGCTTTCCACCTGCGCCTCGGTCAGGGTTTTCACGCTGCGGGGCACCGACTTGGCCGTCAGCAGCTTGAGCGTAGGGTCAGCGCTGATGATGCGCTCGCGCAGCGCCCAGCGAAAGTAGCGCTTGAGCACCGTCAGGCGCCGGTTGGACGAGCTGGCCTTGCCTCGGTCCGTGCGTCCGCCCACTTGCCGCACGTCTTGGGGCGCTTGCGGGGGGACGCGCGTGGAGACGAGCATGCGGGCGGCAAAGTAAGCCTCGATATCGGGGGCGGTGGTCGATTCAATCGTGCGCTGCTGTGCTTGCGCCAGCCAGGCGGCGTACAGCGTGAGGTCACGTCGGTAGGCCGCTAAGGTGTTTTTGGACAGGCCTTGTTCCAGCCAAATGGCATCAATAAAGGCATCTATCGTGGAGTCAGGTAGGCAGGAGTCTTGCACGCCGCAACTGTAGCGCGAAAGCGTATGGGCTAATGGTTGTTCCCGCAAAATGCTTGCCATTGCCATTGCCATTGCCATTGCCATGGACTTTCAAAGAGCGTGTCGGCAGTGCACTCAGCTACGCGGCTGCCCCCTCCCCCCGCGTCGGCCTAAGGCCCATA
Organism: Polaromonas sp.; assembly: GCA_043772355.1. Lineage (GTDB taxonomy): Bacteria > Pseudomonadota > Gammaproteobacteria > Burkholderiales > Burkholderiaceae_C > JAAFIP01. The sequence goes on from JAYVGI010000263.1 coordinate 12,860, forward strand.
CTGTTCGCTCAAGCTGCATCGTGTTGCTTCTCTGACCTGGCTTGAAAATGTCCGTTAGCAATTGGTCACGTTGCTTTTTACTGTGAAGATGCCGCTCCGCCTTGGTCACGTTGCTTTTCGTTGTGAAGATGCCGCTCCACCTTGGTCACGTTGCGGCGATGGAGGAATTTGCGCTGTAAAAATCTTGCGAAAACACGCGACCACTTGAGTAGTGATCTTGAGGTGATCCCCGCGCCTTTCTCCAGATTTTTCATCGCAAACACGCTCCATCACCGCTTGCTGGCTGGGTCGCTTTTGTCTCGCGCTGGCTATGTGATTCCATTTCT
>JAYVGI010000264.1:0-4072 GCA_043772355.1 Polaromonas sp.
ACCAGGCAGGCACGATGGCAGACCCGATTTTAGAGATGCGCGGCATGACGAAAGCCTTTCACGGCGTAACGGCTTTGAACGATGTCAACCTGAGCGTGCGCGGCGGCGAAATTCACGCCATTGTCGGTGAAAACGGTGCAGGCAAATCGACCTTGATGAAGGTGCTCAGCGGTGTCTACCCGCATGGTGACTACCAGGGCGAGATTACCTTCTTGGGCAAAGAATGCAGATTCAAAGGTATCTCTGACAGCGAGAAGCAGGGCATCATCATCATCCATCAAGAGCTGGCGCTGGTGCCTCTGCTGTCGATTGCGGAGAATATTTTTTTAGGCAATGAGCAGGCGCGCTACGGTGTGATTGACTGGTCTGCCTCATTTATCAAAACGCAGGTGCTGCTGAAAAAAGTAGGCCTCAAGGAATCACCCGCTACCTTGATTACCGACCTGGGCGTGGGCAAACAGCAGTTGGTGGAGATTGCCAAGGCACTGTCCAAAGAAGTCAAACTGCTGATCCTGGACGAGCCCACGGCCAGCCTGAACGAGACCGACAGCGACGCGCTGCTGCAACTGCTGCTGGAGTTGAAACACCACGGCATCGCCTGCATTTTGATCTCGCACAAACTCAACGAAATTGCCAAAGTGGCCGACACCATTACCGTGCTGCGCGATGGCGCTACCGTCGCTTGCATGGATTGCAGCGCCGAGGCCGTGAGCGAAGACCGCGTGATACAGCACATGGTGGGCCGTGCGATGCAAGACCGCTACCCCCAGCGTACCCCCCAGCTGGGCGAGACGGTATTTGAGGTCAAAAACTGGCGGGTACACCACGAAGTACATGCCGACCGCCAGGTGATCAAAGGCATTGACCTGCATGTCCGGCGCGGCGAGATTGTCGGCATCGCCGGCCTGATGGGCGCGGGCCGCACCGAGCTGGCCATGAGCATTTTTGGCCGCAGCTATGGGCAGGGCATCAGCGGCCAGGTGCTGCTGCATGGCAAAGCGATCGACACCAGCACGGTACAAAATGCCATTGACCATGGCATAGCCTACGTGACGGAAGACCGCAAGGGCTATGGCCTGGTGCTGGACGAGACTATTGCCTGGAACACCACGCTGGCCAATCTGCCAGCGGTATCCAAGCGCAGCGTGATCGACGAGGGCCGCGAGTTTGTTGTGGCCGAGCAATACCGCCGCAAGCTCAATATCCGCAGCCCCGACGTGTTCGCCCGTACCGTGAACCTCTCCGGTGGCAACCAGCAAAAAGTGGTGCTGAGCAAGTGGCTGTTCTCCAACCCCGAGGTGTTGATGCTGGACGAGCCCACGCGCGGCATTGACGTGGGGGCCAAGTACGAGATTTACACCATCATGGCTGATCTGGCGGCACAGGGCAAATGCGTTCTGCTGATCTCGTCCGAAATGCCCGAACTGCTGGGCATGTGCGACCGGATCTGCGTGCTGAATGAAGGCACTTTGGTGGCCGAATTTTCGGCTGCTGAAGCAAGCCAGGAAAAAATTATGCGGTCTATCGTGACATCAGGAGGCAATTGACATGGCAAGTACATCTTCTGCTGGCGCAGCGCCGCCACTGGCCACTCAAGCCGTGCAAGGTGGCGCAGGTTTTTTAAAAACCAACCTGCGCGAATATGGCCTGCTGATCTCGCTGATCGCCATCATGGTGTTTTTTCAGGTGATGACGGATGGCACGCTGTTCCAGCCGCTGAATCTGACCAACCTGATTTTGCAAAACAGCTACATCATCGTCATGGCGCTGGGCATGCTGCTGGTGATTGTGGCCGGGCATATAGACCTGTCAGTGGGCTCGGTTTGTGGTTTTATCGGTGGTGTAGCAGCGGTGCTGATGGTCAACTACGACATGCACTTTGTGTTGGCCGCCATCATCTGTCTGGTGCTGGGTGGCCTGATCGGCGCGGCGCAGGGCTACTGGGTAGCCTTCCACAAAATTCCCTCGTTCATCGTCACACTGGCGGGCATGCTGGTGTTCAAGGGCTTGGCACTGGCGGTGTTGCAGGGCTCATCGGTCGGGCCCTTCCCTGCGGAGTTTCAGCTGCTCAGCACTGGCTTCATCCCTGACCCTTTTTCGGGCGAGACTTTGCGCATCACCTCACTGGTCGCCGGGCTGCTGATGGCCGTAGTGCTGCTGGTGGTCAAAGTGCGGGGTCGTGCAGAGCGCATCAAACACGGCATGGACAATGAACCGATGGTATTTTTTGTGCTGAAAAACCTGGTGTTCGCCGCCATGATTGCCGCCTTTAGCTACTTGCTGTCGTCCTACAAGGGCTTGCCCAATGTGCTGATCGTCATGCTGCTACTGATGCTGGTGTATGACTTTGTGACTTCCAAAACCACCATCGGCAGGCGCATTTATGCGCTGGGGGGCAACGAGAAAGCGGCTCGCCTGTCGGGCATCAAGACCGAGCGTTTAACGTTCTACACCTTCATCAATATGGGCGTGCTGGCCGCGCTGGCGGGGCTGATTTTTGCGGCACGTTTGAACACCGCCACACCCAAGGCGGGCCTGGGCTTTGAGCTGGACGTGATCGCGGCTTGCTTTATCGGCGGTGCCTCGGCTTCGGGCGGTGTGGGCAAGGTGCTGGGCGCAGTGATCGGCGCGTTCATCATGGGCGTGATGAACAACGGCATGTCGATCATGGGTATTGGCATTGACTACCAGCAGGTCATCAAAGGGCTGGTACTGCTGGCGGCGGTGGTGGTGGATGTGTATAACAAGAACAAATAGCGCGGGTGTGCGTTGATCCGTTAAAATTATCAAACGATCAATAAACCACGACGCGCTTTGAAAGCGCTTCGTACTGGAGACACGCCATGGCGACACGCAGGTTTGCAACATCCCTCATCTGCCTGCTCGGCATCGCAGCTCTTTTTGCAGGCAGTGCCTGGGCGCAGGCCTACCCGAACAAGCCAATCCGCATGGTCATACCCTTCCCGCCCGGGGGTGGTAACGACATCATTGCCCGCTTTGTGGCCAAGAAACTCAGCGACCGCCTGGGCCAACCCGTGGTGCTGGACAACAAGGCCGGGGCCAATGGCATTGTGGGCTTAACCGCCGTCATGCAAGCCGTGCCGGACGGCTACACGCTGGGGATAGCCGCAGCAGGCCCGATGGCAGTGAACCCTGCGCTGTACGACAAGCTGCCCTACAACCCGCTGACCGACTTTGCGCCCATCACCAATATGGTGAACTACCCGCTGCTCTTGGTCACGCACCCTTCTGTGCCCGCAAAAAACGTGCAGGAGCTGATCGCCCTGGCCAAAGGCAAACCGGGCACGCTGTTTTATGCTTCACCCGGCAGCGGCAACTCGGGGCATTTGGCGGGCGAGCTGTTTAACGCGCTGGCCAAGGTCAACACCGTGCATGTGCCCTACAAAGGCCAGGGCCCCGCCACGGCGGATCTGTTGGCAGGCCAAGTGCAGATGCTCTACAGCAGCATTCCCTCGGTGCTGCCGATGGTGCAGCAAGGGCGGCTCACCGCTTTGGCGATTGGCAGCCCCAAGCGCCTGGCCTCGCTACCCAATGTGCCCACCATCGCCGAGAGCGGCCAGAAGGGTTTCGACATGGTGTCCTGGCAGGCCATGTTTGTGCCAGCCAACACACCGCAGCCAGTGATTGACCGCCTGCATGCAGAGGTGATGAAGGTTGTGGCCCTGCCAGACGTACAGGCCAAGCTCAAAGGCTTCGGCATGGAGCCTTCAAACATGACGCCCGTGCAACTGCTTGCCTACCAAAAGGCCGAGGTGGACAAATGGGCCAAGATCATCAAGGCGGCCAACATCAAGGCCGAATAAAACGGATTTGAATAAAACCCACTCTACAACCGAGCCAGCAACAGTAAACCACCATGACACAAGCCGCCCCCTACCAACCTTTTCCAAACAGCTTCAAGCAAAAACTGCTCGCGGGCGAGCGCCTGATTGGCTGCTGGTCATCGCTGGCCAACGCGATTACCACCGAGGTACTGGGCGTGGCCGGCTTTGACTGGGTGCTGCTTGACGGCGAGCATTCGCCCAACGACGTCAACACCTTCATACCGCAG
>JAYVGI010000265.1:0-7187 GCA_043772355.1 Polaromonas sp.
GCGGCATCCAAAGCCAGAGCATCTTTGAAGTAAAGCCTGATGCCAGCGCCGACCCTAATTACGCCAAGCAAACCAATGCTGAGCGGAGCAAGGTGCAGCCTGGCAACAACGCGCCGATCTGGCGCCAAGCCGGGCAGGGCGCAGAGGGCTATAGCAGCCTGCCCAAGCGCGATGCGCCCGAGGCCGGTTTTTTGATGCAAGGCATTACCCAGTACCCTGGCTCGCGCGTGACCAATGCTGGTGAGGCTTGGCGCCAAGTGCGTAACCAGGTCATCATCCCGTACGGCGGCTCGCTGTTGGTCATCGTGGCCTTGGCGATTGGCTTGTTCTACTGGCGCAAGGGTGCAATGGGCTCCGACAACGAGACAGGTAAGACCATCGAGCGCTTCACCTATTTCGAGCGCGCTGCACACTGGGCCAACGCCATCGCTTTTTGCACCTTGGCTATCTCCGGCATCGTGATGGCATTTGGTCGTTTCTTTATTCAGCCTGTGGTCGGCAATACCTTGTTCGGTTGGCTTGCCTATGCGCTGAAAAATGCACACAACTTCATGGGCCCACTGTTTGCGGTGTCTTTGGTGATCGTGTTCTTCACCTTCCTGCGTGACAACATGCCTTCCAAAGAAGACATCGCGTGGTTGCTCAAAGGCGGTGGCATGTTTGGTGGCCACGAAGTACCTTCACACCGCTTTAACGCAGGTGAGAAGGTGATTTTCTGGGGTGGCGTATTTGCGTTAGGTTTAATCGTCGTAGGCTCAGGTTTGGTGCTAGATAAACTGATCCCGGGTTTGATCTATGTACGCGAAACCATGCAAATCTCGCACATGGTGCATGCCAGCGCAGCGGTGTTCATGATCGCGATGTTCATGGGCCACATCTACTTGGGCACCATCGGCATGAAGGGCGCTTATAAAGGCATGAAAACAGGCTACGTAGACGAAGCCTGGGCCAAAGAGCACCACGAGCTGTGGGCCAACGACATTGCCGCAGGCAAAATCCCCGCGCAGCGCACACCCCCTTCGGTGAGTGTGCAAACCGTTCAAGTTTGAGGAGACCTAAAAATGAAGCGTTTAATTTTTGTTGCTGCATCTGCCTTATTGGCCGTTAGCAGCTTCGCCAAAATCCCTGCCCCCGTATTGACGGACGAAGCCAAAGCCAAAGCTGCAGAGGCCACTGCTAAAACTGCACATACAGGCAAGGTAGACGGCTACAAGCTGTGCTTGTCCATGGACAAAACCTCGGCCCACTATTACAAAACTGCGCAAGCCGCTGGCAAGGCCACCAAGCCCGCTACGGCCATTCCACCCTGTGCTGACCCAGGTGCGTTTGTGTATCCCCCTCCCGCAGCGCCTGCTACGGCGGCTGCTCCTGCGGTGCCAGCTCCAGCCGCTACAGCACCCGTAGCTGCAGCGCCAGCCAAGAAGATCTGATCCGGCAGGCTAGCTTCCATAAGCTTTCCACAACGGCGCGTTCACTACGCGCCGTTTTGCTGTCTGCGGTAAGCTCGCGTTGTTTACCCTATGCAAACTGTAACCTCTGCCATGCAACTCCCCCACCTCAGCCAAGCCCGTGCACCGCTCACCCACGAGGTGTGCGTAGTCAACGAGCACGGCGAGAGCAGCAGCACGGCCATACCGGCAGAGCGCGACTTGACGGTGTATGTGGACAAGCGCGAATTGGTGACGCTGATGACCTTGGGCGCGCACCCCGAGCTGTTGGTGCTGGGTTTTTTGCGTAACCAGCGCTTGGTGGCCAGCGTGGGCGAGATTGAGTCCATCTCCGTAGACTGGGAGGTGAACTCTGCCGCTGTCAAGACGCGCAGCGGCATTGACAACATCGAGGCGCGCACGGCCAAAAAAGTGGTCACCACCGGCTGCGGGCAGGGCAGCGTGTTTGGCAGTTTGATGGACGAGATTGACAGCATTCAGTTGCCAGCCTCCGTGCTCACGCAGGCGCAGCTCTACGGCATAACGAACGCCATTCGTTTGCAAGAGACAACCTACAAAAGCGCAGGTAGCGTGCATGGTTGTGCGTTGTTTCGTGGGGAGGAGATGGTGATGTTTGTCGAAGATGTGGGCCGCCACAACGCGATTGACACCATCGCCGGATGGATGTGGATGAATGGGATTAATGTGGCCCCCACGCTTGCCACTGCGTGTGCTGCGCTGCCCCCCGAGGGGGCTCTCGCACCTAAGGGCGGCCTGTCGGCGCTCGATACCCCCACGCTTGCCACTGCATCCACCAACCCGTATGTCTTCTACACCACTGGCCGCCTCACCAGCGAGATGGTCATCAAATCGGCGCAGATGGGCATTGCTATCGTGGTCTCACGCAGCGGCATCACGCAGATGGGGCATGACTTGGCGACCAAGCTGGGTTTGTGCACGATTGGCAGGGCTATGAACAAGCGCTTTCTTTGCTACACCGCACCCGATAGACTGCAGCTTGACCCTGCCCTGGCCGGGCCTAAAACCGAGCGTTAAGGCCGTAGCCAGTGCACGGCGCTACACTGCGCAGCATGAAGATCTCTTTTTACCAACTGGGCTGGAAGGCGCTGTGGCGTGACCTGCGGGCGGGCGAACTGCGCCTGCTGCTGGTGGCGGTCACTTTGGCCGTAGCAGCGCTTACCGCAGTGGGTTTTTTTGCTGACCGCATCAAAGGCGGTTTGCAACGCGATGCGCGGGCGCTGCTGGGTGGCGACATTGTGCTGAGCAGTGACAACCCCACACCGCAAGCATTTAAAGACAAAGCCTCGGCCCTGGGCTTGCAAAGCGCTACCAGCATCGGCTTTCCCACCATGGCGCGAGCGACTGATGCGCAGGGCGGTGCCAGCAAGCTGGTGGCGCTCAAAGCTGTGAGCGGTGGTTACCCCTTGCGCGGCAGCTTGAAGACGGCGACAGCGCCCGATACGCCAGAAGTAACTACGCGTGACCTGCCCAGCCCGGGCCGCGCATGGGTAGACGCATCGCTGCTAGATGCACTCAGCCTCAAAGTAGGCGACCAGTTACTGCTAGGCAACAGCAGCTTAAAGATCGAACGCATCATCGTCATCGAACCCGACCGTGGCGCGGGGTTTATGAACTTTGCCCCGCGCGTCATGCTGCACACCGACGCGCTGGCCGCCACCGGCCTGGTGCAGCCCGCCAGCCGCATCACCTACCGCACCGCCATGGTCGGCGACAACGCCGCCGTCAAAGCCTACACCCAGTGGGCCACCGACAATATTAAAAAGGCCGACGTGCGCGGCCTGCGCATCGAGTCGCTGGAAGGTGGCCGTCCCGAGATGCGGCAAACGCTAGACCGCGCCGAGAAGTTTTTAAATCTGGTGGCCTTGCTAGCCGCGCTGCTCAGCGCCGTGGCCGTAGCTATCGCAGCGCGTGGCTTTGCGGCCAGGCACCTGGACGACTGCGCCATGCTGCGCGTGCTGGGCACCAGCCAGCGCACCATTGCGCTGGCCTACACCTTTGAGTTTGCTGTCGTAGGCCTGGCCGCCAGTGTTATGGGGTTGGCCATAGGCTTTGCGGTGCATTACGGCTTTGTCGCCCTGCTGGCCGGGCTGGTGGATGCCGCGCTGCCGGCCTCATCCCTGTGGCCTGTAGCCTTCGGTCTGGGCATGGGTCTGACCCTGCTGTTTGCCTTTGGCCTACCGCCCGTGCTACAGCTCGCCCAGGTGCCGCCGCTGCGCGTCATCAGGCGCGATGTGGGTGGCCTCAAGCCTGCGTCACTCGCTGTGCTGCTGATAGGCATCGCAGGCTTTGCCGCGCTGCTCTTGGCGGCCAGTGCAGATTTGAAATTAGGCCTGATAGCCGTAGGCGGCTTTGCAGGCGCAGTAGCCGTGTTTGCCGGGGCCAGCTACGTCGCGGTCAAGCTGCTGCGCCGCAGCGTGAACGAACAGACCGCCCCGCGCTGGCTGGTGCTGGCCACGCGCCAGATCAGCGCCCGGCCTGCGTATGCCGTAGTGCAGGTAAGCGCCTTGTCCGTCGGCTTGCTGGCTTTGATCCTGCTCATCTTGCTGCGCACAGATTTAATAGCCAGTTGGCGCCAAGCCACGCCGCCCGATGCGCCCAACCGTTTTGTCATCAACATCATGCCCGAGCAGGGCGAGGCGTTTGTGCAAAACCTCAAAACCGCAGGCATCGCCAAGTTTGACTATTTCCCCATGATCCGTGGCCGCTTGGTCGCCATCAACGGCCAAGCCACCTCGCCCGACACCCTCACCGACGAGCGCGCCAAGCGCTTGGTAGACCGCGAGTTCAACCTGTCCCACAGCGCCACTAATCCGCAGCACAACAAAGTAGTAGCTGGTCAGTGGAAGGAAGAGGAAAAAGACGCCGTCAGCGTAGAAGAGGGCATCGCCACCACCCTGGGTCTCAAGCTGGGCGACGCACTCACCTTTGATATTGGCGGTATCCAGGTTGTCAGCAAAATCACCAGCCTGCGCAAAGTGGACTGGGGCAGCATGCGCGCCAACTTCTTCGTCATGTACCCCGTAAGCGTCCTGCCCGACGTGCCCGCCACCTACATGAGCGCCTTCAAAGCGCCCGCCACCAAAGGCTTTGACAACGCCTTGGTGCGCCAGTTTCCCAACGTCACCAATGTCGACATGAGCCTGACCATCAACCAAGTGCAGCGCGTGCTGGACCAAGTGATCCGCGCGGTAGAGTTTTTGTTCGGCTTCACCTTGGCCGCAGGCTTGGTGGTGCTGTTTGCTGCGGTAACGGCAACACGCGAGGAGCGCGCACGAGAGTTCGCCATCATGCGCGCCGTGGGTGCGCGCAGCAGCCTGCTGCGCCAGGTGCAGCGCGCCGAGCTGGCGGGCGTGGGCATGCTGGCCGGTGTTCTGGCCAGCATCGTGGCTATCATCGTAGGCTGGGCGCTGGCCCGCTTTGTGTTTGAATTTGCGTGGACGGCATCGCTGTGGGTACCCGTGGCCGGCGGTTTGCTGGGTGCCGTGCTGGCCTTGGCTGCGGGCTGGTGGGGTCTGCGCAGTGTGCTCAATACACCTGTCGTAGCCACCTTGCGCCGTGCTTCAGAGTAGCTGAGTACTATATAATTTATAGCTGCTTGCGCAATTAAATAGTGGGCTAGAGCCCTATTTTTATATGAAAATTGAAGAAAAACCGGTTTTTGCCACGCCCTATGAGTGGATTGGTGGTGAAGACAGAGTCAAGGCCTTGGTTGAGCGCTTTTACGACCTGATGGATCTGGAAACCGGCTACACCCGCCTGCGCGAGGTGCACGGCCCCACGCTGGACAACGCGCGTGAAAAAACGTTTATGTTTCTCTGCGGCTGGATGGGCGGCCCCCAGACCTACACCGAAAAGTTCGGCCACCCGCGTCTGCGCATGCGCCACATGCATGTGCACATCGGCATTTTGGAGCGCGACCAGTGGTTAGCTTGTATGGACCGGGCGATGGGGGAGACGGGCGTTGACGAGACGCTGCGTGCTCGCTTAAGGGACAGCTTTTTTCAGACTGCGGATTGGATGCGGAACGCTAACGGCTAACGGCTAACGGCTAACGCTATCGCGGTTGTCTAAGTTTTTGTTTCTCAAGCGCTTTGTTTCCCGCATAGACCTGGCGGCTTCGCGCCAGATCGCACTGCGTTCCCACGCGCCCCGGTCTGCGGCCCCTTCGGGGGAGCGTCTGCAGTGCTCAAAATTTGGGTCAATGTGCAAACTCGCTGCGCTCAAACAAGCACATTGCCTGATCCAAATTTTTCCGCGCTTCGACCCCGCAGCCCTGATTGGGGCGCATGGGCACGCAGTGCGCTCTGGCGCGAAAACAGGGTTTTGTAGATCACCGGGGTAGTACAAGTGCGACTGCAACTTCTTTTTGGTTGTTCGTTATCGTTCTAACGTTTTAGATGTGAGGCAAGCAACTGGGGCACCGCTTTGGCAAAAGCGAGCGAAGCTGGCCCCCAGTTGCTTATCCTGTGGGTTGAAAGTTAGGCATTCTCGCCTCGCATAGCTGCCCAAATGCTTGCCATTTTTGAGCTCGTTATCACATGGACGATATCTCTCAAACTGCCAATTTCTAGGCGTAGCGGCGAGCGTTTTCCAGTGGTAAACACAAACCGGAATTCACTCTGATACGAATAGTCCTGGAACTTACGGAATGGACCCATAAGGCCGTCGTGGGTCTTGCGTTTGACGTATTCCACCGGCCCGTGTGCCACAGTCCAACTCGACACAGCCACAGCTTGACGAACTCTTCGGATGAACTCCGGAAGATTGGAGATGAATACTGCAACTTCGCCGAATTCGAGATTCCGGTCATCGAACTCGTCTCCCGGGCGGTCTGTCAGCGTATAGAAGCAGAGGATGTTTAAATTTGAAATCTCGTCGTTATGAACAATAATCGGACTCTGCACGCCGCCAATTGGAATCCAATTCCCAGTTGGCTCTTGTATTGCAACTTCAAGTACTTGCCTTGCTTCAATGGCTCCATCGTGTGGATCTGACCGAACGATGTCGCTTTGATCGAGTTGCGAGAAATAAGCGAATGTATTCAAGTACAGGTTTCCGTTGAGGAAATCTTCTGCAAACTTTTCGGGAAGCAGTTTGACTAGCGCTACGCGATATGACATGGGGATCTTCGAATGCCTATGTAATTTAAACAGGCCAGTCTGCAACATAATCTGGCGGTGAAGCGCGTTTCCTGCTGGTTGGACGCCCCGAACTCGGTGGCGCAGAGTCTGTAGGACGTGCTGGCAGGGTGGCGAGGCCAGCCCTGGTGGGTCATCCAGCTTCATGCAACGCGCTAGATGGGTGGATGCTTGAAAACCTCGCTACTCACTAAAGCGTAGCACTCCGTCTATGCAGGCCAGTGGGGTACACAGGGTAAGTCCCATAATGGGTTGGTTTACAGCATCAGCAGCACTGCAAGGCGTTTTAGCCGCCAGAACCGCGACTACCCGCTCCCCAGGAGAACCTGACCGCTATGTATTGCGTAGCTGCTAAGGTATATTTCTTGCTGGCTAACAGCTGATAGATACTAAAAACAGTTCAAAATCGCCGTTTTCAAGCAGTCGGGAAGCCTTGGGAGCCTGAGAATCGGCTGGAGGCTGAAAATTGGCCTGTTTGAGCGCTATTTTTGTAACTACTCAGGTCACCCGGCAAAGCAAGGCTGAATAGTCTGACGCTGAAAGACGCTGACCAGGCAGGCATGCAGATTGGCCTTTTGCT
>JAYVGI010000266.1:0-2830 GCA_043772355.1 Polaromonas sp.
ATGTTGATCGAATGTGCCTAATCTGCAAGCTATGAACGACTTACTTTGGATTGGCCCGGCAGTGCATAAGCGCAGGCAAGAGCTGGGTTTGACGCAGGCTGCTTTAGCTGGGCTGGCCGGAGTATCGCGGGCGACGGTGAATGGGCTGGAGCGGGGTAGCTTGGCTAACCTGAGCTTGGGGCGGCTGGGGCAGCTGCTGCAGGTGATGGGGCTGCGGTTGCAGTGGGAGCCGCAGCGTGCGCCGAGCGAGCGGGCTTTGGCGCAGGCGGCGCAGATGTGCAGCGTGAGCTATACCGATGCGCTGCCGCCCGGTGTGCTGGCGGCGGCACTGGCCAGTGGTGTGCTGCCCGAGGCGTATGGTGCGCACATGATTACCTTTGTGGATGAGGTGCCGCTACAGGTGGTGGTGGGCGCTGTAGAGGCGGCTGCCGCGCAAGGCGGTGTGCCTGCGGCCAAGGTGTGGAAGCATATTGGCGCTTGGGCGCGTGCCCAGCAGTCGCCACGCAAGGAGTGGTATGGGTTTTGATGCAGAGCAACCTGGGGCATGGCGCAGCCTGTTCGTGCATGGGCTGGTGCTGATGCGCGAGATGCAAACGCGCACGCGGCCTGACGCGGTGCGGACGTTTGGTGGCGGCACGGTGCTAATGCTGCGCCACGCGCACCGGCTGAGCAAAGATATTGAGCTGTTTGTACCTGACCCGCAGTATTTGGGCTTTGTAAACCCGCGCCTGAGTGACGTGGCGGCTGGCGTGAGTGACAACTATGTAGAGGCGATGGAGTACGTCAAGCTGATGCGTCCCGAAGGTGAGATTGACATTGTGGCGGCGCACAACCTGACAGCGCAGCCATGGACGCTGGAGACCATCATGGGTGAGGAGGTGCGGGTGGAGACTGATGTGGAGATTGTGGCCAAAAAGATGTGGCACCGAGGCGGCCAAGCCACTGCGCGCGATTTGTTTGATCTGGCTTTGGTGTTGCAGACCGACCCAGCGGGCTTATTGCGTGAAGCGCAATGGATGGTGCGTCACAGGGAAGCATTTTTGGAGCAGGTAGACAAGCGACGTGGTGTGCTGCAAACGACTTTTAATGCGATAAGCAGACTGCCCAATGCAAAGGTTGTCGTGCCGAGTTATGACGAGTGTGCTGCGCAGGCGAGAGAGTTTTTATTGTCGATTTAAGCGCATCGGTTTATCTTGCATACCGTCTCGCAAGAGCTCGCGCTGCGTTTTTACTTTCCACGCTTGTGGGCGGAGGCAGAGGTTGAGAGCTAAATCAGCCTCTAGCCCAATAAAACATAGCGTAAGCAGCTATGGAAACAATAGTAATTAGCAACTAGAAAAGGCCAAGACTTGCGCCTTGGCCTTATCAAGTTAGCCGGTGTGGGCTGCCCGCCAGGCAGCCGCACCCTTTATTTCAAACCAGCGCAGTTGGCATAAAAGGTGACTGTGGCAGGCCAGTCCGAGAAGATGCCCAGGATGCCGACCTGTTTGGCCAGCACGTCCAGCACGCGCATCATGTCGCCTTCGCGCTTAATGGCGCTGTCAAAGCTCTGGTAGTAAAAGCCGTTGTTGCCGTCGGCCAGAATGCTTGAACGCTCCAGCGTCCAGGTGATGATGTCCAGGCCTGCGGCTTTGGCATCTTTGGCGTACTGGGATGGTTTCAGGGTGCCGTTGCCGTCTGCGGTGAGCAGCGCAAACAGGGGCGGCGCGACGATGCGGATGCCTTGGGCGCGGTAGGCCGCTAGCTGGGCGGCGCTGGGCAGCTCGGCGACGGTGTTGGCGCTGTCCAGGTAGACGGCTTGGCGGCCAAAGGCGGGCTCGTTTTGCACCCAGTACAGGATGTCGTTTTTGTCAAACGACTGGGGCCACACGTCCTTGGGTGGCACGCCGGCTTGCTTGAGCTCGTCAATCATTTTTTGCGCATAGGCCTGCTGGGTAAAGCCGTTGAAGGGCATGGTGACGGCGGCGCTTTTCAGCTCAGGGGTCATCTTCACGCCGAGCTTTTTGAACAGCTCGATGCTGTCTTTCAGGCTCATGAGCGTGCCGCTGCTGGGGCCCGAATAAATGTCGGTACGAAAGTTGGCGGTGCCGCCCAGGTACTGGGCCACGGTGCGGGCGCGGGGGTCAGACGCGTCCATTTTGCCGCGCAGGGTTTTGAACTCGGCCAGGGTGATCTCGCTGGTGCGGCACTCTGCCGTGGCGGGGCTTAGCAAGGTGCCGTTGGCGTCGATGGTGGCCGGTGTGAAGGGCTTGATGCAGGTGCTGGCCAGGGGAGTGGCCAAGATATTCGTGGTGGTGTGCAGGTCGTTTTGCGCATGGCGGCAGACCAGCTCTTTGTCTTTGGTAAAGGTCACGTCGCACTCCACAATGCCCGCGCCCATGGTGGCCGCAGCCTCGTAAGACTGCTTGGTGTGCTCTGGAAACTGCAGCGCAGCGCCGCGGTGGCCGATGGAAAAATCGGTGCGCTTAAAGCTCTCGCGGCGGGCGCAGGATTGCAGCTGGGTTTTCAGCGGGCTGTCCGTCATGTCGTTGATCAGAAAGAAGGGGCGTGGCCCGAGCTGGATGCTGGTCTGGCTGCGGTTTTTTCGCGGGCCATCGTCATCATCGTCGGCGTGGGCCATGGCAGGCAGCAGGCAGGTGATTGCGGTGAGGGCAAGCGGGAGAATGAATCGGCGCATGGGAACTCCTGAGAGGTGGTGGATGAAATTTGCTGTGGGAGACCCGCAGGTCGCACAACATCGCGAGACTGAAGTGGCGCGGTGACGCTTTGATGACGCTGGGGCAAATGACGCAATTGGCATGCAATCGTTACCAGACTTTACAAGATATTT
>JAYVGI010000267.1:0-2158 GCA_043772355.1 Polaromonas sp.
CGCGGTAGCTGTTGCAGCAGTGGGTTGAGGTAGAGCATCTTGCGGCTTTTGCGCCAGGTGCCGTCTAACACGACCAGGCGCAGTTGCGATGGATTGTTATGCGCAGCGAGGTCGAGTGGAGGAGGTTTTGGCAAGTCTGGCGTATCGACTTCGGGGCTCTCTGGATAGAGCAAAACGGCTTGCTTGGGGAGTCTTTTCGCGTCGCCATGTTGCGACGCAAGGGGCGTCCACGATCCGGTCAACCAAGATTGCAGCGCAGCTTCTTCAAATACTTCGCCAGTCTGTATGCGGCTGTGCGGCAAGCTCAAGTGCAGTAAACGCGCGCTGCCTTTGGCATGGTTCAGCTCCATCGGGTGCTGCAGTATCAGCACCTCTACCGTGTGCGCTGTGGGTGATGTCCAATGGCAAATGCAACTGGTTTTCGCCCGCAGACAGGTAGCGCACATCAGACGTGTCATAGCGAACGGCTAAGCAGCCAATGTGTTGGGGAAGGGCGCACTACGAATGCACCTTCCGATGCACTGAGCGATGCACTGAGCGATGCACTACGTGGGCCACCCTCCAACGCAATGTCCATTGCGCGGTCAGGTGCACTATCAGGCACCAGCCGCAATCTGGCGCAGCGCCTGCTCAAACACCTCGGCAGGTTGCCCGCCCGATATCAAATGCCGGTTGTTGATGATGATGGCGGGCACCGAGTGGATGCCCAGGCCCTGGTAGTGCTGCTCGCGCTCGCGCACGTCGCTGGCAAATTCATCGGATGCCAAAATCTCCCGCGCACGCTCTGCGCTAAGGCCCGCATCGCTTGCCAGCTGCACCAGCACCGCGTGCGAAGCCGGGCTTTGGCCGTCGGTAAAGTAGGCGGTGAACAGCGCCTCTTTCAGCGCCCGCTGCTTACCTAAATCTTCCAGCTCGGCCCAGTGCAGCAGGCGGTGCGCGTCAAAGGTGTTGTAGATGCGGCTGCGGCCCACACTGTCACCATCGCCGTTTTTAGCATCGCCCATGCTGAAGGTAAAGCCCAGTTGCGCACCGCGCGCGCGGATGTTCTCGCGGTTGGCATTGACCTGGGCCTCGCTCATACCGTATTTCTCAGTAATGTGCTCGGTAATGTCTTGGCCCTGCGCGCCCATCTTGGGGTTCAGCTCAAAGGGTTGAAAGCGCACCTCAAAGCTAATGTCAGTGCCTACATTGGCCAGCGCTTGGTCAAGCGCCCTCAGGCCAATCACGCACCAGGGGCAGGATACGTCAGATACAAAATCGATAGTTAAATGGGTGGTCATAAGGCAAGTTTATTCTGAATGCGCGGGCGCTGCATAAGCGGGTACATGTTTTCAAAACAAATTCGATGTAAATCAATGGTGTTTCAAATCCAATTTGAAGTGGTATGTGGTTCTGTAACCTGCGCGCTCTCATGCAGCGTCTTTGGGTAAACTATGCGCAGCCTCTGAGTGGCAGCTGTACCCTCAAGCCCTGTCTACAATCGCCTACACCAGCCAAGCATACATAGGTCCGTCATCGACAATTCCAATCCCCTTAGCCCTAGTATTTTGCAGGTTGACACCTTGCATTTTGGCTACCCTCAGTGCCCATTGTTCACCGGCTTGAGCTTGCACGCCCCTGGCGGAGTCAGCTTGGTGCACGGGGGCGATGGCGCAGGAAAAACTACGCTGCTGCGTTTGCTGGCGGGAGAGTTGGCCGCGCAAGCGGGTGAACTGCGCATACGCAATATTCGTTTGAACGACCAACCTAGCGCCTACCGCCAGCAAGTATTCTGGGTAGATCCGCGCAGCACAGCCTTTGACCAAACCTCACCCACCGACTACTTTGCGTCCCTGCATGTGGCTTATCCGCAGTTTGATGACCTAGCTGTCGGCGCTTTGGCAGAGGGCTTGTCTCTCACAGAGCACTTGCACAAGCCCGTGTACATGCTCTCCACCGGGTCGAAGCGCAAAGTGTGGCTGGCAGCGGCCTTTGCCTCGGGCGCGGCCCTGGCGCTGCTGGACGATCCGTTTGCCGCGCTGGACAAACCGTCCATTGCCTATGTGAAGCAACTGCTGCTGGGCGCTGCCGGGCAGACGAACCGCGCCTACGTGGTGACTGGCTACGACCCGGCAGTGCTGGACGGTATGCCGCTGGTCGCCACGCTGGACCTGGGCGG
>JAYVGI010000268.1:0-6589 GCA_043772355.1 Polaromonas sp.
CCCGTACACAAGCCAAACTCTCGCAACGCCAGCGCGCCAGCGCGCCCTGTACCAGCCCAGTAGCGCCGCTTTTTAGAATCTACCAGCCTATAGCCAGCAAGAAATGTGCGCGAACAGCTACGCAATACATAGCATACGTCTCCACGGCGTTGTCGGTACATTGCGCCGCCGCCGGAGATCTTTGCGTCACCACTGGCGATATTTACGACCCGCTGGCGATGGGTGCGTCAACCCAGGCGTTCCCTGCGCGTCAATACAGGCACTATATATTCAATAGCTACACGCCCTTTAATACTGCTGGCTAATGCGTGTTTTAGAGGGTAAAACAGGTGAAACCCGTGGTTTTGGCACCTGCGGCGGTGCGCCCGGCTGCCCGACCATCAACGGAATATTGGCTTTTTCTATCTCTCTGAAGTAACCGCTGGCACACAGCTCTTACATCTTTTGTCGCCTGGTAACGCGCTGCGCAGGTAAGGTGCAGGGATGCAGTTACTACCCTCTCACTGGATTGATTTTGTCAGCGACTTGGCGAGCCAAGTGCCGCCATTACCTGCCTTGCCCACCGCTGCCTGGGTGGGCTTTGCGCTGTTGATAGCCGTGTGGCTGGGCGAGCGCTTGCAGCGTGCCGGCATGGCCCGCACGACCGGCTATTGGGTGTGTGGTGCGGCTTTTGGCATTGTCCTGGTATGGGCGCAGGTGTGGATGGGGCAGTCCGTGCTGGCCAGCACCTCCAGCGGCCCCAAGGCGGTGGGCCAAGGCGGGCCGAGCACGTGGGCTACCCTGCAAAGTCTGACGTGGATATTTGATCTCGCGCTGGGCTGGGTGCTTGTGGAGCTAGGCCAGCGCATAGACCTGCGCTGGCTGCTGCGTAACAAAGCCTTGGCCGCTACGGCCTTGCTGGAGTACGCGCTCACTTGGGTGTTGGCCGCTCTGGTGCTGCGCAGTCTGGGGCTGGCGTGGTTGCCTGCGGCTGTCGTCGCTACTTTGGCGGCGCACAGCTCGCCAGTGATGCTGTCTACTTTACTGCCCCAGTGGCGCGCCGAAGGTCAAGTGACGGAGCGGGCGCTGCATTTGGGCAGCATCAACACAGTGCTGACCGCTATTACCTTGCCCCTGGTGCTGTCCCTGGTGGGTGCATATGCGCAAGGCGAGGAGGCTTTGTTCAACCCGGGCGTGCTGGGTTCGGCACAAAACTCCGTGGGCGTGCTGGCCAGTGGCTCGGTGTTGCGCAGTGGCCTGGAGTTGGCCCAGCCCCTGTGGGAGGCCGCTGCCAGCATGGCCATTGGTTTTGCCCTGGGTTGGCTGCTTTCACGCGTGCGTCCAGCGAGCCCGCGCGCAACTGCCGTCAGCGGTACTGGCACGCATGGCGCACCACCAGACCGTGCGCCATGGCTGAGCATGCTGGGCGCCGTGTGTATTGCCGTGGGCTTGGCGCAATGGCTTGCCGCACCGGCCTTGGTCGCCTGCTTGGCGCTGGGCTTGAGCTTGCGCAGGCGCGCCGCCTTGGCCCATATGGGTGACAGCTCGGGTGTGAGCGCAGGCCTGAGCCAACTGGCCCAGGTGCTGATGTTTTTGGTCGCCGGGGCCAGCCTGCCGTGGCTGCAGTGGCTGGGGCTGCAACCCGATCAAATCGGCCCGGCGCTGGACGTGCAGGTACTGGTGTTGACGGCATTGCTGTTGTTGATCCGCGTGTGCGCCAAAGTTTTTGTCTGCACTATCACCGCACGCTGGGCTGGTTTGCGCTGGGTGCAGGGCCTCGCATTGGGGCTCATGCTGCAACCCTTGTCGATGACCGGCCTGGTGTTTTGGGCCATGGCCGCCAACGCGCTGGCTGCACCCTATGCCAGCTTGTCCCACGCTGTGCTGCTGATGCTGTGCGTGAGCGACGCGTTGGCCCCGTGGATGATGCGTGCGGTGCTGCGGGCCATGCGTGAGGTGGCGCCTGGCCCGGCGCAGCCCGTGGCCGCGCCCGCCGACTATTCCGGTCTGCAAACCCAGTCCAGCATGGGCATGCTGCGGATAGACACGCACGCCGACCTGCCAGGTGGCCTGCGCGGCGAAAGCCGTGGTGACCGACGCGACCTGCACGCCATGGGCTAGCCCCTCCAGGTGCCTATCCAATTTGCGTTTCTCTGCTTAAATATTTTTATCCCTATAGCCTATGCTGTCCTACACCGCCTCCCGTCCGCTCACCATGGGCGTAGAGCTTGAACTCCAATTGCTCAACGCCCGCGACTTTGCCCTGTCGCGGGACGCGCCTGATCTGATCAATCTGCTGCACCGCAAACCAGCGCTGCAAAAACGCATCACCCCCGAGATCACCGAGAGCATGGTTGAGCTCAACACCGGCATCCACAGCAATTACGACACCCTGCTGGAAGAGCTGCGCCAACTACGCAATGCCATTTGCGAGGCCGGTGACAAACTCAATATCGACATCGCAGGCGGTGGCGCGCACCCCGTCAGCGTGTGGAAAGACCGGCGCATTTACCCCACCGAGCGTTTCCTGCACACCTCGCACCTGTATGGCTACCTGGCCAAGCAGTTCACCGTGTTTGGTCAGCATGTGCACATAGGGTGCCCCACCGGCGACGCGGCCATTCAGCTCACCCACATGCTGGCGCCCTATATTCCGTACTTCATCGCGCTGTCAGCGGCCAGCCCCTATGCAGCGGGCGAAGACACCTCGTTTGAAACCTCGCGCCTGCACGCCGTGGCGGTGTTCCCGCTCTCGGGCCATATGCCGCGCCTGTCCAACTGGGCCGAGTTCAACCGCTATTTTGACGAAATGCAAAGCTACGGCATCGTCAAAAGCATGAAGGATTTTTACTGGGACATTCGCCCCAAGCCCGAGTTTGGTACGGTAGAGGTGCGCATCTTTGACACCCCACTGAACGTCGAAATGGCCGCCGCCCTGGCCGCCCTGGTGCAAGCCTTGGCCGCGCAACTCATGACCATCAAGCCCGGCTCTGCCGCCTACGCGCATGTGGGCGACCTGGCCACCTACCGTGTTTATGGCTACAACCGTTTTCAGGCCTGCCGCTTTGGCTACGAGGCCATGCTGGTGGATCCGCGCAGCAAACAGCCCTTTCACTTAGGCAACGCCCTGGGCAATTTGCTAGAAGATCTCATGCCCACCGCCGCGCAGCTAGGCAGCGTGCGCGCCCTCATCTACCTGCAAGAGCTGGTAGCAGCCCGCCAAAATGGTGCCAGCTGGATGCGCGCCATGCTGGCGCAAAGCGGCGATTTGAACGAAGTGATGCGTTTGCAAGCGGGCCTGTTTCGCCACAGTGGTAACGCTGGCGCGCGCACCGGTGGCGGGCAACGGGCCAGCGGCCCCATTGAGCCCGTGCTGGGCGGGCCATCGCTGCACAGCGTGCCACCTGTTGTGCAGCAGTTGGCGGCTTGAGATGTCGCAATCTCTTTTTTGCTTAAAATTTTCTAAGCCAAAACCTTCGTCATGTACACACTGAACGGATCCAAGGTGTAGCCCGCGAACGGGCCGCACTGGGTGAAGCCAAAGCCGGCGTACAACGCGTGCGCAGCGGCAAAATCGGGCGTAGAGCCGGTCTCCAAGCTCAAGCGCTGGTAGCCGCGCTCCTGCGCTACTGCGATGATGCGCGCCAGTATCTGCGCCGCTACGCCTTTGCGCAGGTGCGCGGCAGCGGTGCGCATGGACTTGACCTCACCGTGCGTAGCGTCCAGCTCCCGCATAGCGCCACAGCCCATCAGCGCCGCGCCTTCCCAAGCGCTCCAAAAAGTAATTTCAGGTTGGCGCAAGCCATCTAGGTCTAGCGCATGTACGCTGCACGCGGGCGAGCTGGCGCGCATGCCCGCCATATGCTCCTCCAGCAGCGCCGCTATCTCGGGGCCTTGCAGATCGTCGATTTTGATGATCGCTTTGAATGCGGGTTGTGGCATGGCGGTGGTCATGGTGTGCATATAAATCGCGGTTGTAGACAATCGAGCCTTCGTGCTTAGCCACTTTATCGTACAGCAGCCTGTCCGTGGCATTCGAGGTATGGGTTTGCCAGTACAGCCGCGTCGGGCCATACGCCTTGGCCTGGAAGCAAAAGGGGTCAGAGCAAAATGTTGTCAGGGCGTTGCGCGCTCCGAACGGAGGGTCTTGCTGAATTTTGATCTGACCCCATGCGCTCGTCGGCTGCTGTCCCCACCACGGCGCAACCCACGGCAAATCACCTAGCAGCCTGTCGGACTTAGGTCGTCGAAAGCGAAAATCGGCCCCAGCGATGGACGAGTTTTTGACGGTTTCGCATCCCAATATCGAGATATAGGGTAAGAAAGCGGCGAAAAATAGACCGCTGCGGTCGATTTGCAGCCGACGATTCCTAAGTCCGACAGGCTGCTAGACCCGGTTGGAAGTGGAGGTGTCCCAGAATGATTAGAGAAGGTCAATGCGGCACTCATTTTGCAAAACACCGCACATTGGACAAACACCTCAACTGTCTGCGCGCAGGGCGCTTGACTCGCGGGCGATCAAACGGGGTGCAGGCATCTCTATCCTGGGTTTTTTTCCTGACAACAGCTCCAGCATGGCCAAGGCAGCCAAGCGCCCCAGTTCTTGGGAGGGGTGATGGACGGTACTTAGCGGAGGCGTGGCATAACTGGACATTGGTAAATCGTCAAAACCGACCAGAGAGATATCCTGCGGAACCCGTATGCCTCTGCGGTATAAACCCAGCGCTGCGCCCATCGCCATTTGGTCGTTAGCGGCAAAGATGGCGGTGAAAGGCACCCTGCCTTGGAGCAACTTGTTCACGGCGGTCAGGCCGCTACCCTCGTAGTACTCTCCGCTGACAGTGAGCGCTGGGTTGTAGGGGAGAGATGCAGACTCCAAAGCCGACAGATAGCCGCGCATGCGCTCGTCGGAGTCTGGATGCTGCGGAGCACCCGCAATAAATGCAATATGTTTGTGCCCCAGCGCAATCAAGTGCTGCACCGCCAGTTTGCCGCCTTCAAAGTTGTCAAAATTGAGCGCGAGCAATCCCGGTGCCTTGAGTGTGCGCCCGGTCACCACCACAGGCAGCGTTTTGGCACAGGCTTTCAAGGACTGGTCGCTGAGCCGACCGGTCAACACAATAATACCGTCCACCCGGCGCGAGCGCAGCACCTCAATGCAGCGGGCCTCTTTGTCTGCATCCCAGTGCCCACTGACAAACAGTGGGCTGTACCCGGCAGGATCCAGCACGTCTTCAATGCCGCGCAAGGCCGCGCCGTAAAACGGACTGTCTATGGCCTGCGTGATGACCCCGATACTCAAGGTGCGTCCACCCGCCAGCCCCCGCGCTACCGGGTTGGGGACAAAACCCAGCGTGGCAATAGCGGCGTCGACCGCCTGCTTTTTATCATCCCGGACCCCCGCAGTACCGTTCAGAATACGCGATACGGTGCTGGGCGACACGCCCGCAGCCAGCGCCACCATCTCTAAGGTGACGGGGCCGGGACGTTTAGCGGTGGGGGATTTTAATTTCACGTTCGTAGCCATTTTCATGGCAAATCCAGATTGGCAGATTGAATGCGTACAGTGTAGGCGAAACTCCATAAGTCTAAGCTTGGGCCATCCATGCGACTTACTTCGGTGAGCCAAGCTTGAAAGTTGGTTTTCATTTATTGCGTCTGCACCATTAAAAATGCCGCGACACTTTGAAGGTGACGCGGCAAAATTGCAAGAGAACTAAAGTGCTTTTAGTCTCAATTTAATTTTATATCTCTAAAAATTATTTCCAAAAATACAAATTGTCCACATATACCGTTCCGCCGACGGGATTATTCGCCAAGACCATCTGCTCAATCTTGCTCTTATCGGGCACAGTGTAGAGACTCAGGTCAACGTCAATGCTGGTCCACACACCGGCCGCTACGGGTCTAAAAACAGACTGCTCTTTTGTTGTTGGTGCAAGGCTAACGAGTTTCAACTCAATGGTGGTGGCTGTTGCAGACCAGACATCAATATGCAGTTTAGTAAACGTGGAGAGGTTTTGCGCTGGGAAAGTTACACCGTTGTAGTTGAAATTTGAGAATTTCAATACATCATTTGCAGCAATTACCTGTGGTGTCAACACGGTCGAAGAACCAAACGATGGGTAATCCGTACCCGTTACAGGTGTGTAGGCGTTGCTGTAGAGCGCAATGACATTGGCGGGCAGTGCAGTAGGCGCTGTGGGTGCCGTGGTGGGTGCCGTCACCGCTGGTGGTGCGCTGCCGCCAGTTTTCGAGAAATACAGATTGTCGATATAAACTGTTGCGCCAGCGGGATTAAGAGCCAACACCATTTGTTCAATTTTGGTCTTGTCGGGCACCGTGTAAAGGCTCAGATCAACATCAATGCTAGTCCAAACACCTGCACTAACGGCTCTAAAAATAGACTGCTCCTTTGTGGTGGGAGAAATGCTTACCAGTTTCAATTCGATGGTTGTAGCCGTGGCAGACCAAACGTCAATATGGAGATTGTTAAACGAAGAGAGGTTTTGCGCGGGGAAAGTCACGCCGTTGTAGTTGAAATTTGAGAATTTCAATACATCATTTCCTGCAATGACCTGTGGTGTGAGCACTGTTGAAGAGCCAAACG
>JAYVGI010000269.1:0-5932 GCA_043772355.1 Polaromonas sp.
GAGGGCCCTGCGGATGGGTCAGTCTGCGATGAGCGCATCGGTGCCAAGTGAAATTCCCAATGATCGGTGCCTCGTCCTATAGGGATCAGGAAGTCTGACCTTGGCTAGCCGCTGTTTGCCGAAAACCAGCCAGACGGGCTTCTTGCTGCGCATTTTGGGTTCGGATGGCACTATCTATTCCATAGCTATTGCCGAATTATTCTAGAGGGCTACAGGCGGATATCCATCTAAACTAGCGGCGATTCAAGCAGCAAATTCACGGTTTTCGGCCGATTCAAAAGTCGCCACCGGCTTCGCAACGGCCCCAAACCGTAGCGCGCAACAAAATATGGGCGTTACCCTGTGTACCCCACTGGCCTGCATAGACGGAGTGCTACTGTTTAGTGAGTAGGTGGTTTTCCAAGCGGCCCACTCGCAGGCGCGCGCTGCGAGGGCTGTGCGGGTGAGGCTGGGCTGTGCGGGTGACGCTGGGCTGTGCGGGTGACGCTGGGCGTGGCGAGGGTCTTGTGCGCCGCAGACAGCGCGAGGAGTCATTCAATTTCTAAATCATTACTGTCATTGTTGCGTCGCCTTGCCGTGCTGCAGCACTGTCTGCAGCTCCGCGCCTAAACATTAATGATGTGGAAATGGAATCAGAGCAAAATTTCGTCAGGGCGTTGCGCGCTGCGAACAGAGGTTCTTCCTGAATTGTGATCAGACCCCATTTGCTCTACGTTGCTACGGCGTTGTCGGCACATTGCGCCGCCGCTGGCGATCTTTGCGTGAACACTGGCGATATTTACGACCCGCTGGCGATGTTTGCGTCAACCCAGGCACTCCTCGCGCTTGAACACGGGCACTATATATTCAATAGCTACAAGCCCTTTAACACTGCTGGCTAATGCGTGTTTTAAAGGGTCAAACAGGTGAAACCCATGGTTTTGGCACTCCCAGCGCCGAATTTTCAGCCGTTTTGCATGAAGTACACACATTTTGTACACACATTTCTTTCCGCAATGCCCACCGGTGCCACTGGCAAGACCTGCCTTTGGGCGATAGGGACGCGCTGATAGTCGCCCAGCCATCAACGGTATATTGGATTTTTCCACCTCCCTAAATGAGTGCTTCCTAATTTGAAGGAGTTCACCGTGAGTATTTTTTTTAGTAACGCTATCTCAAAATTTTTCAATAGAGATGCAGCATCTTCTGCCCAAGCGTCTGTTGAATCAATTGCCGCTTTTGATTTTGAAAGTTGGAACCTCATGGGTCGTCAAAAGGCGAAAGGAGTTTGCATTGCACTGGAAGATGCCATTGACCGGGAGACCGACACCGATGAAGAGTTCACAGATGACGAGCGCTCTGAGGAATTCGCTGATGCTGTTCTTGACGAGGTCAAGACCCTGAACGACGAGGGGCAGTGGCAGCAAGCCCGCGCACGCTTTGATCCTGCCTATGCGCCTTGCATCTCTCACCTGGGAGACTTGGGGCTGCATGCCGTGGTCATTCTTGGGGCAGAACGTTTTCTGGTTCGATTGGGGGACGAGGTGCTGCATATTAGCGGCAGCGAAGTCATGCCGGTTGAAGGCGCATCGATGTTCGCCATGGCGTGCAATCGGCGGTGGCTTGTTTTAGCGACTGACAAAGGGCTGGAAGTGCCCACGGGGTTGGATGCTCAAACGCATCAAACCATTGCATGGCCTGAGGGCGTTGCAGTTGATCCCAGTACCATCCTAAGCTTGGGCATTGCGGATGACGGACGCAGTGTAGTGCTGGCAAGCGACAGCTTTGGCATTTGGATCGTCAAAGAAGGCATGTGGACCGCACTGGCTCCCCGCGCTGGCATAGGCGTAGGCGTAGGCGATGATGAAGCAGAACTACAAAAAGACGATGGCGTTCGCAACCTTGGAGACGGGATGTGTCCCGTTTACTTTGGTAGTTACGCTGATATCAAAGCCAAATTCGGTGGGCCGCTGGGGATTGACAACACCCATGTGGCCATCTCACCCGATGGGCAATACCTTGCCTATGGCTGGCAAGATGCCGATGATGCACCCAATGCAGATGAATTTTTGCGTGCCTACGGCATGACATTACTGCCCGGTGCGCCATTCGGATTGGACGAACCGGTTGCCTGGATTGGCGGGGCCGGCTGGTCGCACGCAGTTCCGCTCAGCGGTGGCAAACCCGTATTTACCCACCATTTAGGTTCTGCCTTGCGTAGCTTTGACTATGATCCCGTGAGCCAACGCGTTGCCATAGCCAGCGCCTCTGGTATTTTGCATGTACTTGATCCGTTTTGTGAATCCGACGAAGGACGTGAACGAGGCTACCATCCCCGGCGTGAACTTTTTAGATGGATTTTTTGGGAAACACTGGATGTGCCGATTCGTTGGTAAATATACAGGCGCTTGAATTTTCTTTGCGTCCTGCCATACTTGCCAACCGAGGAGGCTTGCAAAATGAAAGATTCCATCACAGGCAGTGGCCAGTTAACGATCAAAGGGGAGGCGATGAGCATCACGTTCACGGTTCCCAAGGGGCGTTGTTTGCCCGAGGCGCTGCTGCCAGATGCGCAGCGGTTTGCCAACCAACTCACGGACAGGGCGGTGGCGCAGGTGGAGCGCGAGGGTCAGCAGATTTCCTGCACCAAGGGCTGTGGGGCCTGCTGCCGGCAGATGGTGCCGATCTCGCAGCCAGAGGCGCGGCATCTGGCTGCATTGGTGGCTGCCATGCCGCAGGAGCAGGGACTGGCTGTGCGCAGCCGGTTCTCGCTGGCGCGGGACAAGATGGCGGCTTCGGGATTGCCAGCGCATGGCCCGCCGGACGGCGACGCGGCGGCTTACCGTGAGTTCGGCATGGCCTACTTCAGGCTGGAGGTGCCGTGTCCTTTTTTGGTGGAGGAGAGTTGCTCGATTCATCCAGACCGGCCCTTGGTGTGCCGGGAGTATTTGGTGACCTCACCACCTGCGGCCTGCGCGCAGTTGGGCTCTGGCCAGGTGCGGCAGGTTCCGGTGACAAGCCGGGTGTGGGCGGTGTTTTCCCGCAGCACTTCGGTGGATGGGCAATTGGAGTGGATGCCGTTGGTTGAGGCCTTGGATTTTGCGCGGGACCATCCGGCGCCGATACCTGCGCGCACAGGGCCAGACTATGTGGATGCGCTGCTCAAGGAGCTTCAGAAGTAGTCCTGAAAACAAGGTATCGCCAGCCACGCCGAACCTGCCCCGAGGTTTCGACCGTCGCCCAACCCTCGGGGCAGGCCCAGCTCAGAGCGAACAGCGTGGAAGGGCTTGCATTGGCTCGCAGGATTGGCTAAAAGTGCCTGCTGGGCAGTTTGCACACGCTACATATACAGTAGCTGCTCCCGCATCATTTTAAAGGGCTGCAGACCTATTGATATCTTAAAAACGGCCTAAAACAGCATTTTTCGAGGTTTTTTCGAACATCGCGGGTTGTCAAAATATCGCCAAGGAACATAAATTCGCATAATTTAATGTGCTCAATAAAATTTAGGCTGTTTTCATGATGATGATGTGCATAATTTAACTAAATTTTTAACTTTTTTGAATTGATAGTAAATAAATTTAATATTGATGGGTTGGGCGGTATGCTGCATTGCAGCCAATTACTTTCAACACACCGCAAGCCGACTTACTTTTCCAGTTTGAACACCATCACCGCGCCGCCCTGGGGCACGGGGTTGCCGGTGCCTCGATAGGCCAGGTTGGTAGCGGGGCCGTAGGTGCCAGTGATCCAGATGCTGGTGCCGCCTTGTGTGTGGCTGTCGTCCGGCCAGGTGTCGCCGCCGGGCTCGTCGGGAGCGGATTGGCACCCTTCAATTTGGCCGGTGAAGAAGCTCCAGGCCAGCAGCGGATTGCCGGACTTGAATTTGCTTACGCGCAGCAGTTGAAGGGGGCATGGGGTGTCGTGAGGTGTTTCTCCGACTTGTGGTTTAAGAACCCAGGCGCCAGGCATGCTCCGCTTGGTCCCATGCAGCCAGGGCTTGCAGGTCTGGCACCCAGGCCAGGCCCGACTTGGCATCCGACGAGGCGGCCTGCGGGGTGACCAATACGTCTAGCAGGGCAGGGCGGCCGCTGTGCAGGGCCTCTAGCGCGCGGGCGATGGCGGCGTTCAGGTCTTCGGGGCGTTCAACCCGCTCGCCGTGGGCACCCAAGGCGCGGGCCATGGCGGCGTGGTCGGCAAACTGCAGGCGCGTGCCTACCACTTTGCCATGCGTTTCCTGCTGGTCGCGCACCTCGATGGCCCACGCGCCGTTGTTGGCCACTACGATGAGCACGGGCGCGCGGTGGCGCACGGCGGTGTCGATCTCCATGGCGTTAAAGCCAAAGGCCCCGTCGCCGGTAGCTACCAGCACGGTGCGGCCGGGCAAAGCCAAGGCGGCAGCCACGCCAAAGGGTGTGCCTACGCCAATGCAGCCCAGTGGGCCCGGGTCGAGGTAGGTGCTGGCGGGCAGGGCTACACGGGCAAAGCTCAAAAAATCACCGCCATCGGCAATCACCACCGTGTCGGTTGGTAAAGCCTGGCGCAGGGCCGCCAGCAAGCGGTTGGGGTGCATCAGCCCGTCGGTGCCAGAGGGGGCCTGCGCCATCGTGCCCAGTAGTTTGTCGGTGCGCTCCAGGTGCTGGTGGCGCACGCGCTGGGTCCAGTCGCGGTCGGTGGCGCTGGCGCGCTGGCCAGCTTGGGCCAAGATGGCCTCCAGTGCTGCGGCGGGGGTGCCCAGCAGCTCCACTGCGCCACGGCGGTTGTCGCGCAGCTCGCCAGCGCATTCTGCAATACGCACAAAACGCGCCTGGCCAAACACGGCGGGCGAGCCGTAGGCCAACTGAAAATCCAGCCGCCTGCCGATGGTGATAACGACATCGGCCTCGCCCATCACTGCGCCGCGCATGGCGGCCACTACCGAGGGGTGCTCGCTGGGCACCAGGCCGCGGCTTTCGCCTGTGTCCAGGTACAGCGCGCCCAGGCGGTCCAGTAGCTGTACCAAAGGGCCATGGGCACCGCCAGCACCACGTGCGCCCCGGCCTGAAATCACTAGTGGTCGTTTCGCGGACCACAGCAGGTCTACCGCTTGCGCTACAGAATTTGCGTCTGGCTGCAATCGCGCTGCGGGCCGCTGCTGAAACCACTCGGGCAGTTGCACGGCAGCAGAGACATCGGCGCGCAGTGTGTCGACGGGGAAGTCCAGGTAGCTGGGGCCGCTTTCGCCCGCGTGACCCATGCTGCGGGAGACGGCTTCACTCAGCTCTTGCAGCGCCAAGTCAGGCTCGCGTACGGTGCGGGCGTAGCGGGTGAGGGGGCGCACAAAGTCGATATGCGCCATGTCTTGCAGCGCGCCCCGGTTCTCCTGCGCGCGCGGCGGCGTGCCCGAGAGCACCAGCACCGAGGCGCGGGCTACATGCGCGTTGGCAATGCCGGTCATCGCGTTGGTCACGCCCGGCCCGGCAGTCACCAAGGCCACCCCCAGGCCACCGGTGAGTTCGGCGTGGGCGTGGGCCATGTACACCGCAGCGCGCTCGTCGCGCACGTCAATGATGCGAATGCCCTGCGCGTCCAGCTGCATCCATATCGGCATGATGTGCCCGCCGCACAGGGCAAACACCCTGTCCACCCCGCGCGACTTGAGAAAACGGGCTATCAGCGCGGCGGTGCTGCGTTGGGAGACGGTAGGGGTGCTGCTCATAAATGAATGTAAATTAAGTGGATGATTTTTAAATAATATTCTGAATTCAGAGTTCTGATATTGGTGTTTATACTAGTTGAACTCTGAATTCAGAGTTCTATAATTTTGAATCTAAACACTGGTATACCAATTGGAGAATGCACCCATGAATCACCTGCTCACCGTGGCCGATGCGGTGGCCACCCACGCCCGCCTGATGCCCCACAAAATCGCCGCGCGCGACTCGCGGCGCGAGCTGAGCTTTGCGCTCCTGCA
>JAYVGI010000270.1:0-5978 GCA_043772355.1 Polaromonas sp.
GCGATGGACGAGTTTTTGACGGTTTCGCATCCCAATATCGAGATATCGGGTAAGAAAACGGCGAAAAATAGACCGCTGCGGTCGATTTGCAGCCGACGACCTAAGTCCGACAGGCTGCCAGGCCTGGGCACCAAGAGCCGCTCAGTTCAGCTCGGCAATCAGCTCAATCTCCACGCACGCGCCCATGGGGATTTGCGCTACGCCAAATGCGCTGCGGGCGTGCGCGCCTATGACTGGGCCAAACACCTGGCCCAGCAGCTCGGAGCAGCCGTTGGTGACCAAGTGCTGCTCGGTAAAGTCTGGGGTGGAGTTCACCAAGCTCATCACTTTGACAATGCGCTTGACGCTGGTCAGGTCGCCACCATGGGCCGCGCAGGCCGCTTGCAGGGCGGCCATGAGCTGAATGGCGCAACTGCGGGCGGCCAGTTTGCCTTCGTCGGTGGCGATGTTTTTGCCCAACTGGCCGACCCATGCCGCGCCGTCTTTGCGGGCGATATTGCCCGAGATGAACACCAGCTTGCCCGTTTGCACAAACGGCACATAAGCAGCGGCGGGGGTGGATACGGCAGGCAGGTCGATGCCCAGGGACTTAAGATTGGCGTAAATGCTCATGGTGGTGGCTCCGTGAAAGAATGGTAAAAACCCACATGGTAACAACTAGGTGACGGAAATTTTCAACCCTACGCGAATGGTTTAGAAGTTGGCGACTCTGATGGCGCTGATGGCGGGTTTTGTGTTGGGCTGCGCGGTGCAGTTGCAGCAGGCGGCGCTGTTCTCAGGTATTGTATACATTGGTTTTAGCCTGTTAGCCAGCTGCTTTATTGCGGGTGCAGCTATTAAATGCAGAGCAATCCAGCCTACGATGGTGGCGACCGACAGCGCTGAACGCCGCTCTGGCGGCCACCCTGCATGGCGCCTGGTGGCCGCTGCGGCCGTGGCCGGCAGCTTGGGCTTTGGCATCACCGGCCTGCGGTCTGCGGCCTTCCTGGCCGACGCTTTGCAGCCCAGCCTGGAGGGCCCCGACATTCAGGTGGTAGGCGTGGTCACCGCCATGCCCCAGCGCAGTGAGGCAGGGCTGCGCTTTCGCTTTGATGTGGAGTCGGCCACCCAGCGCGCGGGGCAGCGCACCCAGCGAGCCCCCAGTGCCGACGCAGCGGCAGCTGTTTCCAGCCCGAGCATGGCCGACCCGACATCCCCAGACCGCCCACAGGCCGCCCACACACCGCCCTCCGCCCTGGAACCCGCAACCCTGCCACCTGTAACCCTGCCACCTGTAACCCTGCAACCTGTCCTCCTCCCCCCTCAAATCTACCTCAGCTGGTACAGCACCCTGCAACGCGCCGAAGACCCGGCGGCAGTACCCTTCGCTGAGCTCCAACTTGGCCTGGGCGAGCTGCGCGCAGGCGAGCGCTGGGCTTTTACCGTGCGGCTCAAAGCCCCCCACGGCAACGCCAACCCGCATGGTTTTGACTACGAGCTGTGGCTGTGGGAGCAGGGCCTGCAAGCCACCGGCTACGTGCGCGCCACCCCGAAAGACGCGGCCAGTGGCGGCGCACCCCGCAAGCTGGGCAGCACTTGGCAGCACCCGGTCGAGCGCGCCCGCCAGCATGTGCGTGACGCTATTTTTGCCCGCCTGGCCGAGCCCGGCCCTTTCGGGCTGCAGCTGGAGCCGCGTCTGGCCGGGGTGATCGCCGCCCTGGTGGTGGGCGACCAAGCCGCCATCGAACGGGCCGACTGGGACATTTACCGCGCCACCGGTGTAGCCCACCTGATGAGTATTTCGGGCCTGCACGTCACTATGTTTGCCTGGGCCGCCGCGCTGTGCGTGGGCTGGCTGTGGCGGCGCAGCCATCGCGCCATGCTGCGCTGGCCCGCACAGCATGCCGCGCTCGTGGGCGGTGTGCTGCTGGCGACGTGCTATGCGCTGTTCAGCGGCTGGGGCGTGCCGTCCCAGCGCACCATCTGGATGCTGGCCAGCGTGGCGCTCTTGCGCCTGTCGGGCAAGCAGTGGCCCTGGCCGCTGGTGTGGCTGCTGGCCATGGCCGTGGTGGTGGCGATTGACCCGTGGGCGCTGTTGCAGGCAGGTTTTTGGCTCAGTTTTGTGGCGGTGGGCGTACTGTTTGCTACCGATGAACGGGGCAAAACCGCAACCCATGCGCAAGCTGTTTCGTACCCTGGCGACGATGCACCCACGCCTACCCATGGCGCAAGCGCTTCTACAGCGGCAACTACAGCGCACTACCCAGACGATGCCCAAACAGGCCCACCGGCGGCTGCCTCGGTATGGGCCCGCTTGCGCGCCCACCCCGCAGCGCAAAAGCTCATCGCCGCTGCCCGCGAGCAATGGGTCATCACCCTGGCGCTCACGCCGCTATCGCTTTTGCTGTTCCAGCAGGTCTCGGTCGTCGGCTTGCTGGCCAACGCCTTGGCGATACCTTGGGTGACCTTGGTGGTCACGCCGCTGGCCATGCTGGGGGTGCTGTTCAGCCCGGCCTGGACGGCAGCAGCAGTGTGCGTGCAGGTGCTGGGCATGGTGTTGGCATGGTTTGCCAGTTGGCCACTCGCTACTATTTCAGTAGCTGCTCCCGCATTGTTCTTGGGGGCTACTGCCGTCATAGGTGCCATAGTGCTGGCTATGCAATTGCCCTGGGCCCTGCGGGCCATGGGCGCGGCCATGGTGCTGCCGGTTTTGCTGTGGCAGCCGCCTCGCCCCGCCAGCGGCCAGTTTGAGCTGCTGGCCGCCGACATAGGGCAGGGCAACGCTGTGCTGGTGCGCACCGCCACGCGCAGCCTGCTGTACGACACTGGCCCGCGCTTCTCCCGCGAGAGCGACGCGGGCCAGCGCACCCTGGTGCCCTTGTTGCGCGCCCTGGGAGAAAAGCTGGACACCGTGCTGCTCAGCCACCGCGACAGCGACCACACTGGCGGCGCTGCGGCCATACTGGCCATGCAGCCGCAAGCCGCATTGCTCAGCTCGCTAGAAGATGGCCACGAGCTGCTAGGCCTGCGCTCCCAGCCCCAGCGCTGCATCGCCGGGCAAAGATGGCAATGGGACGGCGTAGATTTTGAGATATTGCACCCCCAAGCGGCAGACTACGACGCGCAAAACAAATCCAACGCCATGAGCTGCGTGCTGCGCATCAGCAATGGCCAGCGCACCGCACTGCTGGTGGGGGATATTGAAGCCGCGCAAGAAAGCAGGCTGGTAGAAAACTCCGCCCCCATAAAGGCCGACGTGCTGCTCATGCCCCACCACGGCAGCAAAACCTCGTCCACCCCAGAGTTTTTAGATGCTGTCCAGCCCCGCATCGCCCTGGGCCAGTCGGGCTACCGCAACCGCTTTAACCACCCCGCGCCCGAGGTGGCCCAGCGCTACACGGATCGAAATATCCAGCTCATCACCAGCCCGCGCTGCGGCGCGGCTACTTGGCGCAGCGCACAGCCGCAGTCGGTGGTGTGCCAGCGCGACGCCAATAAACGCTACTGGCATCACCAAATTCCATAAATCGCCAGCCCTGATACCATTACGCCATGACCCACGCACCCATTGACCTGAGCACTTTGCGCAAAGCTTTGGCACAGCTGACGGAAGCCATCTGCTTTTGGCAAGCGCGTGCGCCGGACGATCCACTGAAGCCGCATTTGCGATCCTCCGTCATCCAAAGTTTTGAGTTTAGCTACGAGCTGTCTGTGCGCGCTGTGCGAAGGGTGTTGATAGAGCGCGCAGAGTCTGCCGACCTGGTGCGTGACTTAAGCTTTAACGATCTGGTGCGCCGGGCACTGGATGCCAACTTGCCGATGGAGATGGACGCTTGGCGGCGCTGGCGCGATATGCGCAACGGCACCAGCCACGCCTATGATGAAGAGCGCGCTCAAGTGGTGGCACTGGACGCTGCGGCTTTTGCCATCGACGCAGGTAATTTACTGGAACAGCTCGTTGTCGCTATTGCGCTGCCACAGGATGGTGCATCCGTCCCCATTGCCGCATTACCAAGCAAAGGTGCGTGATGCCAACGTTCCACGCCAACCGCGCCGAGGGCATCTGCCTCAGCCCACAGCATCTCCAGGCCGTGTGCCAGATATTGCAAAGCGTTTTAACTGAACGCCGATCCGGCGATAGCGGCGGCCAAGGCCTGCAAGCCTGGGTCTTCGGCTCCCGCGCCACCGGCCACGCGCGGCCGTATTCAGACCTGGATATTTTGATCTCCCAGCCCCAACCACTGGACTGGCGCGCCAGGGCAGATTTGGCTGACGCGTTTGAAGCCTGCAGCCTGCCCTTTCGCGTAGACGTGGTCGAGGAATCGCGCCTGGCACCCGGCATAGCGCCGCGCGTGCTGGCCGAGCGTCTTGCGCTCTGGTAGCCAGCGGGCCTCGCCACCGTTGCATCCTCGGCCTGGTTTTGCCGCTGCGCAGCCAATACCCAAGCAAGGCACAAAACTTGCTATGCTGTGTTAAGGAGATAAAACAATGGGCAGCAGCAATAAATACGACGAAATGCACGCCTCCCCCGGCAGCGCGCGGGCACATTACCAAAACTATGCCACTTGGCTGGCCCGCCAGCCGGAGGGCGTGATGCGTTCACGCCGCGAAGAGGCTGAGGTGATTTTTCGCCGCGTGGGCATTACTTTTGCGGTGTATGGCGAGAAGGACGAGGACGGGGCGGGGACTGAGCGCCTGATCCCGTTTGACCTCATCCCCCGCATCATCCCCGCGCACGAATGGGCCAGCATGGAGCGCGGGCTGGTGCAGCGGGTGACAGCATTGAACCGCTTTGTCCACGACGTGTACCACGGCCAAGACATCATCAAAGCCGGCATCGTGCCCGCCGAGCAGGTGATGCACAACGCGCAGTTTCGCCCGGAGATGGTGGGCGTGGACGTGCCGCACGGCATCTACAGCCATATCGCGGGTATCGACATCGTGCGCGCCCCTGACGCGCAAAGTGGCAACGATGGAGAGGGCGAGTACTACGTGCTGGAAGACAATCTGCGCGTGCCCAGCGGCGTGAGCTACATGCTGGAAAACCGCAAGATGATGATGCGCCTCTTCCCCGATTTGTTTGCGCAAAACAAAGTGGCCCCCGTGGCGCATTACCCCGACTTGCTGCTCGACACCTTGCGCGCCGTGTCGCCCGATTCTTCGGTGGACCCCACGGTGGTGGTGCTGACCCCCGGCATGCTCAACAGCGCGTATTTTGAGCACGCGTTTTTAGCCCAGCAAATGGGCGTGGAGCTGGTAGAGGGGCAAGACCTGTTTGTCAAAGACCGTTTTGTCTACATGCGCACCACGCGCGGCCCCCAACGGGTAGACGTGATCTACCGCCGCCTGGACGACGATTTTCTCGACCCCTCGGTGCACCGCCCCAATAGCTCACTGGGCTGCAAAGGCCTGCTCGACGCCTACAAGGCGGGCCATGTGACGATCTGCAATGCACCCGGCACGGGCGTGGCCGACGACAAGTCGATCTACCCCTATGTGCCCAAGATGATCGAGTTTTATCTGGGTGAAAAACCTATCTTGAACAACGTGCCCACCTACATGTGCCGCAACCGAAGCGACTTGCAGTACACGCTGGACAACTTGAAACACCTGGTGGTGAAAGAAGTGCACGGTGCAGGCGGCTACGGCATGCTGGTGGGGCCTGCGTCCACTGCCAAAGAGATAGCAGACTTTCGCGGTGCGCTGCTGGCCAACCCCAGCAACTACATTGCCCAGCCTACCTTGTCGCTCAGTACCTGCCCTACGTATGTAGACAGCGGCATTGCTCCGCGCCACATCGACCTGCGGCCCTTTGTGCTGTCGGGTAAAACCGTGCAGATGGTGCCTGGGGGGTTGACTCGGGTGGCTTTGAAGAATGGGTCTTTGGTGGTTAACTCGTCGCAGGGCGGGGGGACTAAAGATACTTGGATCTTGGAAAAATAAAAGTCTTTGAGGCGGGGATGAACTCCCGGACGCAGAGGACGCAAAGGTTACGCAGA
>JAYVGI010000271.1:0-9419 GCA_043772355.1 Polaromonas sp.
GTGAAGATGCCTTTCCACCTTGGTCACGTTGCGGCGATGGAGGAATTTACGCTGCAAAAATTCTGCGAAAACACGCGACCGCTTGAGTAGTTGTCTTAAGGTGATCCCCGCGCCTTTCTCCAGATTTTTTCATCCCAAACACGCTCCATCACCGCTTGCTGGCGTGGTCGTTTTTGTCTCTCGCCAGCTGTGTGACGGGTTCGCTTGCATTACGCGCCAGCTGTGCGGCTGGTTCGCTTGCATTACGCGCCAACTGTGCGGCTGGTTCGCTTGCATTACGCGCCAACTGTGCGGCTGGTTCGACCATGGTAGCGCGCCTGAGTCTGCAGAGCGCGCTGGTCGGAGCACATTTCCGACTCCCTCTCCCGCATTGCGGGAGAGGGCTGGGGTGAGGGCGTCCCCCAACCACCCAACTCATCAGGCGCTACTCTGGTCTGCGCTCTGGCAATGCGCTAACTCTCTTTATCGTAGCACTTCGTCTATGCAGGCCAGTGGGGTACACGGTATACGTCCAATAATTGGAAACTTTGATCGGTTTACGGCTTCAGCGGCGCTGAACAGCGTTTTTGCCGCCAGCACCACGACCACCAGCTCCCAACAAGAACCTGCCCGCTATGTACTACGTAGCGGCTAAGGTATATTTCTCCATGGCTAACAGTTGATAGATACCAAAAACAGCCCCCCAATCGCTGTTTTCGGGCGTTCGGGAAGCCCAAGGAGCCTGCACCGCGGCGGGACACTGAAAATTTACCTGTTTGAGCGCTATTTTTAGATCGTATGGGGCAATAGCCAGCAAGAAACATAGGGGAGCCGCTATGGAATAAAGAGTTCCTGTTTTGCCCAAGAGGGTTGGTGGACGTTTGGCGGACGGTCTGCGGGGCAGGTTTTCGGTGCACAGCGGCTCCGTATGGTACAAAACTCCAATTTTTAGTCTATCCCTATGTACCCCACTGCCCTGCTTAGACGGAGTGCTACGGTAAAGAGAGTGAATGCATAGGCTCAGCGCACACCAGAGTAGCGCCTGATGAGGTGGGTGCTGGGGGGCACCCTCACCCCAGCCCTCTCCCGCAATGCGGGAGAGGGAGTCGGAAAAGTACGCTGGCCAGCGCGCTCTACAGACTCCAATGCGCCACCAAGTTCGAGCCCATCACACGGCTGGTGCGATACAAAAGTAGCCAAGTTCGAGCCCGTCACACAGCGGGTGCGATACAAAAGTAGCCAAGTTCGAGCCCGTCACACAGCGGGTGCGCGACAAAAGTAGCCAAGCCAGCAGGCGGTGATGGAGCGTGTTTGCGATGAAAAATCTGGAGAAAGGCGCGGGGACAAGCGCCAGATCACTACCCAAGGCGTCGCGTGTTTTCGTAAGATTTTTGCAGCGCAAATTCCTCCATCGCCGCAACGTGACCAAGGCACATTAGACATCTTCAAACCAGCAAAGAAACGTGACCAAGGCAAATTGGACATCTTCAAACCAGCAAAGAAACGTGACCCAGCCAGGGCAAACATCTTGAAAAGCCCAAGCAGCCTACAAGCCCAGCAAGGCCGGGTCGCCCCGTCCCAGGCGAACGATCAGCGGTGCCTCGCCGGTTAGATCCACCACCGTGGTGGGCTGGCTCGGGCAAGCTCCCGCGTCAATGATGGCGGCCAGGGCGTGCTCGAACTGGTCGCGAATGGCTTGGCAGTCGTTCAGCGCCTCCGTGTCTCCCGGCGCAATCAAGGTGGTGGCCAAAAGAGGCGCGCCGTGCAGGGCCAGCAGCGCTTGCAGGGTGTGGTGGTTGGGCACCCGCAGGCCAATGGTCAGGCGCTTGGGGTGGCTCAGGCGGCGGGGTACCTCCTTGGTGGCTTCCAAAATGAAGGTGAAGGGGCCAGGGGTGCCTGCCTTGAGCATCCGAAACTGGGCGTTGTCTACCCGCGCGTAGGTGGCCAGCTCTTTCAGGTCGCGGCACAGCAAGGTGAGGTGGTGCTTGTCGTCCACACCGCGAATGCGGCGCAGCGCGTCGGCGGCGGTTTTGTCGTCCAGGTGGCAGGCCAGGGCGTAGCTCGAATCGGTGGGCACGGCCACTATGCCGCCCTTGCCCAGCAGGGCCACGGCCTGCTTGAGCAGGCGCGGTTGCGGGTTGTCAGGATGAACTTGGAAAAGTTGGGCCATGGGTTAGCAATGATACAAGTGGACAAGCAAGTGGGCGCTTACCATGCCCTTTAGGTGCCCTCACGTAGCGCTTTGCACCTGCGCATCCATGGCAATGCTCTGGCGCCGCTCATGCACCGTCAGCCAGGCGCTGGCTGCGCCGCTGGCACCGATCAGCGCCATGCCCAGGAGCGACCAGCCATCCGGCACATAGCCAAACACCAGCCAGCCGCCCAGCAAGGCAAAAACGATTTGCGTGTACAGGTAGGGCATCAGCACCGAGGTGGAGGTTTTTTGGTAGGCCAGCAGTAGCAGGCAGTGGCCGGTAGAGGCGGCAGCGCCCATCACGAACAGCAGCGCCCACAGGTGCCAACTGCCCAAGGGCGTGAACACAAAAGGCAGCGTGACGCTCATCAACAGGGTGCCGACCATGCCGGTGTACAGATTGGTGGTGAGCGGGTCTTCGGCCTTGGCCATTTTGCTCGACAGCAATTGAAACCCGGTGTTGGACGCGACGCAGCCCAGCGGCAGCAGCAATGCGGCATTGAAACCCTGGTGGTCGGGCCGGATGATGACCAGCGTGCCTACAAAACCGCCAACGACCAGCAGCCAGCGCAGGGGTGACACGGTTTGCTTGAGGAGGGTGGCCGATACCAAGGTGACAACCAGGGGCGTGATCATGATGATGGCGGTAAATTCACCCACCGGCATCACCGTGAGGCTGGAAAAAGCAAAGGCGGTGCTGATCAGCAGCAGCAAGCCGCGCGCCACCTGAAACTTGGGCTGCACCGTGCGCAGCATGCCCATGCCGCGCGTGGGCGCCAGCCACAGTGCGGTAGCAGTGGCCTGAAACGCGTAGCGAATCCATAGCGCCATCAGCAGGGGCACAAAGGCGCTGAGGTACTTGACGGTGGTGTCCAGCACGGCAAAGCAGGCGGATGCGGCAATGGCAAATGCGATGCCTGCAAGAATGAGGCGGCTGTGCATTAAGCGGCTGGGCTGGCGATGGCCGTGGCGCTGGCGTATTGAATGCGCTCTTGCAGCAGATCCCACACGGGGGTGAGGCCACCGGGCAAAAAGGGCAGGGTGCCCAGGTCGGTGTGGCTCTCGGTGGGGCTGTGAAAGTCGCTCCCGCGTGAGGCAGCCAGGTTAAATTCTTTGGCAGTTTCGGCGTATTTGACAAACTCGGCTGCGGTGTGGCTGCCGGTAATCACCTCGGTGGCGCGGCCACCGTGGGCTTTGAACTCGGTGAACAGTGCGTACTCTTCGGTGGGGGTAAATTTGTAGCGCCCTGGGTGCGCGATGACGGCGATGCCGCCCGCGTCGGTGATCCAGTGCACGGCGTCCCGCAGGCTGGCCCAGCGGGTGGGCACAAAGCCGGGGTTGCCTTCGGTGAGGTATTTGCGGAAAACCTCATGGGTTTCCTTGCACACACCAGTTTCCACCAAAAATCGCGCAAAGTGGGTGCGCGAGATGAGCTCGGGGTTGCCCACAAACTTGAGCGCGCCTTCGTAAGCACCATGGATGCCCACTTTGGCCAACTGGGCCGACATTTCTTTGGCCCGCTCTCCGCGCCCACCACGCGTAGCTTGCAGACCAGCCAGCATGCTGGTGCTATCGGCATCAAAGCCCAGGCCGACGATGTGCACCGTCTCGTTCGCAAACGTGACGGATATTTCGGTACCGGTAAGGTGGTGCAGGCCCTGCGCCTTGGCGGCTGCCGCTGCGCGGTGCTGACCACCGATTTCGTCATGGTCCGTCAGCGCCCACAGCTCTACGCCATTTTTTTTGGCACGTTCGGCAAGGGCTTCAGGGGTGAGGGTGCCGTCGGAGACTACGCTGTGGCAGTGCAGGTCGGCGTTGAGGATAGATGTGGTTGGCACGGGCCCATTTTACCGGCTTGGCAATGGCTGGATTTTTTAAGGTGCAATTCCAGTGAATGTCGCTCGGCGCCCCTCGGTCAAAGCCTGTGCACGGGCCCCAGGGTCTGCCAGCGCAGCCCACGCTAGCTCAGGCTGTTGTGGTAGTGGTGGGTATCGGTGCGGTAGTAGCCACGGCGCAGTTCCATGGGCGTGTCTTTGTAGGTGTAGGCGATGCGCTCTACGCTGAGCAGTGGTGTCCCCAATGGCACCTTCAAAAGTACGTCCAGCCCATCGGCTGCGGGCACGGCGCGAATTTTTTCGTCGGCGCGCACCATGCGCACGTTAAATTCGGTTTCAAACAGGGCGTACATCGCTCCGTGGTAGTCCGACAGGCGCTCGGCGGTGAGGCCCTTGAAGGGTGTGGCGGGGAGCCACAGGTCTTCCACAATCGTCGGCACACCGCCGTAGCTCAGCACGCGGCGCGCTTGCAGCACGGCATCGCCGGTTTTCAGGGCCAAGGCGCGGGCGATGTCGGCCGCGGCACGGGTGCGGCGGCAGTCGATGATGTCGCGCTGCGCCGGGCCTTCGCTGCCGGGCGCGCCCAGGTCGGGCACCAGCTTGAGAAAGCGAAACTGCACATGGTTTTCGGCATGTGTGGCCACAAAGGTGCCCTTGCCTTGGCGGCGCACCAACAGGTTGTCGCTGGCCAGCTCGTCAATGGCTTTGCGCACTGTGCCCTGGCTGACGCGGTAGCGGGCGGCCAAGTCCATCTCGGAGGGAATCGCCTCGCCCGGCTTCCACTCGCCGGACTGCAGGCTTTGCAAAATCAGGCTTTTGATTTGGCTGTACAACGGGCTAAAAGCCGGTGTAGCGCCTGCAAAATCGTCAGCAACAAAGGTGGGAACAGCAGCCATGGGGGGTGAATCATAAAAAGTGTGTGAACTGTCTTGGTAGAGACAGTTGCCATCATATCTTATATAAGACATAAGACAAATTGACCAAACCCCAGTTTCGAGGGTAAACTCTAGGGCTTTGCGGCAGGTTCGACGCACCGCGCGTTTGGGCCGGCGGCCAGATTTTTCGTTACTTTCACCCTCATCATTTTCATTTTGGAGTTTCCCCATGAGTAAAAAGCCTGTTCGCGTGGCCGTTACCGGTGCCGCTGGTCAAATTGGTTACGCATTGTTGTTCCGTATCGCCAGTGGCGAGATGCTGGGCAAAGACCAACCTGTGATTTTGCAACTGCTGGAAGTGCCCGTAGAAGGCCCGCAAAAAGCCCTCAAGGGCGTGATGATGGAGCTGGACGACTGCGCTTTCCCATTGCTGGTGGGTATGGAAGCCCACAGCGACCCGATGACCGCATTCAAAGACACCGACTACGCCCTGCTGGTAGGTTCGCGTCCGCGCGGCCCCGGCATGGAGCGCGCCGAGCTGCTGGCTGTGAACGGTGCCATTTTTACCGCACAGGGCAAAGCCCTGAACGCGGTAGCTTCACGCACCGTCAAAGTGCTGGTGGTGGGCAACCCCGCCAACACCAACGCCTACATCGCCATGAAGAGCGCACCCGATCTGCCGCGTAAAAACTTCACCGCCATGCTACGCCTGGACCACAACCGCGCGCTCAGCCAAATTGCTGCCAAAACCGGCAAGGCCGTGGCCTCGATTGAAAAGCTGGCCGTATGGGGCAACCATTCGCCCACCATGTACGCCGACTACCGCTTCGCGACTATCAATGGCGAAAGCGTGGCCAAGATGATCAACGACCAGGAGTGGAATGCCAACACCTTCCTGCCTACCGTGGGCAAGCGTGGCGCGGCCATTATTGAGGCACGCGGCGTATCGTCTGCTGCCTCGGCTGCCAACGCCGCCATCGACCACATGCGCGACTGGGCCCTGGGCACCAACGGCAAATGGGTCACCATGGGTATCCCGTCAGACGGCCAGTACGGTATTCCGAAAGACACCATGTTTGGCTTTCCCGTCACTTGCGAAGGTGGCGAGTACAAGAGCGTAGAAGGCCTGGCCATTGACGAGTTCAGCCAGGCTTGCATCAACAAGACGCTTGCAGAACTGCAGGGCGAGCAAGACGGCGTGAAGCATTTGCTGTAAATGGCCTACTGCGCGCCGCTCGCAACG
Organism: Polaromonas sp.; assembly: GCA_043772355.1. Classification (GTDB taxonomy): domain Bacteria; phylum Pseudomonadota; class Gammaproteobacteria; order Burkholderiales; family Burkholderiaceae_C; genus JAAFIP01. Next base: position 6,127 of record JAYVGI010000271.1, read on the forward strand.
GCCCGAAAGATTTGGGGTTATCTATGAAGCATCCACGAGACGTGTTGTTAGGCTCACAAGCTGGCGGAATCGTTCTGCCGGTCTGCGACCACTACAGCGGCGTGGAAGTGCGCATGCGCAAGTCATTGGCTTTGCAGGCCGAGATGATTGATGAGTTTGGCGCCTGCGTGTTTGATGCCTCGCTCGACTGCGAGGACGGTGCGCCCGTGGGCGGCGAGGTAGACCACGCCAATCTGGTGGTAGCCCTTATCAATCAAGCGCAAGCAGCTGCTAAAAAAGAAGTGAAAGCGCAACCTCGTATTGGCGTGCGGGTGCATCCCGTAGACCATCCTGCGTTTGAGTCGGATATCGATCTGTTGGTTAAAGGTGCTGGCCAAAACCTGGCCTACATCATGCTGCCCAAGATCGAGCGCGTGGAAGATGTTCAACTGGCGGTGCTCAGCATCAACGCAGCAGGTGGGTCGCATATTCCCCTGCAAGTGCTGCTCGAATCGTCTGCTGCTGTGCACCGTGCCTTTGCGATTGCCGCCCATGCACGGGTGGAGTCGATCAGCTTTGGTTTGATGGACTTTGTGTCCTCCCACGGCGGGGCTGTTGCGGCCCAGGCCATGGGCAGCAGTGGGCAGTTTAGCCACCCCTTGGTGCTGCGCGCTAAAACCGAGATTTCCGCTGCCTGCCATGCCTTTGGCAAAGTGCCTTCACACTGCGTGGTGACCGAGTTTACCGACACCGCCGCCATGCAAGCCGCCGCCCGCAAGGCCAGCCGCGAGCTGGGCTACACGCGCATGTGGAGCATCCATCCAGCGCAAATTCGTCCCATTTTGGCGGCCTTTGCGCCCAGCGAGGCCGAGATCGACGATGCTAGCCAAATCATAGCGGCTGGCGCACAAGTTGACTGGGCTCCCATCAGCTTTGCCGGGCAGCTGCATGACCGCGCCAGTTACCGCTACTATTGGCAGTTGATCGAGCGGGCGCACCGCACGGGCGGGGCACTGCCTGAGGCGATGTTGGCTTTTTTTCGTTGACCGTATAACACCACCTAGGAGAATTGATGATGCGTAAAGTAATCAGCACTGCGGTACTGGCTCTGTCGGCGATGGCGCTGGCCACGGGCGTGTCGGCGCAGACCACCCCCCCCGCGCATAAGCCCGCAGCCAAGCCCGTAGCCAAAGCGCCCGCCAAAGCGGCCACACCCGTGGTGCTGACGGACGAGCAATTGTCGATTGCGCAGATCGTCACCACCGGACGCATCGCCTGCGCCGATGGCAAGAGCGTCACCATCACACCCGATGCCAAAATTCAAGGTGCATTTGATCTGTTGTTTGCCTCGGTCAAATACGATGTCGTGCCGGTGCCGACCAAGTCCGGTGCCGTGCGCCTGGAAGACCGTAAAACTGGCCTGGTGTTTATGCAACTGGCCAACAAGTCCATGCTGTTCAACGAGCGCCAAAGCCGCCGCTTGGCAGATGACTGCATCAGCCCGGCACAACAGGCTGTGGCTGACGCCATGCGCGCCAACCCGACTGCGGGCGTGCTGGATGGCCTGGCCAAGTAATCGACCCGTACGCTATTTATGTGATAGCTGCTTGCACAATATTTGCCTGAGCCTGCAGCGTTTTTTGAGTTAAATGAAGGAGTAAACCATGGCATCCGCATTCATGCAAACCTACCAAGCCCACGTCGCCGAGCGCGCCGCACTGGGTATCCCACCACTGCCACTGTCGGCCAAGCAAACCGGCGAGCTGATAGAGCAGCTTAAAAACCCGGTTGCTGGCGAAGAAAAAGCCCTGGTCGAGATGATTACCCACCGCGTACCTGCGGGTGTGGACGACGCAGCCAAAGTCAAGGCCTCTTACCTGGCCGCCGTCGCCCACGGCACCGAAAAATGCAGCCTGATCACCCGTGAGCAAGCCACGCAACTGCTGGGCACCATGCTGGGCGGCTACAACCTCACCCCGCTGATCGACCTGTTGGACGATGCCGTGACTGCCAGCACGGCGGCTACGGCGCTCAAGAGCACCTTGCTGATGTTCGACCAGTTCCATGACGTGAAAGAAAAGGCCGACAAAGGCAATGCCCACGCCAAAGCCGTGCTGCAAAGCTGGGCCGATGCCGAGTGGTTTACCTCACGCCCCGAAGTGCCCCAAAGCATCAAGCTCACGGTCTTCAAAGTGCCTGGCGAGACCAATACCGACGACCTGTCGCCCGCGCCCGATGCCTGGAGCCGCCCTGACATCCCATTGCATGCCTTGGCCATCCTGAAGAACAAGCGCGACGGCGCACCCTTCACGCCGGAAGAAGACGGCAAGCGCGGCCCGATTGCGCAGATCAATGCCCTGCATGCCAAGGCGCAAGCCTCGGGTGCCGTGGTGGCCTATGTGGGCGACGTGGTGGGCACCGGCTCGTCACGCAAGTCCGCCACCAATAGCGTGCTGTGGTTCACTGGGCAAGACATTCCCTTCATCCCCAACAAGAAGTTTGGTGGCGTGTGCTTGGGCTCTAAAATTGCGCCGATTTTCTACAACACGATGGAAGACGCAGGCGCGCTGCCTATCGAGCTGGACGTGAGCCAGATGGACATGGGCGACGTGGTGGAGCTGCGCCCTTATGACGGAAAAGCGTTCAAAGACGGCAAAGAGATTGCAACCTTCCAGGTGCGCAGCGACGTGCTGTTTGACGAAGTGCGCGCCGGTGGCCGCATTCCGCTCATCATTGGCCGTGGCCTGACCGCCAAGGCGCGCGAGGCGCTGGGCCTGCCTGTCAGCACCTTGTTCCGCTTGCCACACAACCCGGCTGATACCAAAAAGGGTTTCACGCTGGCGCAAAAAATGGTGGGCCGTGCCTGCGGTTTGCCGGTCATCAATGGCAACCAGCAAGGTGTTCGGCCTGACACGTATTGCGAGCCGAAGATGACCAGTGTGGGTTCGCAAGACACCACCGGCCCCATGACCCGCGACGAGCTCAAAGACCTGGCCTGCCTGGGCTTTAGTGCCGACCTGGTGATGCAATCGTTCTGCCACACTGCGGCTTACCCCAAGCCCGTGGACGTGAAAATGCACCACGAGTTACCTGACTTCATGAGCACCCGTGGTGGCATTCCGTTGCGTCCCGGTGACGGCATCATTCACAGCTGGCTCAATCGCATGTTGCTGCCTGATACGGTTGGCACCGGAGGTGACAGCCACACGCGTTTCCCCATCGGTATCAGCTTCCCTGCAGGCTCTGGTTTGGTGGCGTTTGGCGCGGCGACTGGCGTGATGCCGCTTGACATGCCTGAGTCGGTTCTGGTGCGA
>JAYVGI010000272.1:0-4982 GCA_043772355.1 Polaromonas sp.
ATTTCTACATCATTAATGTCTAGGCGCGGAGCCTACGAGAGTGCTGTAGCACGGCAAGGCGACGCAACAACGACAGTAATGATTTAGAAATGGAATCACACAGCTAGGGCGAGACAAAAGCGACCACGCCAGCAAGCGGTGATGGCGCGTGTTTGCGATGAAAAATCTGGAGAAAGGCGCGGGGATCACCTCAAGATAACTACCCAAGCCGTCGCGTGTTTTCGTAAGATTTTTACAGCGCAAAATCCGCCATCGCCGCAAAGTGACCAAGTCAGATGAGAAAGTACGGTCGCAACGCATCACGCCGCCAGCAGCAACCCGCCATCGCCGCAAAGTGACCAAGTCAGATGAGAAATCTTCAAACCAGCAAAGAAACGTGACCAAGCCAGGCCAGATAAGCAAACCGACACGGCTTAAGCGAACAGTATTGCGCCCAGGCTGACACAGTGGACAGCCGCTACGCTGAAGTAGCACCGCCCACCTGATTTGGCCGGCTTTTAGGGTGTGCAAAAAACCCAGCAGTCAATGCCACATTGTTCCAGCCCACGGGCCATGGGGGAATGCGCTGTATAGACCCAAAAAAAGCGGCAAATTCGCATTTGCCGCTTTGTATGGTGGAGGACAGGTAAAAACCTGAACGGCCCCTAACGGCCTTTAAGCGCCTTTGGCTGCGGCGATCTGTGCAGCCACTTCAGCGGCAAAATCGTCCACCTTCTTCTCAATGCCCTCGCCCACTACATACAAGGTAAAACCCTTGACAGCGGTGTTGGCGGCTTTGAGCATCACTTCGACGGTTTGCTTGTCGTTCTTCACGAAAGCCTGGTTCAGCAAAGCGACTTCTTTCAGGTACTTTTGCACCGAGCCTTCAATACGTTTGGTAACGATCTCAGCGGGCTGAACGGGCTTGCCAGCCGCTGTGGCCACTGCGGCATCTTCGGCTGCCTTGGCGGCAGCTACGCTGCGCTCGCGCTCGATCAGCTCGGCGGGCACTTCGGCGCTGGTCAACGACACTGGCTTCATGGCAGCAATGTGCATGGCGGTGTCTTTGGCGGCGGTCATGTCACCGGTGTACTCTACCACCACGCCAATGCGGGTGCCGTGCAAGTAGGTAGCCACTGAGCCTTCGTAGCGCTTGAAGCGGCGGAACGTCATGTTCTCGCCGATTTTGCCGATCAAACCCTTGCGCACGTCTTCCAGCGTGGGGCCAAAGCCGTCTGCGCTATGGGCCAAAGCGCCTAGCGCTTCGACGTTGGCTGGATTGTGAATGGCTACCAATTTGGCGGCGGTATTGCACAGGGCCAAAAAGCTGTCGTTCTTGGTCACGAAGTCGGTTTCGCAATTGACTTCGATCATGGCGGCGTGGTTACCCTCCACGTGCGCGGCCACTACGCCTTCCGCTGTGACGCGGGCGCTGGCTTTACCTGCTTTGTTGCCCAGCTTGACGCGCAAAATCTCTTCCGCCTTGAGCATATCGCCAGCGGCTTCGGTCAGGGCTTTTTTGCATTCCATCATCGGTGCGTCGGTCTTGCCACGCAGTTCCGCGACCATGCTTGCGGTAATTGTTGTCATCGTAAATTCCTTTGGGTGTTAGAAAAAAGGGGCTACTGAGAGCCCCTTTAATTTGTACGCACCAGGGCGTACAGAAAGCTTTAAGCGGCTGCGGTTTCTTGCACTTCGACGAACTCGTCGGCGGTACCGGCTACGGCCTTGACCACTTCGTTCTGGGCATTGGCGCGGCCTTCAAGGATCGCGTCAGCCACGGCGCGGGCGTACATGATCACGGCTTTGGACGAGTCGTCGTTGCCCGGGATGATGTAGTCAATGCCTTCGGGCGAGTGGTTGGTATCTACGATGCCGATCACGGGAATGCCCAGTTTGCGTGCTTCTTGCACGGCAATCTTGTGGTAACCCACGTCAATGATGAACAAAGCATCTGGCAACGCAGGCATATCCTGGATGCCGCCAATGTCTTTTTCAAGCTTGGCCATCTCACGGGCGAACATGAGCTGCTCTTTTTTGCTCAACGCGTCCAGGCCAGCTTCTTGCTGTACTTTCATCTCTTTCAAGCGCTTGAGGGAGATTTTGACAGTTTTGAAGTTGGTCAGCATGCCGCCCAACCAACGCTGGTTCACAAACGGAACGCCGGCGCGCTCGGCTTCTTGCACCACGGTGTCACGGGCGGTACGCTTGGTGCCGACCATCAAAATGGTGCCACGGTTAGCGGACAACTGGCGCGTGAACTTGAGCGCTTCCTCGAACATCGGCAGCGACTTTTCGAGGTTGATAATGTGGATTTTGTTGCGATGACCGAAGATGTACGGTGCCATCTTGGGGTTCCAGAAACGGGTTTGGTGACCGAAGTGCACACCCGCGTCCAACATCTCGCGCATAGAAATTGCCATTTTTTAACTCCAAAGGTTAGGTCTAAAATTCAACTCGTTTTGCGGGAACACCGACGGGCAAAAATTGCCTTGAGGTCACTGTTCGCAACACCTTGATTGAGCTGATTTGCGTGTTTACTTTGCCACCCTACAGCCCAACACGAGATTGAGCCATATTCTGCAAAGCCATAAATTATAGCATTCCATGATCCCCTCTACACAAACTCTCCCCCTACCACGCCGCGCCGACCTGTACAGCACCCGCCAAGCCGTTCTGGCCGGGCGCAGCACTGCGGCCCAAGAGATGGCGCAATCCATCGCTATCGCCCAGTCTCATGCTTGCCAGCACACCTTTATGCAGCTGGATGCGCACACCGCGCAAGCCCAAGCCGCGCAAGCCCTGGCTAGCTTGCCCCTGGCAGGCCTTGCGGTGTCCATCAAGGACTTGTTTGATATCCAAGGCCAAGTCACCGCAGCCGGCTCCAAGGTGCTGGCCAATGCCCCCATGGCCAGCACCGACTGCCCCGCCGTAGCGCGCCTCAAAGCCGCAGGCGGCGTGGTGCTGGGCCGCACCAATATGGTGGAGTTTGCCTTCTCCGGCGTCGGCTGCAACCCGCACCACGGCACGCCAGTCAACCCCGGCGACCCGGTGGTGGCGCGGGTTCCGGGCGGCTCGTCCAGCGGGGCGGCGGTGTCTGTAGCCACGGGCGCGGCCTTTGTGGGCCTGGGCAGCGACACGGGTGGCTCGATTCGTATTCCCGCTGCGCTGTGCGGCGTGGTGGGCTTTAAGCCAACCGCGCGCAGCGTGCCTACCCAAGGCGCTTTTCCCTTGTCCACCACACTGGACACCGTGTGCGCCATGACCCGTTCAGTGCGCGATGCCATCACGGTACACGAGGTACTGTCCAACACCAGCGTGCCCGCCAGCACCGCCCCGCTTAGCCAATACAAGCTGGCGGTCGCCCGCACCACCATGCTGGACCACCTGGACACCACAGTAGCCAAGGCCTTTGCCCGCACCGTGGCCACCTTGCGCGCTGCGGGGGCGCAGATTAGCGAGATAGACCTGAACGAGATTGCCGACTTGGGCCATATCCAGTCGCGCGGCGGCCTCTCGGCCCCCGAGGCGCAGGCCTGGCACCGCGCGCAAGGTCTGTGGCCCGCGCAGCGCGCAGGCTACGACCCCCGCGTAGCGCAGCGCGTAGCCCTGGCCGACCCTATGACGGCGGTCGATTACGTGAGCCTGCTGACCAACCGCAGCGCCTGGATAGCGCGTACCGAGCGGGCGCTGGCAGGCTTTGACGCGGTGCTCTCCCCCACTGTACCCTTGGTAGCCCCCAGTATTGACAGCGTAGCGCCTGCCAGCGGCCACGACGCGGCGCAGGATGCCGCCCGAGACGCAGAGTTTTGGCGCGTCAACGCCCTGCTGCTGCGCAACACCAGCGTGGTCAACCTGCTGGACGGCTGCGCCATCAGCCTGCCTTGCCACCTGGCCAGCGAATTACCTGTGGGCTTGATGGTTTGGCACGGCGCTATGCACGACAATACGGTATTGCAGATAGCCCTCCAGATCGAGGCAGCTCTGGCCTGAAACCATTCCCATAGCACTCTTAAAAGAATAGCTGCTCCCGCAGTATTCTTGCTGGCTAACGCCCATTTATCTTTAAAATATTCATGAAAATTGCGGTTGTAGGCGCTGGCATCGTCGGCGTAAGCACGGCGTACGAGCTGGCCCAGGACGGACACCAAGTTACCGTCTATGAGCGACGCGGCGCAGCCGCAGAAGAATCCAGCTTTGCCAATGCCGGTGTGTTGGCGCCCGGCTACGTCACCCCCTGGGCCGCCCCCGGCATGCCGTGGAAAGTCGCCAAACAGCTGCTGGCCCCACACGCTGCAGTGCGTGTGGGCTTCCCACTGTCGGGCGCAGAACTGGCGTGGATGTGGCGCTTTTGGCGCGCCTGCAGGATGGATACCTACCTGGCCCACCGCGCCGCCCTGCAAAAGCTGGCCTTCTACAGCCGCGAGCGCTTGCACGCCATTACCGACAAGCACCAACTCGATTTTGACCGGGCGCAGGGCTACACAGTGCTGCTGCGCAGCGCCAAGGACGCTGCGATGGTGCAGCCCAGCTTGCAGGTGCTGAAAGACGCTGGCGTGCCGTTTAATGTGATCGACCCGGCCGCCGCCCGCGTGATCGAGCCCGCGCTGAACCCCGAGACACCCTTTCATAGCGCGGTGCACCTGCCGCAAGACGAGGTCGGCAACTGCCGGCAGTTCGCCCATGCGCTGCGCCACGAGGCCCAACGGCTGGGCGCAGTGTTCCGCTTCCAGCGCAACGTGACCGCCCTTGCGGCCGGTGAGCAGCCTTCGGTTGCGCACCAAGGCCTGGCCAGCAGCGAGCCCTCTCGGCAAGAGCCCTTCGACGCCGTGGTCGTGTGCGCCGCGCTGGGCGCTAACGCCCTGATCAAGCCGCTGGGTCTGCGCCTGCCGCTGGTGGGCGTACACGGCTGCTCGATCACCGCGCCGCTGCGCCACCGCGAGGATTTTCCGCACCTGGGGCCGACCTCGGGGGTGATGGACGAGCGCTACAAGGTGGCGATC
>JAYVGI010000273.1:0-6430 GCA_043772355.1 Polaromonas sp.
GTTCGTGCGATTGATGCAACGATAGAGAGGTTAGAGCTTGAAGCTCAGGAAAGCGCAGCAGAGGTTGCCAGTAAGTCAACTTACGCGCCACCTATGGGAGCACCACCACTCCCAAAGTTAGAAAGCCCGCCCCAAGCTGGGAGCGGGCAGGAAATTACTTTGAACGTTAACAGTTTTACGCCAAGTCGTGTGGTTGTAGTAAGTACACAACTCGCTTCAAAACACAAGCGTTAAGACTAAAAAATTGACAAGATCAGGCATCACAGCACTGGAATTCTTAATGAGTTTTGCGATAGATCTACCTCAGATGCCGCACTATCGCGCAGCAGTTCAAACAACTTCAAGAAAGGGTGATAAAGTGCATTCCCGCTTTCAGTGATATTTGAAAAAATGTTAATCCTGGAATGCTCTGCGTGCGTTCCCTCTTTATAAAATTGTTGCCAAGCAAAATCATCAGTGATGATCAATTTCCAAATGAGTGGTCTATCGTAGACAAAACACCGCAATTTTGGTATTTCTTTTTTAAATTTTTGACATTCAAGCAATGAAATGCGGATTTCTTCTTTGTATTCAGCCAAGGTCTGGCTTGGATGTAATGTTTTCACTCGCTCTTCAGCATATTTTGAATCGGGATGAAGTAATAAGATATCCACTTCAACATTGTCGCACCTAGTTTTGTCGTTGCTCAATGCTTCAAGCACTGGCCTCAGTAGAGCAGAATTATCCTCGTCTTCACGCTGATCTCCAGGTTTTGCAAATGTGTGGAAACCAGTTGCACCCAGCACCAGAATTTTTTTTGATCGATTAAATTCGGGCGAATATGTTTTAATGATCTTCCGTCGCTCGGAATAAGTGTAATCCTGCTCGCTCATATTCTCTGCGCAGGTAGCTCCTAGTCTATTTACTAAGTTTTTATATTTCCGAGAGGAAAAAATTTTATACAGCAGCGTAATTGAAATTACAAACCATACAACAGTAGCGGAAAAGACCCATCTGTGAGATAAAAAAACTGCTTCATAATCTGGCAGCAACTTTATGACAGAAACATATAGTCCGCCAACAAATATTAGAAAACCGCCAACGTATGCTAGAAGATTCCCAATTCCAGACAAGAAATGTAGCTCGTGGTCGACGTTCGCAACCCATTTTTTACTAACAATATTTTTTTTTGGACTCATAAACAAAAGCGGCCTCCATCTGAGGCCGTAAAACGAGAGCAGTGAATTTTAGTTATTGTGGTTCAGACTGACATATATTGACTTATCTTTTTGCATAACGTCCGCTATCCGTTCGGACAGAAAAATAAGACCATGCCCACCAAAACCACCAATAAGGGTGCTGATTACCAGCGTAGAAAACAAACTCAGTTCCATTGTTCAACTTTCAATTCATTAACAAAAACAAGTAGCCCACCAGAAGATATTATGCTGGTGAGCTCGGATGTCAAGTCGCTGTGACATTAGGTGCCATAACAGATTATGCAAAATAGACAATAATCTCCATGGAAATGGAGCATAGCACATCTAACCTAAAGTTTTTTTACAATCGATAAGGGATTACCCGATTTGGTGTCACTTCTGGCTGTGATTCAGCAAGCAAGTATTGGTGATAAAATCACTTAGTGTATTCGTGGCCTCTATCCCGAGTAAGTGTCCCGATAAATCAACCAAATCCAGCGTGTTTTGGGTGAATAAATCGATTTAATTCAATAGGTTGCGGCTTACATGGGTTTCAGCCCCGCCAGCCGCACCATTTTGCATTTTCATCGCAATCTATCGCCCTAGCGACAAGGCTGGGGAAAGCCCTCTGTAGAGCGGCAAGCATGCAACACCACAATGGCCCTTAGCCCAGCAGCGCAGGCTCAGCCATTGCCAGCGCAGCGTCCCGTTAAATGCTCAGGACTCCACGCCATGCCGTCTTTGCCACTGCGTTCTCCCTCCCAACCCTTTGGTCTGTTTGCCCGGTTAGCTTGCGCGTCTGCTGCTTTGCTAGGGTTGGCCTGCGTGTCCACCAGCACCCAAGCGCAAACCAGTGTTTGGCCCACCAAGACGGTCAAAATTGTGGTGACCTTTCCGCCAGGTGGTGCGCCCGACACGCTCGCGCGCATACTGGCCGACAAATGGGGTCAGACGCTGGGCCAGACCTTTACGGTGGACAACAAGGCTGGTGCAGGCGGCAACATAGGCGCAGACTTTGTAGCCAAAAGTGCGGGCGATGGCACTACCTTGCTCATCTCAACCGTAGGCACCCACGCCATCAACCCGGCGCTGTACACCAAGATGCCCTATGACAACATCAAAGACTTCACCTCGGTGAGCTTTCTGGCCGCAACACCCAACCTGCTGGTGGTCAACAAAGACGTGCCAGTTAAAACCGTCAAAGAACTGATCGCCTTGGCGGGCAAAACCCCGCTCACATTCGGGTCATCTGGTAGCGGGACCTCCATCCACCTGTCGGGCGAGCTGTTCAACACCCTGGCTGGTGTGCAAATGCAGCATATCCCTTACAAAGGCCGCGCGCAGGCTGTACCCGATTTACTGGGCGGCCGTATCACCATGATCTTTGACAACATGCCCTCGGCGCTGCCCTTGGTCAAGTCAGGTGACGTGCGTGCTATTGCCGTCACCAGTGCCACCCGCTCGCCCGCCGCGCCCAATATTCCGACCATGGCTGAGTCGGGCTTGCCCGGCTTCGAGGCGACCTCGTGGTTTGCTTTGATGGCACCGGCCGGTTTGCCCAAAGACGTGCTGGCCCGCATCAACGCTGAGACCATCCGGGTGATGAACCTGCCCGATGTGCGCGAGAAGCTGGCGGCGCTTGGCTTGGACGTAGCCCCCGGTACGCCCGAGGCGCTGGCCAGCCATGTGCAGGCCGAGACCATCAAGTGGGCCAAAGTGGTCAAAGAGTCGGGTGCCAAGCTCGATTAGATCAGCAGCACCGCCGCGTAGTCAGTGGCATACCTGCTGTAAGCAAAAATATAGCTCCGCGCGTTTGTCAACAGGGGCTCTGTGCATTTCCCAGGCGAATCAAAGCACTAGGGGAATCAGGGCATAGCCAAATGGAAAATAGTCGCTAAACTTTAGTTGACTTGAAATTTCATCTTGGAAATAGCTCGCGATGCACCCTGGCTCTATGCTCCCCGGTTCCATTACCCGCGAATACTGCGCATCACTCGACCAAGCAGACACTTTGGCGCATTGCCGCGCGCGTTTCCAGATGCCAGAGGGTGTGATTTACTTGGACGGTAACTCTCTGGGCGCCATGCCCCGTGCAGTGCCCGTGCGAATGACGAAGGCGTTGGAACAGGAATGGGCCGTGGGTTTGATCCGCTCCTGGAACGACGCAAATTGGTACCCAGCACCGCAGCGTGTAGGCGCACGCATTGCGCAGCTGATAGGCGCCGCAGCCCATGAGGTAATCGTTGCCGACAGCATCTCGGTCAACCTGTTTAAAGTACTGGTAGCGGCTTTGCGCCTGCGCCCTGGGCGGGTGAAAATTTTGGGTGAGCTGGGTAACTTCCCAAGCGATGGCTACATCGCCGGTGGCGTGGCAGAGCTGATGCACGCCGAGTTTGTGGCGCTCCCGCCAGATCAAATTCTGCAGGCCATAGATGACAGCGTGGCCATCGTCTCGCTCACCCACGTCAATTACAAATCAGGCTGGATCTACGACATGGCCGCCATTACCCGCCGCGCACACGACGTAGGTGCCTTGGTGGTGTGGGACTTGGCCCACACAGCAGGTGCGATGGCCTGCGACCTGAATGGATGCAATGCCGATTTCGCCGTGGGCTGTGGCTACAAATACCTCAATGGCGGTCCCGGTGCACCTGGTTTTGTGCATGTGGCACAGCGTCACCATGCGCTGCTTAACCAACCCTTGAAGGGCTGGTTTGGCCATGCAACACCGTTTACGTTTGTAGACGGCTACGAGCCGGCACCCGGCATGCAGTGCATGCTGGTGGGTACCTCTTCGCAGTTGGGCTTAATTGCGTTAGAGGCCGCGCTCACCGCTTTCGATGGCGTAGAGTTGCCCGCGCTGCGTCGCAAAAGCGAGGCGCTGACAGAATTGTTCATAGCGCTGACCGATCAGGAGTTAACAGGCTTTGGCCTAGCCTCGCCGCGCGAGACAGCGCAGCGCGGCAGCCAAGTTGCGCTGACCCATCCCGAGGGCTACGCCATCATGCAGGTGTTGATTGCACGCGGCGTGATCGGCGACTACCGCGCGCCTGACATTTTGCGTTTCGGTTTTGCGCCGCTGTATATCGGCTTTGTAGATGTGTGGAACGCTATTGCGCAGATCAAGCATGTGATGGCAACCCAAGCGTGGCAAGCGCCCGAGTTCAGTCAACGCAAAGCGGTCACCTGAACAGAGCAGCATGGCAGGCGCAGCCTCGCACCATCTCCAGTGGCAAGACATGTCGCTAGAGGAACGTGAGCGCGCATATTCACCCAGCTCCTGCATCGGGGGCAACTACCAGCCATTTATCACCGCCTACCAAACTCGTAGCGCTGATGCGCGTGCCGAGTGCATCGCCTTAGGTGCCACTTGGTCTACGTATAGTTATGGCCAACAAGCCGCGCAGCAGTTGACCTTGTGCCTGCCTTGCGCCACCAACGCACCAGCTACGCACCCCAGCGGCCTGCTGGTATTCTTCCATGGTGGTTACTGGCAAGAGTTGTCTGCCCAAGACTCCCTGTTTCCCGCCACGGCCTGCATCCAGCGTGGCCTGGCGTTTGCAGCGCTTGACTACACGCTGGCACCCGCTGCATCGGTGACCGACATCGTCGCCGAGTGCCGCAGGGCTTTGGTTTGGTTGTTTCAACATGCAAATGCCTTGGGCGTGGATGCCTCGCGCATCGTCGTCGCGGGCAGTTCCGCTGGGGCGCAGCTGGCCGCCATGGTGGCCATGCAAGGGGCATTGCCCGATGGCGCAGGTGATTTTTTTACCGTTCGCGCGGCCGTGTTAGTGTCGGGCATCTTTGAATTGGAGCCGCTGGTAGGCACATCCATCAACACCGCTTTGGGCCTTGACGCTGTGGCTGCGCAGCAAGCCAGCCCTGCGCTGTTGCCACTGAGTGGCTTCCCCAGAGCGCTGGTGTGCTGGGGCGCAGTAGAGACCGAAGAATTCAAACGGCAAAGTCGCGATTTTGCCCATGCATTGGCCGCAGCCGGCACGCCTTGCGAGAGTTTTGAAGTGCCGCGTCGCAATCACTTCGATGTGATCATGGATCTGGTGGATGCGTCCACCGGCCTTGGCGCTGCAACCTTGTCCTTTTTTTTTACGCTAATTGAATAACCTGCCACGCTACACACCCCAACAACCTCAGCTCATTGACCCCACAGCTGTGCAGGCCAGCCCTTATCCGCGTGCCATGGCCAAGAACAACGATGCCTCGCGCGCCACCACCGCGCAAACCACGGGCGGCCAGCCGCAGGTAGATTTTCAGGGCGCCAGCAACCCCTACGTGGACTACCAGAGTATTGACCTGCTGCTCGCGCTGCAGCACCCGCGCAGCCAAGGCTACGACAAGATATGTTTCTTCATCATGGGCCAAGTCAAAGAGCTGCTGTTTCGCGGTCTGCACTTTGAGATGCACAACGCGCAGCTGCAGATTCGTGCGGACAACGTGGTCAACGCGTTGGAGCTACTGCCGCGCGCAAAAGCCATTGGCGAGTACATCACCCGCGCGTGGGACGTGCTCTCCACCATCAGCCCCGAGGGCTTTAACCAGTTCCGCGATGCATTGGGCTCGGCCTCGGGGCAACTGAGCTTTATGTGCCGCCATGTCGAGTTTGTTTTGGGCAACAAAGACCGTCGCCTGGCCAGTGCCTTTCGCAACATGCCGCATGTGTGGCCGGGCATTGAGGCCGCGCTCCATTCGCGCAGTTTGCATGACATGTGATCGCCCTGTTGGCGCGCCGTGGTCTGCCTGTGGATGCGGCGGCGTTGGAGCGCGACTGGTCGTTGCCCTACGCCATCAACCCCTCGGTGGAACTTGCTTGGCTGCAGGTGTATGCCACGCCCGGGCCAGACACCGAGCTGTACCGTTTGGGCGAGGCATTGGTTCGGTTGGCTGACCAACTCTCGCAATACCGCTGCCGCTACGCTTGCAGGTACCGGCGTGCGTGCCCAGTCCGACAAGCCTTTGCATATCTTGGCGGGCGTGCCGCCCGGTGCTGTTAGAAAACACGCCCGGCGCGGGCACCCGCCTGGCCGCCGAGCTTTTGAAAAACGCCGAGCCCGATGGCGACACCGTCATGATCGCGCCCATCGTCGTGCCTGTATTGGCACCGCTCACCTTCTCCAATCTCAACTACAACCCCACCACCGACTTTGCACCCATCTTGCCTGTGGCCAGTTTCCATTTTGGTCTGGCTGTGCCAGCGGACGCGCCCTACAAAACCTTGGCTGAATTTATTGCCTGGC
>JAYVGI010000274.1:0-5283 GCA_043772355.1 Polaromonas sp.
GTAGAGAATGCCCAGCTTTTCCAAGCGCGCCTCCAGCGCAATCGACCAGTTGGGATCGACTGTAGAGCACATCACAAACACGCTGCCACGCCGCATGCTGGCAGCGCAGCCGTTGATGCCAAACAGCACCGCTTCGGTTTGCTCGGCATTCACCACTACGGATACCACCACATCGCAGGCCGCGCCTAGCGCCGCCAGCGATGCGCAGGCGGTGCCGCCATCCTTGGCAAAGGCTTTGGCGACGTCCATGCGCACATCAAACACCTGGGGCGCATGCCCCGCGCGGCGCAGCGACTGCGCCATGCCATTGCCCATGGCACCCAAGCCTATGAGCCCAATGGTCAAGTTGTTAGCTGAGGTCATGTTCAAACTAACCTAAAGTAATCTTGGCATACGCCGCTACACGCTTCCACTTGGTTGCATCAGCCACCATAAACCCGCCCATTTGCGCGGCGTTCAAAAAGCCCACATCCGCTCCGCGCGACTCCATGGTGCGGGCGGTCTCTGTGTCGCGGGCGATCTTCTCCAGCGCCTGCTCCAGCCGCGCCACCACTGCCGCTGGGGTGCCCGTCGTGGTAGCCACGCCATACCAGGCGCTGACATCAAAGTCACTCATGCCAGACTCAGCCAACGTGGGCACGGCGGCAAGGGTTTTGCTGCGCCGCCGCGTCGTGACCGCCAGCGCCTTGACGCTGCCGCTTTGGATCTGCCCCAGCACCGAGGGCAGGTTTTCAAACATCATGTCCACCTCCCCGGCTATCAGTCCTGTGACTGCCGCCGCCGCGCCCCGGTAGGGAATGTGGGTGATAAAAATCCCGGAGGTGCTTTTAAGCAGCTCAGCACTCAGGTGCAGCGAGGTGCCGTTGCCGTTGGAGGCGTAGTTCATTTTGCCGGGCGATTGCCTGGCCCGGGCCAGCAAGTCGGCCACGCTGTTGATGCCGCTCTTGGGACTGACCAGCAGCACATTGGGCACTCGGCCAATCAGCCCCACGGGCATGATCTGCTCGGGCTTGTAGGGCATGCTGGCATACAGCGCCGGGCTGATGGTGAGCGGCGGCGAGGCCATCAGCAAGGTGTAGCCGTCTGGAGTAGCACGCGCCACCTCGGCCGCGCCCATGTTGCCGCCGGCGCCAGGCTTGTTGTCAATCACCACCGGTTGCCCCAGCTCTTGCGCCAAGCGCTGGCTGATCAAACGCGCCATGTTGTCGATTAGGCCACCGGGCGGAAAAGGCACCACCAGTTTGATGGGCTTGGCTGGCCAAGCCTGCGCGTGCGTCCAAGTAGGTAGGGCAAGGCTGGCACCGGCCAAAAAAAGTGTGTGTCTACGGGAGAGAGGTTTCATCGGTTAGTCTACAAAAAAATGGTTAAATAAAATGAAGAATCAGAACAAACGCCAAGACAATGGCGTGTAAGCATACGAGCTGCCCGTTTTGCGCAAATGCCCCAAGCCCGGGAAGGGCAGATGCACTGCGGCAACCAAGATGTCTTCTTTAGCAGCCAGGTCAAACATCGTCATGCGTGCACTGCTGGCTTTGGAGCTCTCCCAGTCAAATGCGATCGTCACCTCGGGGTTGGCAAATTGTACGGGAGCGATATGAATCAAATCACCCACCGCCAGCATGCGCGCGGTACCCGAGGTCACCATAAAGCAGGTATGCCCAGGGGTGTGCCCCACAGCCGCCACACTGGCAATGCCGGGGCTCAACTCTTCACCTTGCTTGAACGGTTTGAGTCGGTCGCCATAGGCCGCCTTGGCACGCTTGGCGGGCATGAAGCGCCCCTTTTGTGCGGCGGGTGCAGCAGCTTCCACCTCGGGGTTGAGCCAGTAGTCCACGTCTTGCTGGGCAATGCGCAGCACGGCATTGGGAAACAGCGCCGCACCCTCGGGGGTCACGGCACCGTGCAAGTGGTCGCCGTGCATGTGGGTGATGTACACCTCATCGATCTGCGAGGGCTCCACCCCGGCAGCGGCCAGGCCTTGCACTAACCGGCCTGCATTGGGGCCTAAAAATTTAGCCCCACCGGTATCCAGCAAAATCAGTTTGTCCCCGGTGTTGACCAAGAAAGTATTGACCGGCGTGCGAATAGGCCCATAGGGCAGATTGGAAGCCTCCAGCAGCCGCTGCACCAGCTCGGGCGGGGCCGTGAGCAACCGGGGGTCGAGTTCAATAAACCCGTCCAGAATGCTGGTGACTTCGAAATTGCCCAGCTTTAAACGGTGCACGCTAATGACCTGATTGCCCACAATGGGCGCTTTCGCGTACACAGGCAATGCCGATGCCGCGATAGCCAAGCCTGCTGCAGCGCTGGTGGCAGTGAGTAAATGGCGACGTTGGTAGTTCATGTTGCGTTCCTTGAAAATCGTGAATATAAAGTTGGACTGGACAGAAAAATTTAATCGGCTTTGGCACCCGACTCGCGCGCTACCTTGGCCCATTTGTCCACCTCCAGGGCGACAAAGCTTTTAAGCTCGGCGGGGGTGGTGGTCATTGGTGTGGCCCCCGTAGCGGCGATGCGTTCGATGAAGGCGGGCTCTTTGAGTATCTCGTTCACCTCGCGGTTGATGCGCTGCACCACATCGGCTGGCGTGCCCGCAGGCGCGAAGAGGCCAAACCATACGGTCTGCTCAAAGGCCAGGCCCGACTCCATCATGGCGGGCACCTCGGGCAGGGTTTTAGAACGTGCCTGGGTGGTGACGGCCAGCGGGCGTAGTTTGCCCGCACGCACCAAGGCCATGGCGGGCGGCATATTGCTGATCATCACGCTCACCCGCTGGGCAGCTACATCGCCCAGCGCCTGCTGCACATCTTTGTAGGGGACGTGGCGCATCTTCAAGCCCGCCAGTAAATTGAGGTACTCGCCCGCCAAATGGGACGAGCTGCCGTTGCCGCCTGACGAAAACGTGATCGCTTCACCTTCTTTGCGCGCGTAGTCCACAAACTCTTTCACCGTCTTGATCGGCAGGTCGCTAGAGACTGTCATCAAGCTGGGCGTGATGGCCACCATGGCAACCGACTCGAAGTCTTTGACGGGGTTGTAGGGCAGCTTGGGGTACACGCCCACATTCATCGCGTGCGAGCCAATGTTGCCCATCACCAAGGTGTAGCCATCTGGTGCGGCTTTGGCCACGATGTCGGCCCCTAGCGCGCCGCCTGCACCCGCTTTATTGTCAGCCACCACCGATTGGCCCAAGCGCTTTTGCAGCTCGACACCTAGCAGCCGCGTCATGATGTCGGGCGCCGAACCCGCCGCCGAGGGGACGATGATTTTGATGGGTTTGGCAGGCCAAGCCTGGGCCCAGGCTGCGGGCAAGTGCAGGGCTACCAACAGAGCTAAAAGATGGCGTTTATGCATGGCAGGATACATCGGTTAAAGGGGATGGTGGGCGAAAAACAAGGCGCGCTCAAGCCAAGCAATCATATAGCCCGCAACTGCGCAATTGTTGATGGTTTACCCGGTTGTTCCGTTTAGCGGGTGGCGCGGCGTATCAAGCGATCAAACCTGCTCCAGTCGCTGGAGGGCAGTCAAGGTTTCCGCATCCGTGCGGTACATGCGCAGCAGTGCGCCTGGTTGCAAACCATTGGTCTTAAGCAGCACTTTTTCTATAGGTAGTTTGATACCGCTGATATGCAGCGTCACGCCGCGCGCGGCCAATGCCGTGCGCAGTTGGCCAAACACCTCTACCCCGGTAGCATCAATGCGGTTAATCGGTTGGGCAAACAGGCAGACATGGCGCACCTCGGGGTGCCCAGTCAAGTGCTCGGTAATGGCGCGTTCTAGCGCACTGGCGGAGGCAAAGTCCAGCTCAGCATCCATGCGCAAGGCATAGAGCTTGTCCGCCAGCGGCGGCAAGTGCCAGAGGTGGCGATCGCGCAGGCTACCGTCCCCATGCAGGCCCACCTCAATAATGCGCGGGTGCAAACGCAGCAGCAAAAAATGCACCAAGCCCAAGACCACCCCCGCCAACACGCCCCAGTAAATGCGTGGTGCGGTCAGCAAGGTGACCACAAAAGTCACGGCCGCCGTCACAGCCTCCATGCGGTCGATGCGCCACAGCCAGGCCCACTGCTGGGGCTTGACCATTCCCATCACGGCATTGATCACCACGGCGGCCAGCACGGCCCTTGGCACATGGTGCAAAAGAGGCATTAGCACCAGCAAGGTCAACAGCACACACACCACGGTAGCCAAGCCCGACCAGCCTGTTTTAGCCCCCGCTTTGAGCGTAATGGCAGAGCGCGAAAACGAGGTGCTGGTGGCAAAACTGCCGCTCAATGCACTGGCCAGTTTGGCCAGGCCTTGGCCAATCAAGTCTTGGTTGGTGTTCCACAGTTTGCCGTCCCGTTGTGCTTCAATTTTGGCGCTCGACGCGGTTTCTAAAAAGCTCACCAAGGCAATCACGCTGGCGGGCACCAACAAGGCCACAAGGGTGCCAGATGCCGGCAGGCTGGGCCAGTACAGGCTGGGCAAGCCTGCGGGCAGCGCGCCAATAATGGCCCCACCACTGGCCGAGTAACCGCTCGTCCAACTGAGCAGCGCCGCTGCGCCCGCCACCAGCAGCACCATGGGCAGGCGCGGCGCAAAGCGCTTACCCAAGATCAACAAGGCCAGAGATGCCACGCCAAAGCCCAAGGCTGCCAAGTCAAAACGCGGGGCATCGAGCAAACTGGCGAGTGGCCCCTGCAAGCCTAAAAATGCGGGCAACTGCGATGCCATGATCAGCAGCGCGGCGGCCTGCGTAAAGCCCGTAAACACCGGCGAGCTCACCAAGTTCAGCAGCCAGCCCAAACTGAGTGTGCCCAAGGCCAATTGCATCAAGCCAGAAAGAATGGCCAGCCACACCGCCAGATTCACCCACTGCGCACTGCCCGGCTCGGCCAACCCGTTGAGTGAGGCGGCGATCAGCACACAGGTGAGCGCCGCAGGCCCTACGGAGAGGCGGGTGGAGCTGCCAAACAACACAGCGACCAACGCGGGTAACAAAGCTGCATACAGCCCGGTAATGAGTGGCATGCCCGCAAGACCAGCATAGGCCACCGACTGGGGCACCATCACCAGAGCTACCGTCAGGCCCGCAATCAGTTCGCTGCGCAGCAAAGCCGCATGAGGGCGCGGCCAGTTAAGAAAAGGGAAATATGTTTTTACATCCAGCATGCCCAGAGTATGCCGCAGCGAAGCGCGGAAAACTCCGTTGCAACGATCAACTCTCTCGTCCACCAATTGGTTAGAATACGCACAGCTTGGAGAGAGTCTCGTGACGGAGACCGCCGAAGGCGCAGTGGA
>JAYVGI010000275.1:0-4129 GCA_043772355.1 Polaromonas sp.
TCTTTCAAAGTAATCAGTTGCGCATGCTTCTGGCCGCTTTGGGCTATGTGCTGGTGGAGCGGTTGCGCGCGTTGGCATTGGTGGGCACGCAGTTGGCTAAGGCACAGATCGGTACGCTGCGCACCAAGCTGCTCAAGCTGGCGGCGCTGGTGACGCGCAACACGCGCAGCATCCGTATCCATCTGCCCAGCGCCTGACCTGCGCGGTGACACAAAACAGGTTCGCAGCCCAAGCCGGGGTGGGGCAAATGCGCCTGCAAAACACAGTCTATGTATGCATTGATACTATCTGATCAAAATATGGGCAGCTGAACTGGCCACCAACTCAAAATCGTCAAAGTCCCGGTGGAAGTTGTGGGGGTATGAAATATTCAGGCTAGGCGGGTTATGGCCTGCGCCACTAGCTTGCCCTCCATGTAATCATTGGACTGGGCTAGGGAGGAAAGCCAAAGCGAGCGATTCTTTACGATATTGAAAAAGGTATCGGTGGAGCAGTAGTGATAAAGGATTGACATCGCGCGCCTTGGAGCATTGAAAAGTTCAGGCAGCTAACTTTTGACCGGAACGGCTTCCCGTAGGTAAATCCGTATGATGGAAGGGTCGGGCGTCACTGTGCCGCGCGTAGGATTCGGTCTTCGATAGCGCCGACGGCTGCGCAAGTGATTGACCCATTGCTGAAAGCCTGCTTTGTAGACGGATCAAAAACGAAACTCTCAGTCGCTGCAGGACGCCCATCCAAAGCAGTCGCTACCATAGTGATTGAAACAATATACTTTGTGTTGACTGTGACATTTGTACCAGCATTCTCAGGTGCCACATAGATGTTGGTGCGGCCTTCAAGGCGAGACGAACGGCGCACATTAAAGACGTTGCCTTGAGGGGTTGCTGCCGTAAAACTGGTCGTGTCCGCCGTCTTGTACGTGTAGCTTTGGTCGCCTCGTACGTTCTTGAAAGTCCGGGACGTAGTGCCACAGTCTACAAACTCAGATGGACGCTGCGAGGTAAATGAAATGTTGATGAGGCGGGAGTTCTTGTCAATGTTGTTGATGACGAAAAAGTCACTACTAAGCTCCTTGACTAGAGCATCCCAGACAGAGTCGAACGGCTTGTTTACGAACTTTGTATTGATGACTCGTATTTCGGTCGGCGGCACATAGTTCGTTGTTGACGTGGCGCACCCGACCAGCACGAGACAAGTTACGGCGAGCGTGGCAGCTGTTTTGTTGTTCATTGATTCTCCGGGAGTAAATGATTCCGATTAAGCACCTGTAATGTATACCGCCAAACCTGCAACGTGACCCGGGCTGTAATATAAACTGAACATCAAACATCCCCGAACTCAGCTTCTGGCGTAGGCTTCAAGCATTTGCACGGATACTCTGTACAGTTATCAAACTCCTGTGAAAATCGGCAACCCGCTGTTTTAGTTAACTCAAAATCCTCGCGAAGCACGCGTGACTTTCTGGCAATTGCACAATCGCGCAGGTACTGGGAAAGGTGCAATGCGTTCAGCCCAGAAGAGTTCCACGGCGCTGGCCCATGCGTGCGAACTAACTTTTGAAAGTCTGCTAGATCGGAGTCGAAGAAGCGATTTGGCAGTTAGGCCAATAGGATATCGCACAGTCAGCTATATTTTCAACAGCAATCATCGATTAGAACCGCAACACCGCCGCACGAAACTGAGCACTACAAAAGCCAGCAAGCGGTGATTGAGCGCGATTGGGATACAAAACTTTAGAAAGGCGCGGAGACTAGTTTCTTCAAGCCCCGCACTACATCTGCTCCCAAGGCAGCCCATCATGCCGCCAGCCGCTCAGGGTGCTGCGGTGGAAGGTCTCGTTCAGTTCGCCCTCAAAGCCGTGCAAGATGTTGGTGACGTTACTAAAACCGGCGGCTTCCAGGGCATTACCCGCGTCTAAGGTGCGTTTGCCGCTGCGGCAAATCAGGTAGATGGGGCGGGCCTTGGCATCAACGCCATCACCGGCCTCGCACTCTACGGCCTGCGCAAACTGAGCAGGGTTGGTCTGCAAGTCGGGGTATTCGTACCAGGGGATGTTGTGTACGCCAGGCGGGCGGCCCACGTACAGGGACTCGATCTCCATGCGCACGTCGAGGAAGAGTGCGTTAGGGGTACTTTGGATTTCTTGCCAGGCGGCGCGGGGTTCTAGGTGCTTCACGGGGTGATTATCCCAAACTTGGGAGGCCGTCATGGGTTCTTTCTACAATAGCGCCTATGAAACTACTTGTTTACACCCGAGGTCAGGCTCTGCCGGGCATTCTTGAGAAGCGCATTGCCATCCTGGACGGGGCGATGGGCACCATGATCCAGCGCTTTAAGCTGAACGAAGCGCAGTTTCGCGGATCGCGGTTTGCCGACTTTCACAAGGACATCAAAGGCAACAACGAGCTGCTCAGCCTGACCCGGCCCGATGTGATCGGCGATATCCATGAGAAATACCTGGCTGCGGGCTGCGATTTGATCGAGACCAACACCTTTGGCTCCACCACCGTGGCCCAGGCCGACTACGACATGCAGCATTTGGCGCGCGAGATGAACGTGCAGTCTGCCAAGATAGCCCGCGCGGCCTGCGATAAATTTTCCACACCCGATAAGCCACGCTTTGTCGTCGGGGCCCTCGGCCCCACACCCAAGACGGCCAGCATCAGCCCTGACGTGAACGACCCTGGCGCGCGCAACGTGAGCTTTGAAGAGCTGCGCGCGGCCTACTATGAACAAGTCGAAGCACTGTTTGAAGGCGGCTCGGACGCGCTGCTGGTAGAGACGATTTTTGACACGCTGAACGCCAAGGCCGCACTGTTTGCGATTGACGAGTTTTTTGAGGCCAGTGGCGAGCGCCTGCCGCTGATCATCAGCGGCACGGTGACCGATGCGTCGGGCCGCCTGCTCAGTGGCCAAACCGTCACGGCCTTTTGGCACAGCGTGCGCCACGCGCGCCCGCTGGCCGTGGGGCTGAACTGCGCGCTGGGCGCGGCCCTGATGCGTCCGTACATCCAGGAGATGGCGCGGGTGGCGGGTGATACCTTTATCAGCTGCTATCCCAACGCCGGCCTGCCGAATCCGATGAGTGAGACCGGCTTTGACGAAACGCCCGAGGTCACCTCGCGCCTGCTGCACGAGTTTGCCAAAGAAGGCTTGGTCAATATCGTGGGCGGCTGCTGCGGCACTACGCCAGAGCATATCAACGCGATACGCCTGGCGGTGGAGCCACTGGCCACGCGCAGTGTGCAGCGCGAGTTTTTCTACAAAGAAGCGGCTTGATCTGCGCGCCGGTAATGGAGCGCCACTAGCCGCTGACCTGAACGGGCTGGTTCACGTGACAGCAACAGAGCGCAGGAGACAGACAGCAAAAAACCTGCTAGCCCAAAGCTAGCAGGTGGAAGGTAGCCGCTGAGAGGGCGGCTACAGAGGAGTACGGTACGCCGCCAAAAGGCGACTGGCGAATCACTTTTCCTGGAACGCGTCGTGGCAGGCTTTGCATGAAGCGCCGGTAGCGCCAAACGCGGTTTTGATGTTGTCCAGGTTGCCGGTTTTGGCTGCGGCGTTCAGGGCGATCATCTTTTTGCCCATGTCATCGCTCAGTTCTTTGAACTTGGCGCTTTCTTTCCAAATCTCAGGCTTGGCCTTGCCACCTTCGGTGCCAGCGCCAAAACCTTGCCATGGCAGGGAGGACATCATGGTAGCGATTTCGGCGTTTTGCTGTGCTGCGGCGGCATCAAATGGCACGCGGCCATTGACCATCGCGCCAATACGCCCAAAATGGGTGCCCATCACGCGCAGCGCACTTTGGCGGTACTTGATGGCATCCTCGGGTTTGGCAAATTGGGCGGCAGCGGGTAGGGCTGTACCGAGCGTCAATGCAGCAAGCGAGGCGGCGGCAAAGTGGCTTATTTTCATAAGTGGCTCCTGTTGTAAAAAAATGGTTATCGGAAAGCAGACCCAAATTAAATGAATCTGACGGTGTGAGTTTAGGGGATTTTGAAAAGTTCCTGAGTTGCCGTATTTGTCACCTAGCCCATCTTTGTCACTTTTAAGCCCCTTTTTGCCCCTACCCGCCGGGAACCCGCATAAACAGTGGGGTCGGTCGAGAAACGCTTTGTTGTGCCATAAT
>JAYVGI010000276.1:0-3104 GCA_043772355.1 Polaromonas sp.
CCAAAGCTGTGCCGCAGCGCAGCCGGTATGGTGACTTGGCCTTTACTGGTCATGGTGGAATGCATGGGTGCCTTAGGGTATTACGTAGTAATAGCTGATTGTACGGCGAGGCGAATCGGCGGGTCAAGACGCTGGCCAACGCAAGACGGGGTCTGTTGACCGAAACACCCGCGCTTCCATCGAAAGCAGGCATGGAGTCAAATTGACGTACAATTAATGCAACCCTTGGAGCCACAACATGACCGCAATAGCCCATACCGATTCAGTGCGCATCAATCTGCGCACCAGCCCAGAAGCCAAAGCCCTTATCGAGCGGGCGGCGGCCATCATGGGCTCGACTGTGTCGGGATTTATGCTGCAAAACACCTACGAGGCCGCGCGCCGCATTGTGGCCAGTAGCGACAGCCTGGTACTGTCACAAGCCGCGTTTGAAGCCTTTGTAGCCACCTGCGAAAAGCCGCCCAAGCCCACAGCCGCCCTGCGTAAACTTATGGCCTTGCGTTAAGCGCCAGGCCCATGCCCATCCCCATCCCTATCACGCTGCTAGCCGCCCAGCATGTGCGCGGCGGCTTTGACTGCGGCGATAGCGCACTCAATGATTTTCTGCAACGCCAGTCCGGCCAACTGGCGCGCAAAGGTTATGGCAAAACCTATGTGGCGCTGGCGACGGACGGCATCACCGTCCTCGGGTTTGTCACCCTCAGCGTGGGCCAGGTAGAAACCGTTCATTTGCCCAGCGGTGCAAAACTCCCGCGCTACCCCGCCCCGGTGCTGCGCATAGGCCGCTTGGCCGTAGACCGCACAGCGCAAGGCCAAGGCGTTGGGCAGCAGCTGATGGCGTTTGCTTTGCAGCTGTCGCTGGAGTTCTCGCACAAGGTGGGCTTGTATGCAGTGGTCGTTGATGCGAAGCACGAGCAAGCCAAAGCGTTTTACACAGCGTTGGGATTTAAGGCTACATTGGACGATCCTCTATGCTTGTATTTGCCGATAGCGACACTCGAGGCGGTAGTTTGATTCGACATAGTCCTTTTATCGAAATGGTATGGCGATGACATTTTTAAAATCACTGCTTCGTTTGGTATTTGCTGAGTGGCTAGCGTTGCTAGCATTTGCTCTTTCCATTTCCCTTAGTGCAGTGTTTTTATCAAAAGTAATCGCCCCAAGTTGGACAAAAATAGAAGGCATTGTTGTAGGTGTTTCTCAGAGTGAAATGGAATTTCCCACGGGAGCAGGAACTGATGGCGCTTCAATATCTCGGACGAAATGCTGGATCGTAAACGTTGAATACACCGTTCTTGACAAGTCATACAGGACAATTCAGGAATCCGTAAATCGGGTCAGCAGTAAATGTGATCGGGGAAGTGAACCTTATGCACGCCAGAACCTGCCAAAGATCCAGCAGCCGCACGAGGTCTGGTACGACAAAAACGATGTTTCCAATGCGGTACTCAGCAACGAATTTCCTTTTGCGCACACCGTTGGTTTTTTTGTCACTTTCAGCATTGCTGCCGGTTTTTTCATATATTTTTTCAAGCTGATGCAGCGCGTGACGCTTCGAGCTAGAAAACTTTAGAGCGCACAATTATGAATCCTACTGTCATTCAAGGCCATCCACCCTCTGACGCCCCCCACATCCCCGTAGCCATCATCGGCGCAGGCGCATGCGGCTTGGTCGCGGCCATCACGCTGCGCGACGCAGGCGTAGACTGCGTGCTGCTGGAGCGGGATGCTCAGCCTTCGGGGTCTACGGCGCTGTCGTCGGGGTTTATCCCGGCGGCGGGGACGGCTGTGCAGCGGGCAGCGGCAATTGTCGACCGCGCGGCGCTGTTTGCGCAAGACATTCAGGCCAAAGCGCATGGCACAGCGGCGGCGCATTTGGTGTTGGCATTTTCTGAGCGGATTGGGGCAGTACTGGACGTGTTGTCTGCACGGCACGCTATCGACTTTATCGTGCTGGATGGCTTCCTGTACCCCGGGCACAGCGTGCGGCGCATGCATGCGGTGCCACAAAAAACCGGGGCAGCTTTGGTGGCGCAGCTGGAGCGCGCGGCGCTGGGTGCCGGGGCGGACATCGTGACCCAGGCTACAGTGCGGCAGATTTTTGTGGACAGCGCGCAGCGCGTAACGGGTGTGGGCTACCAGCGGCCGGATGGCAGCATGGAGCACTTGCGCTGTGATGCACTGATCTTGGCTTGCAATGGCTTTGGCGGCAACCCGCAGATGGTGCGCGAGCTGCTGCCCGAGATGCGCGATGCCCTGTTTGCCGGGCATACGGGTAACGACGGCAGCGCCATCAGCTGGGGCAGGGCGCTGGGTGCGCGGCTGGCCGACCTGGGTGGCTACCAGGGCCACGGCTCGTGGGCGGTGCCGCAGGGCGCGCTGATCAGCTGGGCGCTGATGATGGAAGGCGGCATCCAACTCAACGCACGCGGCGAGCGCTTTCACGACGAGACGCAGGGCTACTCGGAGGCGGCGGTGCATGTGCTGGCGCAACCGGGCGGCGTGGCGTGGAATGTGTTTGATGGGCCTATTTTGGAGCTGGCGCGCAGCTTCCCAGATTTCTGTACGGCGGAAGAAGCTGGGGCTTTGAGAACCTGTGCGGATGCGCAGGCGCTGGCGGCGTTGATCGGTTGTGATGCTACTGATGTAATAGCTGCTTGCGCCCAGACGACAAGGACTATAGGCTTAAATAGCACTACAAATGCCAGTTCAGATTCTGCAAATAGCACTATGACCCTCAAGCGCCCCCTGCAAGCCCCCTTCTACGCCGTCAAAGTCACCGGCGCACTCTTCCACACCCAAGGCGGCCTGGACATCGACGCACAATGCCGCGTGTTGAGGATTGACGGATCACCGTTTCCCAATCTGCTGGCCGCTGGCGGCGCGGCGCGCGGAGTGTCTGGCAACGCGGTGTGGGGCTACTTATCAGGCAACGGCCTGCTGAGCGCTGTGGCTGGCGGCGCAATTGCTGCTGAGAGTGCATTCACAATAGCTTCCTAAATCGCAACTGTTGGTCTTCCGTAAATGATGGAGTGGGAGTGACGAGACCTTGTTGGATGTGGCGGGACTTGGGTAGACGAGTTGAGCCAAGGGTAAACACTAAT